>NZ_JBPSEH010000002.1:0-418060 GCF_051488685.1 Melioribacter sulfuriphilus
TCCTCTTTTTTGTTTATTCTCTTACAACGCTTTTCATTAAAAAGTTTTTAAATTCTGGATAATTTTTCAGAGGTTTCTTCCCAGTTACTTCACTTCAATTTACTACCTGCCATAATTGCTCTCGGCGAACAAAATTTTCCCTTAAAAATTGTTTTTCTTAAATTATCACTACAATTTATTCGGAATTGCGATGAACTATCTGGCAGAAAAAGACGAATACATTACGCGTGAAAGCAAAAAGTCAGTTTTTCCATCATTCGGATTTTATTTTTTTAGACTGCTCAAAGTGGTCTATACTTCTAACCGATTGGCGGTTAAAGGAAAATACGACGATGAAAAATGGATTGAAGCATCGTTTAATATTTTAAGAGGACTTGAAAAGACAGGTGTACGATTCAACATTGACGGTATGAGTAATATCAAAAAAGTTGATGGACCAGTAATTTTTATTTCGAATCATATGAGCATACTCGAAACGTTTGTTTTCCCCTGCATAATTCATCCAGTTAAAAAAGTTGTATTCGTCATGAAAGAGGAGCTGGTACGTTTTCCATTGTTTGGACCTGTCTCGGCAGCACGTGACCCGATCCTGGTATCGAGGAAAAATCCCCGTGAGGATTTAATGGCCGTATTGAATCAGGGAGCTGCAAAAATTAAAAATGGAAAATCGATTATCATCTTTCCTCAGCGAACACGCTCGCTTTATCTCGACGTTAAATCTTTCAATACGCTTGGTATTAAATTGGCTAAGAAAAATAATGTCCCGGTTATTCCTGTGGCTTTAGTCTCCGATGCATGGGCAAATGGGAAATATTTAAAAGACTTTGGCAAAATTGATCCCTCAAAAGAAGTTAAAATTAGTTTCGGTGAACCAATCGAAATTAAATCTAACGGCAACGAGGAACACTTCCAAACAATAGAATTCATCAAGAAAAAATTTATCGAGTGGGGTAGAACGGATTTAATAAAGGAATGACACGAAGATTCATTTTTGCTGATTTAGAAGCTTTTGACTTTATCTATTAAATAAGTTTACTTCTCGTTTTATAGATAACTTTTTGAGGGCGTTGTTTAATGAAATTAAAAATTAGTCATTTTTTCTACATCCTCTCTCTTACATTGATTTTAAGTTTCGGATGCAGGGATAAGATTATCGAACCTGACGAATCGGTAATTAAATCTGGTTTCGACGAAATTGCCCGGCTGCTTGAAGTTGCATATCAAAATAATTCTCTTGAAGGACTGGATTCAGTATTTGCAATGTGGCAGAATCTACTCCCTCCTTTTAACGAAAATCAAAAAAATTCTTTTCCAGATACTGTCCGTGAGATATACAACATTTTCGAGGAGTTTTATACACCAGAAGATTTAAATCGTATCACTGGCGGTTATCACGAAAACTTTGAAACGGATTTCCGATATATCGTAGTACAAAACAGCATTGAGTATGCCGTGACAGATACCAATCCTGAATTTTATTATTATAAAGGTGTTGAACTGATTAATAATCAAATAACTGATTTTCGACCACAGCCCTCAGTTAATTTACCATTAGTTTATCTTTCACTTGAAGCCGATTCGATGATCTATCGGTTTTTGTATCAATCTGACGGAACTCCAGAACCCGACCATTCCGAGCGTATAAGTTTTTTAAGGCAGGCAATTCAATTGACACATCACCACTGGGTTGATGATTACCACAAAATTACAATGCCAATTGTTCTGAAGATTTATATCGATAAATCGCTTTCACAGGCATTGATTATCTTCCGTGTGTTTTACCAGTTCGGAAATGCTTATCTCGAACGAACTAATGGCAAATGGCAATTGATCTATTCGGATTTGACAGCTATTGAATAAGTCTACCCTCAATTCCTGATCTAATTGAGATAAAATTTTATAAAAGGGAAATCACTTAATTCCATTCAATGTCAGCAGGCAAAGCATATTTCAATTTCCTCCTTATTCTCTTTATTACATATCTCGGGGTATAAAAAGATATACAATTAAAAGTTAATAGAAACTTCTGCCTATTCTAAATTATTCCTGTAAGTCGAAGATTTTTTTCTTCATGAGTTTAATCTTTTTCTTCATATAGCTAGTTGGTATTAAAGATTGGAATAAACTATTCTGTAATTTGATAATAGCAGGTGCAATAAAAATTTGTGACTCAATTTAGCTCGTTTTAGATAATTAAAGTACTTACTCCAGATTAATATTAGATAAGAGCTTCATAATTTTCCACACTATCGATTTATAAGTTTTCACAAGCGTTATTACTCTCATCCAATATTAACATTACCTTAACATACGCTTAACACTCTGTTAACATTAGTCCTATAGTTTTGCAGTGTAACATAAAAGGAGAGAGAAAAAATGAATTATTTAATTACAACCGGAAAAAAAATGTCCAAACTGGTCAAAACAATTCAACTTATCTTACTATTTATTGGAATGCTATCATTTAATGTATCCGCACAAACTAATAAAGGGACGATTAAAGGAAAAGTTATAGATGCGGAAAGCGGAGAGCCGATTATTGGTGCCAATGTATTGCTTCTGGGTACTAATATTGGTGCTGCAAGCGATATAGAAGGCAATTATACAATTGAAAACGTACCAGGTGGAGAATATGAATTAATTGTCAGTTATATCTCATTTGCTAAAACTCGAATCCCAAATATAGTTGTTAAAGCTGGAGATGTTGTAATACAGAACGTAGCCCTCAAACCTGAGGCTATTGCAGTTGACGAAGTAGTAGTAACCAGTAAAGCAGACGAATCGTTTGAAGCGGCTTTGCTGAATAAACAAAAAAAATCTGTTTCAATCAGTGACGGTATAAGTGCAGAACAAATAAGAAGATCGCCCGACGCAACTTCGAGCGATGCATTAAAACGTGTAACGGGAATTTCTGTTGTCGACAATAAATTTATCTTTGTAAGAGGTACAAGTGAACGTTATAGCAATGCACTATTGAATAGTTCTCCACTTTCCAGCACAGAACCTGACAAAAAATCATTTGCCTTCGATTTAATTCCATCAAATCTTCTTGCCAATACTGTTATCGACAAATCATATACACCGGATAAGCCGGGTGATTTCGCTGGAGGTCTTGTCAATCTCAATACCGTCGATTTTCCGGATAAACTGAAATTAAACGTAACAATCGATGGTTCTTTTTCGAACAACACTTCATTTTCGGATTTCAAGACTTATAATGGTGGAAAGCTTGACTTTTTGGGTATCGATGATGGTACGAGAAGTATCCCTTCCTCGATTCCATCAGACTTGAGCAAAGGAAATTATACAACTGAGGAAATGCTGGGATTTGCAAAATTATTGCCAAACAACTGGTCGACTCATTCGAAGAAAGCTCCTTTGAATGGTGGATTCATGATTTCGCTTGGTGATGGTGTCACATTGTTCGGTCCTCGATTCGGCTTTATTGCCGCTATTTCGTATAAAAATAATTTCAGCAAAACCAATTTAGAGCGTAATGAATACGAGGCCAGTGGTGAAACTCGTTTTAATTATGCAGGTCAACAATATAAATATTCCACTTTGTGGGGGGGATTGTTAAATCTTAGTTATAAACTCGGTAACAATCATAAATTTAGTTTAAAAAATACTTATAGCCATACTTCAGACGACGAAGTTTCGGAATTACGGGGCATGCAGTATACCGATTCTGGTACCGAACAAATTCAAAACGCACTTAGATTTACTTCTCGTCAGGTTTACCATGGTCAATTATCCGGTGAACATTATTTCGGGAAATCGTTTCAAACTCAATGGCGATTATTTAATTCTATTTCGAAGCGCGATGAACCCGATTATCGTCGTGTAATTTATGCGAGGGAAATTGGGAGCGACGATCAATTTGCTGCACTTTTAGGATTTCAGGTCAATCTTAAAAATGGCGGACGATTCTATTCAAACCTTGACGAGTCGACCACCGGATTTGCCACAGACTTCAGCATTCCGTTTAATAAGTTGAAATTCAAATTTGGTGGTTTGTATGAAAATAAAGATAGAGAATTTAAGTCTCGATTGATCGGGACAATTATAAACGCTCCAGGCAATGGTTTTACAGACTTTAGACTTCTTTATTTGCCGATTGATCGGATCTTCAGCCCTGAAAATTATAGACGAAATGGATTCTCAATTCAGGAGTATCTGAATGGAACTAACAATTATAACGCTGATCAGACAATTTCAGCTTTCTACTTCATGTTTGAATACAGCTTCGATTTCTTCGGAAACGAACTTAAATTAATTAGTGGTGCTCGTTTAGAGAATTCAAAACAGACAGTAAAATCAAGGGACTTATCCGATCAAAAGGATATTTTTATTGAACTAACGAACAACGACATTTTACCTTCTCTTAATCTAATTTATCAGTTGAACGAATCTTCAAATCTAAGGCTATCTGCCAATCAAACTGTAAATCGACCTGAATTACGGGAACTGGCTCCATTTGCTTATTTCGATTTCTATACTCAGACTTCAATTCGTGGAAATCAGGAACTCAAACGTGCTGTAATAAAAAATTACGATTTCCGATACGAATCATACTTTGGAATCGGCGAGATGATTTCGGCAAGTCTTTTTTACAAAGACATGAAAGATGCTATTGAACAAGTTGTTGTTTCTGGAAGTGCTCTTGGCTCCGAAAGAACATACAGAAATTCTGATAATGCAAAAGTATATGGACTTGAACTTGAAGGCAGGTTCGGATTGGGTAGAATTACGGGACTTCTTTCAAATTTTTTCATAAACGGAAATTACACGCGTGTTAAATCATCTGTTACAGTACAGGGTACCGAAACTACAATTGCACGAAATGGTAGACCACTGCAAGGACAGTCGCCATACACAATAAATATTGGCCTGTCGTATAACAGCGAAGATCTGGGTACAAGTGTAACATTCTTATATAACAGAATTGGAGAAAGAATAATCGAGGTTGCTACAGCTTATCAGGAAGATATAGTTGAAGAGCCGCGTGATGTTATTGATTTTGTAATCAATAAAAAATTAACAGATAACCTTTCATTAAAATTTACAGCCAAAGATCTTCTCGGCAAAGATCAAACTTTTAGACAGGGCGATAAAAAAGCACGCCTAAACAGTAGAGAATCAGCGGTTTCTATAAGCATTTCATATAAAATATAATTAAGGAGGTACATAATGCACAAACGTATATTACTACTACTATTCTTTTTCTGTGGAATCTCTCTATATGCTCAATTAGCATCCTATGACGAAGTACTGGAAGGTGAGATAAATACAGACCGTACATTAGATGCAAATAAGAAGTATTTATTGAGGGGATTTGTTAATGTAAATGAGGGTGCTACATTGGCAATTCCCGCAGGTACAATAATATATGGAGAGAAATCTTCGAAGGGTACACTGATAATAAATCGAGGGGCAAAGATCAATGCAGTAGGAACTCCCAGTCGTCCAATAATATTTACAAGTCAACAGCCCGCAGGTCAAAGAGGAGCAGGAGACTGGGGAGGAATAATCATAGCAGGTAAGGCAAGAATAAATGTGCCAGGAGGAACGGCGGTAATAGAAGGAGGAACGGGGACGATATACGGAGGTGGAGATAATCCGGATGACAACGATAATAGTGGAAGGATGAGTTATGTCAGGATAGAATTTCCTGGTATAGCATTTCTACCGGACAATGAAATAAATGGTTTGACGTTAGCAGCAGTAGGACGAGGTACGACAATCGATCACATACAGGTTAGTTATGCAGGGGATGATTCGTATGAATTTTTCGGAGGTACGGTAAATGCAAAGTATTTGATATCGTATAAAGGAGTGGATGATGAATTTGATACAGATTTCGGATACAGAGGGAATTTACAATTTTTGGTAGCATACCGAGATTTCAACGTAGCGGATATAAGTGGTAGCAATGGATTTGAATCTGACAACGATGGAACGGGTACATTGAACGAGCCACGTACACGACCGATATTTTCAAACGTGACAATGGTAGGACCGTTGGTAACACCGGATTACAGTGGATATAATCCAAATTTCAAACGCGGATTACACTTGCGTAGGTCGACATTGACGTCGTTGTACAATTCGATAGTGATGGGTTATCCGGTGGGATTGTATCTCGACGGAGAGAATAGCGTAGCAGGAGCGCAGTCAGATAGTCTACAGATACGCAATACGATAATAGCAGGTTCACAGAGTGGAAAAAATCTTACGACCAACGTATCAGGATTTGACGTTGCATCATGGTTTAAGACTCCATCATATTCGAACCATGAATTTGCAACGAGTGCGGAAGTAAAGTTAACTGATCCATTCAATCAGAATAATCCAAATGCAGTACCGATGGGAGATTCACCGGCAGCAAGTGGAGCAAGCTTTGATAATCCACGTTTAATTGGTGGATTCTTTGAAGTAGTAAATTATATCGGTGCATTTGATCCTTCGGGTGTTAGATGGGATGAATACTGGGCAAATTACGACCCACAAAATACTGACTATACAGTATCGAATGGTGGTGGTAATTTAGCATCCTATGACGAAGTACTGGAAGGGGAGATAAATACAGACCGTACATTAGATGCAAATAAGAAATATTTATTGAGGGGATTTGTTAATGTAAATGAGGGTGCTACATTGACAATCCCTGCAGGTACAATAATATATGGAGAGAAATCTTCGAAAGGTACACTGATAATAAATCGAGGGGCAAAGATCAATGCAGTAGGAACTCCCAGTCGTCCAATAATATTTACAAGTCAACAGCCCGCAGGTCAAAGAGGAGCAGGAGATTGGGGAGGAATAATCATAGCAGGTAAGGCAAGAATAAATGTGCCAGGAGGAACGGCGGTAATAGAAGGAGGAACGGGGACGATATACGGAGGTGGAGATAATCCGGATGACAACGATAATAGTGGAAGGATGAGTTATGTCAGGATAGAATTTCCTGGTATAGCATTTCTGCCGGACAATGAAATAAATGGTTTAACGTTAGCAGCAGTAGGACGAGGTACGACAATCGATCACATACAGGTTAGTTATGCAGGGGATGATTCGTATGAATTTTTCGGAGGTACGGTAAATGCAAAGTATTTGATATCGTATAAAGGAGTGGATGATGAATTTGATACAGATTTCGGATACAGAGGGAATTTACAATTTTTGGTAGCATACCGAGATTTCAACGTAGCGGATATAAGTGGTAGCAATGGATTTGAATCTGACAACGATGGAACGGGTACATTGAACGAGCCACGTACACGACCGATATTTTCAAACGTGACAATGGTAGGACCGTTGGTAACACCGGATTACAGTGGATATAATCCAAATTTCAAACGCGGATTACACTTGCGTAGGTCGACATTGACGTCGTTGTACAATTCGATAGTGATGGGTTATCCGGTGGGATTGTATCTCGACGGAGAGAATAGCGTAGCAGGAGCGCAGTCAGATAGTCTACAGATACGCAATACGATAATAGCAGGTTCACAGAGTGGAAAAAATCTTACGACCAACGTATCAGGATTTGACGTTGCATCATGGTTTAAGACTCCATCATATTCGAACCATGAATTTGCAACAAGTGCAGAAGTAAAGTTAACCGATCCATTCAATCAGAATAATCCAAATGCAGTACCGATGGGAGATTCACCGGCAGCAAGTGGAGCAAGCTTTGATAATCCACGTTTAATTGGTGGATTCTTTGAAGTAGTAAATTATATCGGTGCATTTGATCCTTCGGGTGTTAGATGGGATGAATACTGGGCAAATTACGACCCACAATTTACAGACTATACAATCACTAGCGTAGAAGAAGAATACACGAATATAATTCCTGCTGGTTATGAATTGAGTCAAAATTATCCAAATCCTTTCAATCCAACAACCACAATTTCATTCGTACTGCCGAAATCGGGCAACGTAAAATTGACGGTGTACAATGTACTCGGTCAAGAAATCGAAAAATTAATTAACGGTTACAAAGAAGCAGGGAAATATAATATTACATGGAACGCAAATAATCTGCCTTCGGGACTCTACATTTACCGATTGGAAACAGAAAATTATGTTGTATCTAAAAAGATGACATTGTTAAAATAAACTTTCTCTCTCCTCTCTTCCAGAAGGCGTTCCGTTCTCCGGCGGAACGCCTTAGTTATTTATATGATTTTCTTCTTCCCGCATTACAAATCAAATGGATAATTAACCTCATTTTCAGGGATTAATAGATTTAACAATTTCTTAACACTTGGAATACTTTTAATTCTTATAATTGTGTAACACATTTTTTTTATAAACCGGAGAGAGAGGAGAGAGGTGAGCAATAAAATTGTTCTCCCATTAATTACGTTCTTTTTAATGATTACATTTCAAACTTCAGCACATGACCTTCCCATAGTTAGCAGATTTGTCTTTGGGGATTATTATTATAGAGTTAAACGTAACAACAGCCATAATGACGACATCAACGGATTTCAGTTCAGGAGAATTTTCTTTAATACCAGCATTAAAATAGCCGAAAAGTTTTATCAAATAAATTTAGTATCAAATCGGGGAATAATGTACTGGTTTAATGTTATTATTAATCCAATGAGTGAATTAAAGGATTCCAAATTCATAAGTTACTTTGCATTTATTCAATCGACTTCTGATAAATATGTTTTAATTACAACTTATTTTAATTACATTAAATCTGGATTGATAGATGACCAATCGAAGTACGGATATTCTTCAATAACTACGGTTGTTGATAATATTCTGGAAAAATTTCATAAAAGAACCACTATTTAAATGATAACTTAAGGTATTTACAAACAGATTTTGTTCCATATATTTTACTTTTGTAATTTATTAATATTTAGAGGAGATAAAATGCACAAAAAGATAGTTTATTTAATGGTGTTTATTTTTGCAGGTATATTAAACCTGCAGGCGCAGGTAAAACTCAACGGTGCCGGAGCCACTTTCCCATACGTTATTTATTCAAAATGGTTCGACGAATTTAATAAACAGACAGGTGTTCAGATAAATTATCAATCGATTGGTAGTGGTGGTGGTATAAAGCAGGTAATAGAAGGGACAGTTGATTTCGGAGCCAGCGATGGTCCAATGAGCGACGCACAACTGCAGGAAGCCAAACAAAAGCAAGGCACAGAGGTAATCCATATTCCGACAGTATTAGGGGCTGTTGTTCTTAGCTATAACCTGCCAGAAGTAAAGGAAAAAATAAAATTAGATGGTCCCACAATTGCAGATATATTTATGGGGAAAATTTACAAGTGGAACGACAAAAGAATTGCACAGCTTAATCCAGGCGTAAAACTTCCAAATAAAAGCATTATTGTGGTACATCGTTCAGACGGTAGCGGTACAACGTTCATTTATACGCACTATCTTTCGAATGTAAGCAAAGAATGGGCGAAAAAAGTTGGTTACAATACTTCGGTTAATTGGCCAGTTGGGTTGGGCGGCAAAGGTAATGAAGGTGTGGCTGGAATGATTAAACAAACTTCTGGAGCTATTGGATACGTTGAACTTGCTTATGCAGTAAAAAACAAACTTCCCTATGCACTTATAAAAAATCGAGCTGGCAATTTTATCGAAGCTAATTTCAAGACTGTTTCTGCTGCATCAGATGGAGCTGCAAGGGAAATGCCTGATGATTTAAGAGCGATGATAACAAACGCTGACGGAAAAGATTCTTACCCGATTTCCGGTTTCACCTGGCTTTTAATTTATAAAGATATGAAAGATCAAAAGAAAGCCGAAGCTCTGGTTAAATTCTTAAAGTGGGCTTTGACAAAAGGCGAATCGTATGCTGAAAGTCTTTACTATGCGCCTTTACCACCTTCAGTTGTTAAATTGTGTATGAAAAAGATCGATATGTTGACCGTTAATGGAAAACCGATTAAGGTCAAATAAAATTTAGGGGAAAAATGAAATTCGCAAAAAAATCCCTCAAAGCCTCGCGTATTAATCCTGGCGATTTAATCTACGAGAAGCTGACTTTGATCTTTGCGATTGTCGTTTTCTTGATGGTAATACTGATGGGATATGAGATGTATATCAATTCGAAATTATCGATTGATAAATTTGGATGGGATTTCATAACCGAAACTACATGGGACCCTGTGGAAGAAATCTACGGGGCACTCCCATCAATTTACGGCACGCTTGTTTCATCTTTTCTTGCTCTATTAATGGCAGTTCCACTTAGTCTGGCTGTTGCCATATACCTGGCTGAATCGGCCCCAGGCTGGCTCGAAAAACCTTTGTCTTTTATGATAGAATTACTAGCTGGCGTGCCAAGTATTGTTTATGGCTTGTGGGGAATATTTGTACTGGTCCCATGGTTGCGTGAAGATGTTGAACCATTTCTAAACGAAAATTTCGGTTACCTACCATTTTTCGATGGCCCGATGTACGGTTTTGGAATGTTAGCAGCTGCTATTATTCTTTCGATTATGGTAGTACCAATTATTACTTCGATATCACGTGATATTATGAAATCGGTACCGTCTATTCAAAAAGAAGCAGCTCTTGCCTTAGGTGCAACCAAATGGGAAGCAATTAAAATTGTATTGAAAAATTCTAAATCTGGAATCCTCGGTGCTATCATGCTTGGTTTAGGCAGAGCAATTGGTGAAACGATGGCTGTAACTATGGTCATCGGCAATCGCCCCATTATTTCGGAATCGCTGTTCGATCCAGGTTATACAATGGCTAGTATAATTGCCAATGAATTTACCGAAGCCACCACAGAGCTTTATTTAAGCGCATTAATCGAACTGGCTTTGATATTGTTCGTTATTACAATAATAATCAATATCGCCGCACGTTTATTAGTCTGGAGCATTGAAAAACAATGGAAACAGTATTAAAAAAATACAAACGTAGACTTAAATATCGGAAGGCAGTCAACTTTGTTGTTAATTCATTGACTTTCCTTGCAGCTCTGGTTGCCATATTACCTTTGATCTTTATTTTTTACTATACTGTTTCGAAAGGCATCAGCAGATTGAATCTCGAATTTTTCATAGAAATGCCCAAACCTGTTGGAGAATCTGGTGGTGGAATGGCAAATGCAATTGTCGGTACATTGATATTGGTCGGAATAGGAGGGGCGATTGGATTGCCTGTAGGAATTATGTCGGGCATTTATCTGGCTGAATTTGGAAATAACAAATTCGGACAATTATTAAGATTTTTGACAGATGTTTTAAGTGGTGTACCGTCGATTGTAGTTGGAGTTGTTGCCTATACAATTGTTGTAGTACCAATGAAACAATTTTCTGCACTGGCAGGAGGAGTTGCATTAGCAATTTTGATGATTCCCACGATTACCAGAACTACAGAAGAAATGATCAAATTGGTGCCACACAGCTATCGCGAAGCAGGACTGGGGCTAGGTATACCGAAGTGGAAAACTTCTCTATTCATTGTTTTGAGAACAGCCTGGAAGGGGATTGCAACTGGTGTATTGCTCGGGTTATCGAGAGCTGCAGGTGAAACTGCTCCTTTATTGTTCACTGCTCTGGGTAATAGATTCTGGTCTACAAATATTTTCGAACCGATTGCTTCTCTTACGGTCTATATTTACGATTACGCTCGGGCGCCTTTTGAAGATTGGAATGCCCAGGCATGGACTGCCGCTCTTGTTTTAATAATTTTGATTTCTTTACTAAGTTTAACTTTCAAAATAATTACTCGTTCTAAATATAAAACCAACTGAATCGAGACGTGGATAAAATACCCATAACAAATGTAATTTACGAAAGCAGTAAAGTGACTCAGGAGGAAGCCGTAATTTCCACAAATAAATTGTCTGCTTACTTCGGAGAAAAACAAGCCTTATTTGAAGTAAATCTCAATATTCCTGAAAAACAGGTTACTGCCATTATTGGTCCTTCAGGGTGTGGTAAATCTACATTTCTCAGATGTTTGAATAGAATGCACGAAGTTATTGGCGGAAGTTATACTGGAAATATTTTATTCAATGGCACTGATATCAGAGACATCAATCCAGTAGAACTGAGGAAGAGAGTTGGGATGGTCTTTCAGAAGCCAAATCCGTTTCCTACGATGTCGATTATGAATAATGTCGTTGCAGGATTGAAATTAAACGGAATGCGCAATAAAAAATTACTGAACGAGATTGCCGAGGAAAATTTAAAGAAAGTCGGATTGTGGGATGAAGTTAAAGATAATCTCAACCGTTCAGGTGCGAGCATTTCTGGAGGACAGCAGCAAAGATTGTGCATTGCCCGTACAATAGCTCTCAGTCCCGAAGTAATTCTTATGGATGAACCCACAAGTGCTCTGGATCCAATTGCCACAGCTAAAATCGAAGATTTGATCTATGAATTAAAAAAAGAATACACTATTGTGATCGTAACGCACAACATGCAACAGGCAGCGCGTGTGAGCGATTATACCGCTTTTTTCTATATGGGTAGATTGATTGAATTCGACAATACAAAAAAAATTTTTACTAATCCTTCTAATAAACAAACTGAAGAATATATTTCAGGACGTTTCGGCTGAAAATATGAATATTATTGAAGTAAAAAATCTGAATCTTTTTTACGGCAAATTTCAGGCATTGAAAGATATTTCGATTGATATTAAAAAGAATAAGATTACTGCGCTTATTGGACCTTCGGGTTGCGGTAAATCGACATTCCTGAGATGTCTCAACAGGATGAACGATTTGATTGACGGTGTTAAAATCAAAGGTGACGTAATAATTGACGGTAAAAATATTTATAAAGACAGAATCGATATAGTAGAATTGAGGAAAAATGTCGGAATGATTTTTCAGAAATCGAATCCATTTCCGATGTCGATTTTTGACAATGTTGCATACGGTCCTCGAATCAACGGTATACGCGATAAAAAACAACTCGAAGAAATTGTTGAAAACACTCTCAGAAAGGCAGCACTCTGGGAAGAAGTAAAAGACGATCTGAAAAAGAGTGGATTGTCGCTAAGTGGTGGACAACAGCAGAGGCTCTGTATTGCACGCGCTCTTGCTGTTGAACCTAAAATAATTTTAATGGACGAACCGGCAAGTGCTCTGGATCCAATTTCGACGACAAAAATTGAGGACCTGATTTTTGAGTTGAAAAAAAATTATACAATTGTTATAGTTACACATAATATGCAACAGGCTGCCCGTGTAAGCGATGAAACTGCGTTCTTTTATATGGGCGATTTGATTGAGTTTAACGAAACGAAAAAAATATTTACCGCACCTCAAAACGATAAAACAGAAGCTTATATTAGCGGTAGATTTGGTTAATTAAACGGAGTAATTATGCAGGAACATTTTAACGCTGAAATAGAAAGTCTAAAAAATAATCTTATTAAAATGGCTTCGATTGTCGATGAACAGGTCGAAAGAGTAATTGAAGCGCTTGAAACAGGTAAAGTCGAATTGTGTCAGGGAGTTAAATCGCGCGATCTCGAAGTTGACGCCTACGACAATTTAATACAGGCTCAATGCGAAAACATACTGGCACTTTTTCAACCATTTGCAGGTGATCTCCGTTTTATAATATCTGCAATGATGATCAATAATCAACTTGAACGCTGTGGCGACATAGCCGTTAACATTGCCAAACGTGTAAAAAAAACAGCCAACAATTACCCATTGATTGTCGAGGCGCAAATTAACGAGATGGGTAAACAAGCACGTAAAATGTTAAAAGATGCGATCAATTCTTTTATCTATAACGACAGCAAGCTGGCTGAAGCGATTATGAAAGAAGACGAAATTGTGGATCAGTATAATAAACAAGCTTTCAAATTCCTCGTTTCAAAAATGCAATCTAATCCGGATTTAATCGAACCGTGTTCACATTTAATTGTTATGACCAAACATATCGAACGACTTGCCGACCACGCCACAAATATCGCAGAGGATTTAGTGTTTTATGTAGAAGCAAAAATTATTTCTCACAAAAAGAAATTACAAAAGATGGAACGAGATAAACCCGACGAAGAGAGTTGATGCCTGTTAGTTTATAGATGATATAGTTGAGTGTTTGGTAATATCTAAAACCAAGAACTCCCGCACAAACAACCCCAGCACAAAGAACTCCCGCACAAAGCACCCCAAACAATAACTTTCTGGCATATATCTTGAAAATCAACTAATAAGATTCCAGATTTTAATAAATTCTTTACCTGAATTTAATAGGTTGAAAATGCATTGCTTTTATTAAAAGAATAATTTTTTATTAAAAATATAATCACATTGATTCTTTACAGTTCATTCTCAAAGAGAGAATCATGCTGGAACTATGTTTTGGATTAAGCATACACTAAACGTAAATACAAAATTTATTATGAAAAAGAGAATGTTTGTTATAATACTATTTTTAACTTTCATAAATATCTCGGCACAATTTATTGATGAGTTTGATAAAGATAGACTGCAGTACGACCCTAAAGGATTAAACGGCTGGACATACTTTGCTGGTGACGGTAATGTAAAAATCGATTTTAAGCAGGTCGACGATTACGCTTCGTTAATTGTAGACGCTAAACACGATAAAAGAGGCATCTGGTGGGCATTGATAAAACGAGCCGTCTCAAAGTATCTCGATTTGTCCTTGCTTGAAAAAGAAGATTACGAACTCAGAGTTGAAGCTAAAGTAAGAGTAAGCAGCGCACCAAAAAGAATTAACATGCATTTCAATACACAACGCACTACCGATTTTCATACGCATCTTATGGAGTATGACATCTCAGACACCTCTGGATGGCATACGATAAGTATGACTACAAAAAATTTCGACGCTCATCCCGGTGATACTATTTATGTACAGATAGCAATGATGGATTGGGGATTCGATAAATACTGGGTCGATATTGATTATATTAAAGTCGATGTCGTTAAGGTATCTGAAACTGAAAAAGATCTGGGCGAGCCGATACCATATCATCCGCCAATTCCGGATACTTCAGAATTTGAATTTCATTTAATTGTCGATGAAGACGCTAGTGTAGATTTATCTTATTCTAACTATAACTTTAACAATTGGGGAACCGAAGATGAAGAAGGTAATTTTGTTAATCTGCTTACAGTGAGCGGGACACAATATGTAATTCTCAAATGGAATTTTGAAGAATTTAGAAGTAAAATTGCTGCCGGTCCGGCGCTTCTGGAATTGACAACGTATTCTTTGCAAAATTCCCCAGACTACAAAAAGGATTTCGGCATGGTACGCATTTCAGAAATCCTGGATGGCAATTTAGAATGGGTGGACGAGAATGTAACTCTCGATCTCCTCCTCGAAGGTAAAAGCATCGACCGCGTAATAAATACTCAAATGATTATCGACTACGAGGTAAAGATGAGAAAAGGGGCAAAGAATTATTTTGTAATATCGAGGCCTGTTATGCAGCGATTAATTGAAGGAAAAACAAAGGGAATTATTATAAAGCCTCTTGGTGCTGTAATAGCATCTTTTTTTGCATCGGAAAATTCAAAATTTGCTCCACGACTCCATTTTAATATTCATGAAAAATTTCATCATGACGCTAAAAAATAATAGTGTTTTGAATTATTACTCGTTATCTTTGATCAGAATAAAGAAATAAAGGATTTATTATGAAAGTTCTTTTTATTGGTGGTACAGGAAATATTAGTACAAGCGTTAGCAGGTTGTGCGTACAAAAAGGTTACGATCTTTACTTGCTAAACAGGGGACAGAACAATGTTAATATTGAAGGTGCAAAACATATTAAATGCAATATTAATGATATCGATAAAATGAAAGAATTGCTGAAGGAACACTACTGGGATTCGGTAGTCAACTGGATTGCATTTGACCCCAAAGACGTTGAAAGAGATATTAAACTTTTCGGAGGGAAAACAAAACAATATATTTTCATTAGCTCGGCCTCAGCTTACCAGAAACCACCTCTCAATTCTGTGATTACAGAATCGACACCGTTAAAGAATCCTTTTTGGGATTATTCGCGCAATAAAATTGCTTGCGAAGAGTTGCTCAACAAAGCTTACCGCGATGACGACTTTCCGTCAGTAATTGTAAGACCTTCTCATACATACTCGAATGTTATTCCAGTGCCGATCGGTGGCTGGACTGAATATACAATCGTCGACAGAATTAAAAAGGGACTGCCAATTATCGTCCACGGCGATGGTTCTTCTCTCTGGACTTTAACTCATTCGGACGACTTTGCAGTTGGTTTTGTCGGCTTGATTGGAAATCTTAAATCAATTGGTCATTCATTTCATATTACTTCAGACGAAGCTCTTTCGTGGGATCAGATTCATTATTACATTGCTGATGCCGTAGGAACTAAACCAAATATCGTTCATATCCCTTCGGATTTCATTGTAAAATGCGAACCTTCAATGGAAGGAAGTCTACTGGGCGATAAAACATGGACGGCAATATTTGATAATTCGAAAATCAAATCCTTCGTCCCATATTATAAAGCGATGATCCCTTTTCAGGAAGGAATTAAAAGAACTTTAACGTGGTTCGAAGAAAAACCTGAAAGAATGATCGTGAAAAAAGAAACTAACGATATGATCGATAGAATTATTAAAGAGTATAGAAAATTAGGGATTAGGGAATAGGGATTAGGGATTAGAATGGAAGTATGAGAAGTTAGGGTTATTAGTTAATAGCTGATTATTATCTTGAAATAAATTAAATGATTCCTTAATTAAGAAAGTCATCTACATGGAATACGATATTATGGGGGCAGAAAGTTTTTAAGTCGACAAAATTTTTGTTTGTAATAGTAATAGTTGAGTCTAAAAATTAGAGCGGGGTATCTATGAAAAAAATAATGATTCTTCTAACCGTTTTTTTAATTGTAAGGTTGACAACAGCTCAGGAACTGTCGGATGAAAAATTGAGGCAGGGATACAATTATATACCGACAAAAGTCTATACGGCTGAAGAAGATGCAAGGATATTGAAAATGTACGAGGGATTGCGTGTTGCCGACGTTTCTGACGGATTGGATATGGTTGGACTTCCAAATACAGGATTGGTCGATCCATCGATTCAGGCTTGCTGGAAAGATTCCAAGAATTTAACACACCAGTTCAGGGGCATTGCTCTAACTGTGAGATATGTTCCGACTCAAAAATCTGACCGTCCGGCTCCTGGTGAAAAATTTCAAGAGTGGGAAGGAAATTTTTATAGCAAATATTCGCACGAAGAATTTGTCAAACTTATTCGTCCTGGTTCTGCTATTGTAATTGATGACGTAGAAGAGAAGGATATTGGCAGTATTGGATCATATAATATTCTTGCCTGGAAAAAACTCGGTGCAGTAGGCGTAGTTACAGATGCAGCTTCAAGAGACACGGATGAAATTGAAATTGAAGGCGTTCCGCTTTATCACAGAAAAAAAGGGAGAGGAATTAGACCGGGCAGAAATGAAATTGAATCGATCAATCGTCCTGTTGTTATCGGTGGCGTGCTGGTATGTCCGGGAGATGTTGTTGTGGCTGATGGCGATGGAGTAGTGGTCGTTCCTCGTTATGTAGCAGAAGAGGTTGCAAAATATGCCCGTGAAATACTTGAAAAAGATAAAGCGGGCAGAAAAGATTTGTATAAAAGTTTAAATATGGAACTCGATAAAACAGTTAAATAAATTCAAAGTAAATCGTATGAAAAAATTTTTATCTCTATTAATATTTTTTTCTAATACTCTCCTGTTTTCGACGAGTAGAATACAAAGTAATCAGGAAAGCATTATTGCAAGATTGAACTATCTACTCGAGCAGGAGATTTCTCTCTGGTATCCGCTCTGTGTCGATACTCTATATGGAGGATATTTCAGCGATATTAATTATAAGTGGGAAGTCGAAGGAATCCAGAACAAAATGATAGTTACACAAGCGCGACACGTCTGGTCGATATCGAATGCCGCTATCCACTTTCCGGAATATCGGAAATATCTCAAATACGCCAAGCATGGTGTCGAGTTTCTCAGAACCATTATGTGGGATAAAAAATATGGTGGATTTTATGATCTTGTCGACAGAAAAGGGAGGATAATCAGGGAAGATGGAAGGATTATTAAAAAAGCGTATGGGAATGCATTTGCAATTTATGGATTGGCGGCATATTTCAGGGCTACAGGCGATTCCAATGCTTTGAAATTAGCCATCAATACGTTCGAATGGCTCGATAAACATAGTTATGACGAAAAATTCGGCGGCTATTTCCAGTTTATGGAACGTGACGGGACTCCTTTTATAAACGGATATAACCATACACCTCCCAAAGATCAGAATAGTTCAATTCATTTACTTGAAGCGTTTACCGAACTATATAAAGTCTGGAAAGATGATCACTTGAAAAAACGTTTAGAGATAATTTTTTATCTGATTCGTGATAAAATTGTAACTCCGACTGGTTATATGAATCTCTTTTTCAGTCGTGATCTTAAACCGATTTCATATCGCGATTCGAGTGAGGAAGTTAGAAAGCGAAATTATGAATTTGACCATGTCTCTTTCGGGCACGATATCGAAATTGCTTATTTATTGCTGGAAACCTCTGAAATATTGCATTTAGGTGACCATGACATCACCTTGAAAATTGCGAAAAAATTGACCGACCATACATTAATGAACGGTTGGGATTTAAGTAAAGGTGGTATTTTTGATAGGGGATATTATTTCAAAGGCAAAGATAAGATTACAATTATTAAAAGGAGCAAAGAGTGGTGGGCTCAGGCAGAAGCTCTAAATACAGCGCTCCTTATGTCGCGTTACTTCCCCGCTGAAAAAAATGAATATCATGCATATTTTGAAAAAACCTTAGTCTATATCGAAAAATATCTTGTTGACTCAAACTATGGGGGATGGTATTTCTGGGGGAAAGATTCGGTTGAAAAAATGGAATACTATCCGAAGGCATCAATCTGGAAAGCAAACTATCATACAACACGGGCGCTCATTAATTGCTTGAAAAATCTCAAAAATTAAGGAAATACTATCTCTATAATTATGCTTTATTATTTTTATAAAATTTTATTGAATTGATAATTACACAAGAAGACTTTCGAACTTTTTGCAATTAATTCAGATAATATTCAATGGCATTATAATTGGTAATTAATTTTTATGAAAAGAAATAGAATAGGGCTGGCTGATATTTATATGGAGGGAAGATTCTTGGATTACCGTGATAAATTACTATCAGTAAACTATATCTATAATTAAATTTAACTTAATTGTTGATTAGAGGAGGCAGAATGAAAAGTTCTACATTTTATGATTTCTGCAGTAAACTGATGATTTTTATTTCATTCTTTTTAGGTGCGGCTGAAATTTTAAATGCTGCAGGGGGGCTAAGAGGCAGAGTATTCGATAAAGCAACAAACGAACCCTTGATTGGTGCCAATGTAATTGTACAGGGAACGAGTCTCGGGTCGGCGACCGACCTCGAAGGAAGATATAGCATTGTTGGTATACCTGCTGGTAAACATACAATTGCAGTATCATATATCGGCTACCGCCAGGTAACTACTGAAATTGAAATTTTTGATAATAGGACTGTTCAGCAGGATTTTTATCTTGAGTTCATAACGTTAGAGGGCGAGACGATTGTAATTACTGCTCAAGTAGAAGGTCAGGTCCAAGCAATAAATCAACAATTTTCGTCAAATACTATTGCAAATGTGGTATCGAAAAGTCGTATAAAAGAACTGCCTGATGTCAATGCTGCTGAATCGATCGGACGTTTGCCAGGAGTATCAATTCAACGATACGGAGGGGAAGCCACAAAGGTTGAAATTAGAGGTCTCTCACCCAAATATAATGCCGTTACTGTCAATGGTGTTCGGTTACCCGCTACCGGTGGTGACGATAGGAGTGTCGATTTATCATTAATCTCTTCGAATATTCTTGATGGAATCGAAGTTAAAAAAGCAAATTTACCCGATATGGATGCCGATGCATTAGGTGGAACTGTTGATCTCAAACTAAGAGAAGCTCCAGATGGTTTTCATTTGAATACTAATATCCAAAGTGGATATAACAAACTTCAGAATTATTACGGTAATTACAATTTATCTGCAAATCTGAGCAATCGATTCTATAATAATAAACTTGGAGTGATAGCAAGTTTTAATACTGATAATTACGACAGAAGTGCAGATAAATTTCAAGGTGAATATTTGAGGACTACAGATATCAATACGGGCGAAACTCAAGTATACATTTCTCAATTAAGACTGCGTGAAGAAAATGTCAAACGACAAAGAACAGGCGGCAGTTTACTTCTTGATTATAAACTCTCAAATGGGAAAATAACGGCAAATTCATTTTACAACAAATTAACGTGGGATGGTTTATATCGTATTAATCGAATGCTTTTAAGTGAAAATAGACATTTTTATGATTTGGAAGATCGAGGTGGAACAACTTCTATATTCACTGGTGCTGTTGGAATGGAACAGGATTTTAACTGGCTCAAATATGACTTCAGCATTTCACATACTTCATCGAGAAATAATAATCCCAGTGACAGAACATGGACGTTTGTCCAGGAAAATGCTTCATTTGAAACAGGAATGATTACTCCTGAAACACATCCAACCGAAGTACCTTCATTAGTCACTTTAGATACAAATTCCACGGGACTCGAATCGGGTTATATCTACGGCACGAAACTAAATGAAGATGAAACTGCATTCCAATTGAATTTACAAATGCCTTTTACACTCAGTAAAGATATTAATGGATATCTAAAAGCGGGTACTAAGTTCAAATGGTTGAAGCGACTTTATGATCAAGAACAAAATGGGCGTGGTAGTTTGCAATATGGTGCAGGTACTGGCTTAAGTCGCGAATTAAGAAGAATACTATTATATCTTGCACAAAAGTATCCCGATCAGTTTAACTTTCAGAGCGATTCAATATTGGTAAGAGAAAACGCTGTATTGCCAATTTCGAGATTTCTTAGTGATTACAATCGCGATGACTTTCTAAATGGTGATTACCCTCTCGGATTTGTTGCAGATAATGACTTAATGAATAAAGTGATGGAAGCCATATTTTCAAAAGAAGAAATTGAAGGCGATACAGCTGCGATTGCCAGACGTTATTCTATTGGTTCACTCGGCAATGATTATGACGGCAAAGAATCAATTCAAGCTGCTTATTTAATGGGTGAATTAAATGTAACAAAGTACCTCACGTTAATTGGTGGAATGAGGTGGGAAAAAGAAAATACTGTTTATAACGGTCAAAGATTCCGTCAGGTAACACCCAATAATGTAGAAGCTGCTCCAGCTGATTTCGAGGATTTAGAAGTCGAACGCGATAATGAATTTTTCCTTCCAATGATTCATCTTATTGTCAAACCTGTTGATTGGATGAAAATTAGGTTGGCTCGTACAGAAACTTTGACGCGTCCCGATTATATTCAATATGCTCCAATAACGTGGGTTAATTCATATCAAAGTTATATTAAAGCTGCTAATTCTAAAATTAAACCTTCACACTCAACAAATTATGACCTGTCGATATCGGTTTATGAAAATTATGTTGGACTTTTCAGCGTCACAGGTTTTTACAAAAAAATTGACGATCTTGTATTCTATGCATCCTATATTTTACAGCCTGGCTTAGCATACACATTTGAGGATACTGCATTTGTTTCCGGTTTGAACATCCCAAACAGTTGGTTAAAGTCAGCGCCTCAAATTGACACATATATTAACAATCCTGAGCCTGCATATTATAAGGGAATTGAACTTGAGTGGCAAACAAATTTCTGGTATTTACCCAGTGTACTAAAAGGTGTAGTACTTAATGTCAACTATACATACATTCATTCAGAAATTAAAAAACAACTCTTTTACAATAAATTAGGCGATTTAATTCCTGGTACACGACCTCCGAGAAGACAACCAATACTTGTCGACAGCTTCAGAGTAGCACGTATGCCCGATCAACCTAAACATATTGTTAATATTACTTTGGGATATGATTACAAGGGCTTCTCGGCACGTATATCATATCTCTATCAAACAGACAAAGTCACCTATATTTCATCCGAATCTGCGCTGGATAACTTTACAGGACCGTATTCCAGATGGGATTTTACAATTCAGCAAAAGCTCAATAACGGCATTCAGGTATTTGCTAACTTTACAAATCTGAACAATCGGCCTGACGAATCATTCAGGGGTTCGTCTTTGAAGAATCCCACATATATTGAATATTATGGCTTCTCAATGGATGTGGGAATTAGATATAATTTATAATGTGGTTAATCACATAAGTAAACTTAAATCAAACCAATAAGTGGAGGAGTATATGAAGTTCAATTACCGTTTTCTAATATTAGCACTGCTCTTTGCTGTTTTCGTATTGCCTGTTGAAAAAGCCAGTGCTCAAGCGGGGGATACATTAGTCGTAGAATGGCAGGACCCGGTTACGGGTGAAGTAATGACGGATGCTCTTCGAAATGCCATAGAAAACGATACAAACCGTCCTGAAGGACGTGTTTACAAATTATTACGCGGGGGATTCTACTGGATTTCTGAAAAAATCACTTATTCTGACTTTCATCTTAGACTGGTTGGTGAAAAAGGAGGGTCTACAGAATTTGATAATCCTCCTGTATTACAATTAGTAGGAAGATCAGACGGAACACATGCCGATCGCTTGATGCAACCGAGCGCTTCTCTTACAATGAAAAATATTTATGTTATTGGTTGCGACGAATTTGGTTCTCAGACCTACTATCAACCAATTCAACTTGATGCCAACGATTCAAGATTTGTGTTTGACGGTTGTATTTTCGAACGCACAAATTTTGCTCCTATAGCATTTACAGGAAAAAATAATGATATCTTTATTACTAATTGTGTTTTCAGGAATATACAAGGTCACCCGGCCGATCAGCAATGGCAAGGGCGCGGTGTGTCAATTTGGGCAGACCAGGATACAGTGATAGTCGAAAACAATACTTTCTTTAATATTAATATGACTGTTTTTCAGCTCGAAGGTGGCGCTGCAAATTATATCAGATTCAACCACAATACAATTGTGAATATGGGCCGTGCATTAAATGCAGGTAACTGGTGGAAAGAAGCATACTTTACAAATAACCTCTTTATTAATCCATTCTGGCATGGTGAAGGTCATGCTGATATTACTGCAACAGGGCGCGATCCTCGTACAATTCCGGCATCGATTTTCAGTGTTGGCGCCTTACCCACAAAATATGGCCCTGAACAAGGACGTCGTATTTTATTTTCAAATGCATATGCATGGCGTGACCCTGCTTTTGCTGCTTATTACGGAGATACAATCGTTGCGCAACCTTTTGCTGGACCAATGACAAAGGAAGATTATTTTGACGTTTATGAAAATATGGTAATTAAAGACACTGTCTGGTTGAGCAATATGCCGAATATCGGAACATATACACCTGAAATTATTAACGATATGATTCAAAACATTAAGGATATTCGTTCCAACACTCTACCTGCCAAGGAATATTTCTGGAAATTACCTATCGATAATATAACTGGAGAAGTATGCAATGTTTGTCCCAGTTGGCCACTTCCCGAAAACTTTTCATATACTGATGCAGCATTAATGACAGCAAGTACTGATGGTTTACCGTTGGGCGATCTGAATTGGTTCCCCGATAAAAAGGAAATATTTGAACAAAACAAAGATCAATATATTGCTCAAATAGAAGCTATGGCAGGTCCTGTTGTTGAGTATGAACCCTTAGCTGAATACGAAGCTGAAAATGCCACATTATCTGGCGACGCAGAAATTAAAGAAGTGCAGGGATTTGCTTACTTCCAAATGGATGGCGGCGGGTATATTCAGTGGGATTTTGAACTAGCAGAAGCTGGTCAATATGATTTGAATATATGGACTAATTTACGCGGCAATGGAACAAGAGGCCAAAGAATTATAGTAAATGGCGTTAGTATTCATGATCCGATGGGATGGGGTGAATATATTTGGAGTCCTTTAGAACAGCAAGCTAATATTTGGTATGGCAAATTTAATCCAAATGAATGGGTATGGACATTGATAAAACAAGAAGAAATTCTCGAAGCCGGTGCCTTAACTTTGCCCGCAGGACATAATACAATACGCATTGAATCCTCTTGGGGCTATCAAAATTTTGCTGGTATTGATGTCATACCTGCCGGAACCAATACTCCTGTAGTTCAACTGCGCATTCCTGATGCTACCTACGACCTCGTAACACCTCAGGTCGAAGGTGCAGCTTGGGTACCAAGTGGGTTTAGGTCGGTTGCAATGAATTCAAACGGCACAGTTACGTTTAATGTCGATGCTCCAGCTAATGGTACCTATGCATTAAATATTCTTTATCAGAATTACTCAGGTACGCAAAATGGTACTCTAAAAGTCGATGGTGCTGATATCGCTACACTTGCATTTGAAAGCAAAGACGATTCAACTGGCTTAGCATTATTAACTGACAGTTTCGAATTAACACAGGGTTCTCACCAGGTAGCTATTTCTGCCAGCAATATTAATCTTGATAAGATACAATTATTGAAAGTTACTATTACATCTGTCAACGAAAATGAAATTCCTACGGGTTATGCTCTCGAACAAAACTTCCCGAATCCATTTAATCCCACAACTTCAATTAGATTTACACTTGCTAAACCCGAAATGGTCAAATTAACAGTCTACAATCTTCTTGGTCAAAGAGTGGCTACTCTGGTCAATGGTCCAATGACTGCAGGTCAACACATTGTCCATTTCAATGCTTCAAATCTGGCTTCAGGAATTTACTTCTACGGTATCGAAGCAGGGAATTTCAAAACATTTAAGAAAATGATCCTGCTCAAGTAATTTGATTCTCATTTCATTATCTTCAGACAGCCGGTTTTTGCCGGCTGTCTTTTATTTATGCACATAAGTCGATTAAACCTCATGCAAACAAAAAATTTATTAATCCTTTATTTATTTTTAATAACTCAGTTATCAGCTCAATCGAGCAAATTATTCCTAAATCAAAAAAATTATTATGAAGCACCCGGTTTTAACCTTACAGTATTTGATGACTTTTATCCCGAAGGACATCAAGGCGGCATAACAATTATAAAAAATGATGAAAGAATTGCTGCTAATGGTGATTTGCGTCTTGAAGCAACACCAGGGCAATGGTCGCCTGTACCCAAAATGGGTAATAAAACAATCGACAGGGTAAACCAGGTAATTAGTGTCGAACTCTGGTATCCCGATTCGTCTAAAAACCGTAAGGGATTTAATCCAATTGTCTATCCCGACTTGAAATTAAAATACAAAATCAATACTGAACTAATTAACGAGAATCGTTCAATACTTGTTACAGTTGTAATTGATGACCCCATTCCTGATGAATGGATGGATAAAATTGGTTTTAATTTAGAACTTTTTCCAGGCTACTTCTTTGGTAAATTTTTCATGGCAGATGGAAAACCTGTTGCTTTCCCAAAAGATCCATTATTTTCTCTTCATACTCCTTTGACCAGGTGTCGTGAAGTTGTACTGGACGCTGATACGAAAAGCAAAATTTCTATTAAAAGTCTTACCACTGATATAGAAATTTATGATGGTAGAATAAATCATAATAATGGATGGTTTATTTTAAGGTCAAGAATTAATGCAGATAATAAGAATGAAGCGCTTCGCTGGATTATTACTCCTACAATTGATACTACATGGCACTACACACCAGTCGTCAAAGTTTCGCAACTGGGCTACCATCCTGTACAGAAAAAATTGGCAGTAATTGAAACCGACAAAAATTTTAGCTGGAAAGGCAATTTACGTCTTGAAAGGATTGATAAAGATACGGTAGTTATTTTAAGAGACAAGATAGTTCCTGATTTCTGGGGTGAATTCTTGCGTTATAAATATTTTACGTGGGATTTCAGCGATTTAGACAAAGAGGGCTTATATCAAATTGTTTATAACGAAAACAATCTCCAGATTATTAGCAACCAATTCCGAATTGATAGAAATATTTATTCCAGTTATATCTGGCAGCCTACAATTGAATATTTTCTTCCTGTGCAAATGTGTCATATGAGAGT
Organism: Melioribacter sulfuriphilus; assembly: GCF_051488685.1. Lineage (NCBI taxonomy): Bacteria > Pseudomonadati > Ignavibacteriota > Ignavibacteria > Ignavibacteriales > Melioribacteraceae > Melioribacter > Melioribacter sulfuriphilus. The sequence continues at coordinate 26,119 of NZ_JBPSEH010000002.1, forward strand.
AAATGAAAATTATCGTGTATGGCATGGCCGATGTCATATCGATGATGCAGTTATGGCTCCAGTTAATTATAACCATTTTGATGGATATATTCAGCCTGAATCTACTATGACAAACTTTAACTCCGGTACGCACGTGCCTGGACTGAACAAAGGTGGATGGCACGACGCGGGAGATTTTGACCTGAGAATAGAATCGCAATCGGAAACAGTTTATAAGTTATCTTTAGCTTATGAAATATTCCATCCAGAGATAGACGTTACAACGATTGATCAAAAAAATCAAATTGTCGAAATCCATATCCCCGACGGCAAGAACGATCTCCTTCAACAAATTGAACATGGTTTGCTTTCGATTGTAAATTCATACGAATCGTTGGGCAGATTGTACCGTGGAATTATATGTCGAGATTTAAGACAGTATGTTTTACTTGGTGATCCTGTAAATATGACTAATAATCTACCTGATGAAGATGATCGTTGGGTCTTTACCGAAAAAAATACTGAACATGAAATGCTAACAGTTCAAGCACTTGCTACTGCTTATCGAACAATGAAGAATTTTAATGATGAACTTTCACAAAAATGCTTGAAGATTGCCAAAGAATTATTCGAAAAAGATACTTCGAATTTTAATTCAGAAAAGCTCAATGCTGCGGCCGAGCTCTATTTATCTACCAAAGACGAAAGATATAAAAATCTATTATTGGAAAATCGTTTTGAATTACTAAAAAATATTTATTCTCATACAATTGTAATAGGAAGAATAAAAGAAATTTTTGATGCTGAATTTCAAAATGAGATAGAAAATAGTGTTGTTAAATTTTATAATCATGTTGTAGAATCTCAAAAAGAAAATCCCTTTGGTGTTCCTTATAAACCATATATTTGGGGGGCAGGATGGGGAATTCAAGCCTTCGGAGTTTCACAATTATTTCTTAATCTTTATTTTCCGCAGTTATTTAAGCCAGATTACTTTTTAAATGCATTGAACTTTATCTTAGGTGTGCACCCCGGTAAAAATAATGCCTCCTTTGTGTCGGGAGTCGGAATTAATTCATTGACAACGGCATATGGTTTTAATCGTGCCGACTGGTCATATATACCCGGTGGAATTGGAAGTGGAACAGCTCTCATACGTCCCGATCTCCCTGAACTAAAAGTATGGCCCTATTTATGGCAGCAGACGGAATATGTTCTTGGCGGAGGAACAGTCGATTATATTCTTTTGGCATTGGCAGCCGACCATATATTGAACAAATAATAAGGAAATCAATATGGACAGGAGAGAATTTATTAAACTTAGTGGAGTTTTAGGAGCAAGCAGTCTTTTAAGTGGTTTACCACTATCATTTTCATATGCAAATAAAAAAGATAAACTTTCAATTCCTCGCTATATCGGTTTTAATTTGACAGAAAAAACAAGCGGCGAGGGACCCCGCAGAAAATTTAATGAAGAAGACTTTGAAATAATGGCCGAATGGGGATTCAATTTCGCAAGAATTCCTATGTCCTACTGGAACTGGGCATCAAAAGATAATTGGTATGAAATAAACGAAGATGTATTTGAAGATATCGATGAATTAATTGAGTTTGGGCGCCAGTATAAAATTCACATAAATCTCAATTTACATCGAATACCAGGCTATTGTATTAATGGAAGAAATTTAGAACCGTATGATTTGTTTGAAGATTCTCCTGAAAATATGGAAAAAGCTCTTAATGCTGCCGTTTATCACTGGAAATTTCTTGCAAGACGCTATAAAGGAATTTCAAATTCACAACTTAGTTTTGACTTAATTAACGAGCCACCTAAAAATACCAATGTGGAAAGATATGTAAATATTGTTAAGGCCTTAGTTGATGGGATAAGGGAAGAAGATCCTGATAGATTTATTATAGCCGATGGTAGAGAAATTGGGCGGTATCCTGTGATGGAACTTATTGGTATTGTACCAATGCAAAGCACAAGAGGATATGATCCGATGAGTTTGAGTCATTATACAGCTACATGGGTTCCAGAAGACGAATTTGAAACTTTTAATCCTCCCACCTGGCCACTGAAAGCGGATAATGGAAAGATATGGGACAAAGAAGCTTTAAGAGCAAAATTAATCGATTCGTGGCTGCCAGCAGTGGAGAAAGGTACGCTCGTTCACGTTGGCGAATGGGGTTGCTACAATAAAACTCCACACGATGTATGTCTCAGATGGATGGAAGATGTTTTATCCCTATGGAAAGAGGTCGGTTGGGGGCATGCAATGTGGAATTTAAAAGGAGACTTCGGCATATTAAACAGTCGAAGAAATGATGTTAAATATGAAAATTATAAAGGACATAAATTAGACCGTAAAATGCTCGAATTAGTCAAAAAATATTTTTGATATAATAAATGCGAAATAAGATAGATAACTTATTTTATTAATACAAAATAGGCATTTTATTTAATAGTAAAAATCGCATTTGAGAATGAATAGAAAACAATTTTTAAGTATTCTTCCTTTTGGATTAGTTAGTTCGGGTATCGTTCGGGGAAAATTATTAAATAACGCGACAAAAGAAAAAACAATTTTTGATAAGAGCACTAATATGATCGAGAAAGCCATACTTGCAATGCTGACAATGCAAAGAGCCCCATGGGAGCAAGGTGTGGCAATGCAAGCTTTACTTGAATATGGAGAAGAAGAACTTGTGATTCTAATGGCAAAAGAGGCAGTCGTAAGACAGAGTGCTGACGGTAGACTGGCAATGTTAGGAGAAGAATTTGCGCTGAGCGATGCCGCTTCGCCAGGCGAAGCTCTTCTTTGGGCAGCCAGAAAAACAGGGGATGATAATTTATATGAAGGATTTAACAAACTCTTGAATTATATTTTAAATGATGCTCCAAGGAATAAAGACGGAATTATTTATCATTTTACAAATGTACCTCAGGTCTGGAGTGATATTAATTACATGTTGCCGCCATTTTTGGTTGTCGCAGGAAAATATCAAGAGGCAATGAAACAAATAAACGGAGTCTGGCATGTTTTGTGGAATGACGAAAAAAAACTGTTGTCGCATATGTGGGATTTCGAGAAAAATCAATTTGCAAGGAAAGAATTCTGGGGAGTTGGAAATGGTTGGACAGCGGCAGGTTTTACGAGAGTTATTCCAAAACTTCCCGAATCGATGACAAATGAAAAGCAGTTATTAATAAACCGACTGAAAAATTTACTCGACGGCTGCTTAAAGTATATGCGTGACGACGGCTTATTTTATAATATAGTAGATGACAATAATTCGTTTGTAGAAACCAATTTATCTCAAATGTTGTCATATTCGATTTTCAAAGGAGTAAAAGGAGGATGGCTCGATAGTTCATATCTTGAAAAGGCTGAATTGATGAGGAAAGCAGCTCATTCGAAATTTGATAAGTACGGTCTAATTCAAGGTGTATGTGGTTCGCCAGATTTTAATCACCCGGGTACAGCTACAGAAGGGCAGGCTTTCTTTATTTTAATGGAAGCAGCATATATTAACTAATGCGGAGTAAATATGTTGAAAAAAATATTTTTACTGTTTTGCTTAACACTGACTGTTATGGCGCAGGATATCAAGATTTTGCCAGTAACTCCAGATGCTTCTCCCGAAGCAGTCAAATTGCTTAATTACCTCTACTCGATCTCAGGAAAATTTACGCTGGCTGGCCAACATTCTGTACCATTGCTCGGCTCTTTAAGATTGCCTGCAGTTCACAAAACAACTGGAAAATACCCTGCTCTATTTGGACAGGATTTTGGATTCAGCGAGCCTGGTTCATGGGACGGAATTAATTACAGACAACAAATTGTTGACGAAGCAATAAAACGATATCACGAGGGCTTTATTATTACTTTAATGTGGCATGCTGTGCCTCCAAATATGGATGAACCGGTTGATTTTAGTTCGGCTATTCAAAGTCAGTTGTCCGATGAAGAATGGAATGAACTGATAACGGATGGTACGGAATTAAACCAAAGATGGAAATCTCAGGTTGATGTAATTGCATGGTTTCTTAAACAACTTAAATATGCTGGGGTACCTGTGCTCTGGAGACCTTATCACGAAATGAATGGTGGATGGTTCTGGTGGGGAAAAAAAGGAGGAGAAAATGGTTATAAAAAACTTTATCGCATGCTTTTTGATAGACTTGTTAATTTTCATAAGCTGAATAATTTGCTCTGGGTCTTTAATGCAAATGAAGTAAAACCTGGAGTCGACTCTTATGCTGAATATTACCCCGGCGACGATGTGGTAGATATCCTTGCTACTGACGTCTATTCAGAAGGATTTAATCAGGAGAATTACGAAGAATTGCTCGAACTGGCTAAGAATAAACCTATTGCATTAGGCGAGGTTGGAGCACTTCCTTCAAGTGATATATTGGAAGCTCAACCGCGCTGGGTCTGGTTTATGCATTGGAGCGACCCATACAGCGGTATTCAATCAAATCCTCAATTTCTTGAAATTTATCACGATGAAAAAGTTATTACTCTTGATGAATTGCCTTGGACGAATATTGATACTATAAAAATTCATTACCCTTTACTGAAATAAAAAAATCATTTTATAAGAGCAAAGTATAACGAAATAGGTTTTGCCAAAGGACATACTTTTTTTATATTGTAATAAGCTTATGAAAAAAATAAAAAGTCTTAATGAGATTGCTTAAGCCTGCAAGATTAAAGGCAGGTGATGTTATTGGATTAATATCGCCTGCTTCTTCGCCTGACGACCTGAATAAAATCAATAAAGGAGTTAGTTATCTTGAAAGCATCGGATATCGTGTCGAGGTAGGTAAAAATGTCGGATTGAAGAAGGGCTATTTAGCAGGAACAGACGAGCAGCGCCTCGAAGATTTGCATTATATGTTCGAAAAAAAGGATATTAAAGCAATTTTTTCAATACGTGGTGGTTACGGTTCTACTCGCCTTCTCGATAAAATCAATTATAATTTAATTAAACGAAATCCCAAAATTTTTGTCGGTTACAGCGACATTAATGCACTTCAACTGGCTTTTTTGAAAAAATGTGGTCTTGTTACGTTTGCAGGACCAATGGTTGCAGTTGATTTTCATGATCAGATAAGTGAATTCACAGAAGAAATTTTCTGGCGTACGCTTACGTCAAATAAAAAAATCGGTCGACTTAAAAATCCTTCTGGTGAAAGATTTTTTGTGCTCCGTAATGGCCGCGGAGCAGGAAATTTAATCGGAGGAAATCTTAGTATTTTTACGTCTCTTATTGGAACAGAATATTTACCTAAACTTAAGTCTCCAGTTTTAATCTTCGAAGAAATTAACGAACCGCCGTATAAAATTGACAGAATGTTCAACCAGATTCGTCTAGCAAAACTTTTTACTAATGCGCAGGCAGTAATCTTGGGAAGGTTTGTTGATTGTTATGAAACCGATATGAGTAAAGCTTCTTTTACGCTTAATGAAGTTATTCTCGAATATTTCGAAAAAATGGAAGTGCCTGTCATTTACAACTTCAAGCATGGACACATTAAAGACAATATTACCATTCCCTTTGGATTGCAATGTATTGTTAACGGTTCTAAAGGATTTATCGAAATACCCGAAAACGGCGTTGTCTGATTTTATCGTAATTATAGAATATTGCCTTAAATATTTCTCTTTTTTAAGAAAAACCTTCCTTTTTAATTCATTTACGTACTAATTTCAGTTCTGGTATACTTATTGTTTTATTAAAATTACACAATTTTATTGAGGCAGTATGGAATTCATTAATGAAGAATATATTTATTCTTTAATTGAGGACAAAAGACTTAATGACCAATCCTATCAACGTGAAATTATCGAAAAAGCAAAAGATGCAAAAGGATTGAGTCTCAGAGAAAGTGCTGCTCTCCTAAATATCGAAGATAATGAGATACTCGAAGAATTGTTTCATACAGCAAAAGAGGTTAAGGAAAAAATTTATGGAAATAGACTGGTATTGTTTGCTCCTCTCTATATAACAAATGTTTGTGTTAACAATTGTCTCTATTGCGCATTTCGTCGAGATAACAAAGAATTAAAAAGGAAAACGTTAACCCTCGAAGAAATACGAGAAGAAACAGAATTTTTGGTTAAACAGGGGCATAAGAGAATTTTACTCGTTGCAGGTGAACATCCGAAAAAACCGGGACTCGATTTTGTGGGTAAAGCTATCGATACGATGTATAAAGTTAATATTAATGGCGGAAATATCAGAAGAATTAATGTTAATGTTGCACCTCTCACGGTGGATGAATTCAAAACTTTAAAGAGTTTTGGAATAGGAACTTATCAGTGTTTTCAAGAGACATATCATTATCAAACTTACATAAAAATGCATCCTGATGGACCGAAGCGCGATTTTGCGTGGAGATTATATTCAATGGACAGAGCTTTACAGGCTGGCATTGACGACGTTGGAATCGGAGCATTATTTGGTCTTACGAATTATAAGTTTGAAACCCTTGGAATTCTAAGTCATGCTTTTAATCTTGATGAAAGATACGGTATTGGTCCCCATACCATTTCAGTGCCACGTCTTGAACCGGCACTAAATGCTCCCATTTCGGAAAATCCTCCTTTTGCCGTAGACGATTTATCGTTCAAAAAACTTGTTGCAGTAATTCGACTGGCCGTACCTTATACGGGAATTATTTTGTCAACTCGTGAGCGCCCGGAATTAAGGAGAGAATTGTTCAACCTTGGCGTTTCACAAATAAGTGCAGGTAGCCGCACTTCACCAGGTGCGTATAAAGAATCGCAAGAAAGTTTGGAAGAACACCAGATGGAGCAATTTCAATTAGGAGACCACCGCTCTCTGGACGAAGTAGTGCGCGACTGCTGTCAATTAGGATACCTCCCAAGTTTTTGCACAGCATGTTACAGATCCTCACGCACCGGTGATCGATTTATGCAACTTGCTAAAACAGGCAATATTGGAAAACTTTGTTCGCCAAATGCAATTTCAACTTTCAAGGAATATTTACTCGACTACGCCTCGGAAGAAACTAAAAAAGTTGCTCTTGATTTTCTCCTCAAGGAAATTGAAAAACTGGAAGAGCCAACCAAAAATAAAACATTGAAAATGGTCGAGCGAGTTGATGCAGGCGAACGCGATGTATTTTTCTAATAACTAAAATATAAGCTCCTTGATTATGGACATTAATGAGTTATTGAACAAAGATAATCTTAACCGGCAGGAAATTATATATCTTCTCGGTTTATCCAATAAAGAAGAGATTGAACTGTTGTTCAATCGGGCAGATGAAGTACGCAGAATCTACTGCGGTGACGAAATTCATCTGAGAGGAATTATTGATTTTTCAAATTACTGTCAACAGGATTGCCTCTATTGCGGGTTGCGTAAAAGTAATAAGAGTATTACCAGGTATCGCATGGCACCCGACGAAGTGGTCGAAGTAGCACATAAGTTTATAAATAAAGGAATTTTTACGATTGTGCTACAATCGGGAGAGGATAGTTTTTACGATACGGATAAAATAGCCTATATAATTTATTCAATTAAACAAAAAGCTGATGTTGCAATCACATTGAGTCTGGGAGAACGTGATTTTGAAGAATACAAAACATGGAAAATTGCTGGTGCCGACCGCTATTTAATAAAGCACGAAACGGCAAATCCCAAATTGTATGCAGCATACCATGAAAATCAAAAATTGAGCGAACGGCTGGAACATATTCGCTTTTTGAAAGAGATCGGTTATCAAGTCGGTTCGGGAAACATGATTGGACTGCCCAATCAGACTCTCGCAGATATTGCAGACGATATTCTTCTCTGCAAAGAATATGAGCTTGACATGGCTGCATTTGGCCCGTTTGTTCCTGCTCCTGGTACTCCGTGGCAGAATAAAAAACCCGGTGATGTTTTACTTACACTCAAAACGATGGCTATTGCCAGGATTGTACTAAAAGATGTTCATATTCCCGCTACAACTGCTCTTGCAACACTCGATGAAGACGGCAGAATAAAAGGGCTTAAAGTTGGCGCAAATGTGATCATGCCCGATTTTACACCTTCTCCCTATAGAGAAAATTATCAAATCTATGCCAATCGAAAATGCGTCAATGACGATCCAGATGATTGTCGTTCCTGCCTGCAATTACAAATCGAATCGATTGGCAGAAAGGTTTCCAATTCGAGGGGCGACTCGCTCAAACTCTTCAAACAGTCAAACTGATTTCACGTCTATTATTCGATTAATATTGTATATTAGAAAGCAAAAATCGGGATATTTATGCGCAAGATAATCATAATCTTATTCTCTGCATTTATTATCGCTTGCAGTTCAGAAAGCGATACCGAAATGTTCAGTAAAGCAGTCGAACTGGTTAAAAAGAATGACTATCATGGGGCAATAAATCAATACAAAAAATTGCTCGATGAACATTCAGACAGCAAGCTTGCACCAAAAGCCCTCCTTGAGATTGCCAAAATTTATCAAATGAATTTGATAAATGAGAACAATAAAATTGAATCCCTTAAAAATGCTGTAATCTATTATAAAAGACTTTCTACGGAATATCCAGACACTCCAGAGGCGCAAAAAGCTTTATTCATAGCGGGATATATCGAAGCTAATGAGTTGAACGATACAAGCTCTGCAAGAAAAACATACGAAGAATTTCTGAAACGTTACCCTGACAGCGAGATGGCCACATCAGTTAAACTTGAGCTGGAATATCTCGGAGTTTCTCCCGATAAATTGCTTGAACAAAGACTTAAAAGTCAATGAGATGTATATTAAATCGAAAGACATAGTTTCATACCTGCAGCCAGAAATCGTTACTAAAATTAAAAACCTTGAGCTGAGAGCAAAGGCTGTAGTTGAGGGTTTTATGGTTGGACTCCACCGAAGTCCTTATCATGGATTCAGCGTTGAATTCAGTCAACATCGACCTTATATGCAGGGTGATTCAGTTCGCGATATTGACTGGAAAGTTTATGCCAAGAGCGACAAATTTTATATAAAACAGTATGAAGAAGAGACAAATTTAATTTGTAATATTTTTCTGGATGTGAGCAATTCGATGAAGTTCAGGCATGATGCACCAGTTACTAAATTAGATTATGCCGTTACGCTTGCTTCGGCTTTGAGTTATATTATGATTAACCAGAAAGACGCTGTGGCTCTTACGATTTATTCTAACAAGATTCACAATTATCTTTCTCCTAAATCCAACAGAATGCATTTAAAAAAAATATTACTCTCTCTTGCTGGAATAGAGACAGCAGGAACTACCAATACAACCGAATGTTTGAGTCAAGTAACCGAAAAGATAAAAAAAAGGGGCTTGACAATTGTAATTTCCGATTTCTTCGACGATGTAGAGAATATAGCCAAAGCAATCAAAAAAATTAAGCTCAGAAAAAACGAAGTTATCCTTTTCCATCTACTCGACCCGACGGAAATCGACTTCGATTTTGATAAGGATGCTCTCTTTGTTGACCTGGAAACAAACGAAGAATTATCGTCGCAACCGTATCACATCAGAAAAGTTTATTCAGAATCGGTTGCCGGTTTTATCGATAAACTAAAGAATGAGATGCTCAATTATGGGATCGAATATAACTTGATCATGACAAACGAAAATTTTGAAAAAGCATTATTCAGTTATTTCAGAAAAAGGGAAAAAATGTTTTAGGAGGTATATGAACCCCGCATTAAAAAAATTGTTTGCTCAAAACAGAAAATGGTCACAGTCAATTAAAAATAAAGATCCGGAATTTTTTGAAAAATTATCGCATCAGCAGAATCCGAAATATTTGTGGATTGGATGTTCTGACAGTAGAGTGCCTGCTAATCAAATTATCGGGTTAATGCCCGGCGAGGTATTTGTACACCGTAACATTGCAAATATGGTAATTCATACAGATCTGAATTGCTTATCGGTTATTCAGTATGCAGTCGAAATTTTGAATGTGGAACATATAATTGTTTGTGGACACTATGGATGCGGGGGTGTTAAAGCTGCAATGGAGTCGAAAGAACATGGACTGATCGACAACTGGCTGAGACATATTAAAGACGTATATCGATTTAATCAAGATATGTTTAAGGAAGTAAAAAATCCTGAAGATCGGATTGATATGATGTGCCGCTTAAATGTTATTGAACAGGTCAGAAACTTATGCGGTACATCGATAATTCAAAAGAGGTGGAAAGAAAAGAAGAACCTCAGTGTACATGGTGTTATCTATTCATTAAAAGATGGGCTTCTGCAAGATCTAAATGTATCGATATCAAGCATGTCAGAAGCAAAAAGAAAAAAAATAATATGAAAAAGAAGATTGAGTTACTGGCTCCTGCAGGTAATTTGGAAATAGGCATTGCGGCAGTCGATTGTGGTGCAGATGCAGTTTATATTGGTGCCCCTAAATTTGGTGCTCGTAAAACAGCTGGTAATTCGATTGATGATATTAAACGCTTGACAGATTATGCCCATCCTTACGGGGTGAATGTTTATGCGACTGTTAACACTCTCATTTATGACGAAGAAATCGATGAAGTAAGAAAATTATTATTTGCTTTGTTTGATGCAGGAATCGACGGAATCATTTTTCAGGATTTTGCTCTCCTCGAACTTGAACTTCCTCCTGTAAAACTAATTGCTTCTACGCAAACTGATAATTATTCTCTTAATAGAATTCGTTTTATCGATAGCATAGGAGTGGACCGAATAATTCTTGCAAGAGAATTGTCGTTAGAACAAATTAAAAAAATTCGCCAGGTCACAAATGCAGAACTCGAATTTTTCGTACATGGCTCTCTTTGTGTAAGTTTTAGTGGTCGATGCTATATAAGTAAAGCGCTTTTCGATCGAAGTGGAAACAGAGGCGAGTGCGCTCAATTCTGCCGTATGGCATTTGACCTTCTTGATGAAAATGAAAAACCGATAATAAAAGATAAATACCTCCTTTCGTTAAAAGATCTGAACTTAACAGAATATCTAAAAGAGTTAATCGAAGTAGGGATTACTTCTTTTAAAATTGAAGGCAGACTTAAAGACGTCAATTATGTTAAAAACGTGACGTCTTTTTATCGTAAGCAGCTCGATGAATTGATAAACGGCGCCACTGAAATTGCAAGAGCTTCAGTCGGTAAATCTAAAATTAATTTTGTACCTGAGCTGGAAAAATCTTTTAATCGTGGTTTTACCAGTCTTTTTATTAATGGAAAAAATGCACCTTTAGCCTCGATTAACTCACCAAAATCGATAGGCGAATTTATTGGAAAAGTTAAAAAATCAGGAAAAGGATTTGTTAAACTTGATACCGATATTGAGATTTCTACGGGAGATGGGCTCTGCTTTTTTGATAGCAACGGAAATCTTCGTGGTTTTTATGTAAATAAAATGGCAAACGATTCGATTTATTATGACGGTGATTTTGTGATTCACGAGAATACAAAAGTTTTTAGAAATTACAACAGAGGATTAGAAAAACAACTTGATAGAAAAACAGAACGTAAAATCGATATCTCTTTGTATGTTTCCTTCGATAAAAATACAATATCAATTAAAGCCGTATGCGAGGACGGCATTTTTGTAAGAAAGGAATATCAAATTAATTCCGTTCCACCACAAAAAGAAACTGAATTCATCGATTTGCTGAAAAAACAATTTTCAAAAACAGGAAATACAATTTATAACGTAAAACAGGTGCAAATCGATCAAAATGAAATATCGTTTCTTACAGTTTCGCAAATTAACGGCTTTAGAAGGGATCTACTTGAAGAACTGACAGAAATTAGAAAGGAATATCACAAGAAAAATCGAACTTCTTACTTCAAACCCCGCTATACAAATTATTTTAAAAAAGAAATTGATTACAGTGAGAATGTTATTAATAAACTTGCCGAGAATTTTTATCGTAAGTGCGGAGTAGAAAAGATCGAGTGGGGATTGGATTATACTAAAGAATTTAGCAGAAAACCATTAATGGTTTCCAGGTATTGCATTCTGGACGAAATCGGTTTATGTAAAAAAACTGGGAAAAATGTTTCAGAGCGTTATTACTTAAGAAACAGAAACGGGAAATTCGAATTGAAGTTCGATTGCAAAAATTGCATGATGGAACTCTATATAAAAGAATAAGAGGAGAACTTTATGAAAAACCAAAAAGCAATCTTAAGCCTGTTTATTATAATCTTGTTTTTGGGAAACAGCAATTTGTTCTCTCAAAAATATGAAGGACTTGCGCTTACTCCTCCGATGGGCTGGAATAGCTGGAACAGGTTTGCATGTGATATTGATGAAAACCTTATTAGAGAGGTTGCAGATGCAATGGTTGAGTCGGGAATGAAAGACGCCGGTTACGTTTATATTAATTTAGATGATTGCTGGCATGGCGAAAGGGATAGTCTCGGATTTATCCATCCCGATCCTGTAAGGTTTCCGTCGGGAATTAAAGCCCTTGCGGATTATATTCATTCGAAAGGTTTAAAGATTGGTATTTATTCATGTGCTGGTTTTAAAACATGCGGGGGAAGACCTGGAAGCAGGGGGTATGAATATCAGGATGCGCTCACTTATGCAAAATGGGGCATCGATTATTTAAAATATGACTGGTGCAATACTGAAGGTCTCTGTGCAGAAGGTGCTTATATGACCATGCGAGATGCAATTCGTGCAGCGGGGAGACCGATGGTGTTGAGCATTTGTGAATGGGGGAACAATCAGCCATGGGAATGGGGAAAAGATGTAGGTCATCTCTGGCGTACAACGGGTGATATCACCAATTGTTTTGATTGTGTTGTCGATCATGGCACCTGGAAATCGTGGGGAGTAATGTATATTCTCGATATGCAGAAAGGTTTGAGGCAATACGCCGGTCCTGACCACTGGAACGATCCGGATATGCTTGAAGTTGGTAATGGGATGAGCATCAACGAAGACAGGGCTCACTTTTCAATGTGGTGTATGCTTGCTGCACCTTTAATTGCAGGCAACGATATCAGGAATATGTCGGATGAAACTCTCGAAATACTTACTAACAAAGAGGCCATTGCAGTAGATCAGGATTCACTTGGAATTCAAGGATTTAAATATTCTTCTCTCGATAGTGTTGAAATTTGGTTTAAGCCGCTTGTTAACGATGAATGGGCTATGTGTATTTTGAACCGCCATAAAATAGATAAAGAAATTGTTTTCGATTGGCAGAACGAAAAAGTATTCGATGAATTGAATAAGCGGGAACTCGACACGAAAAATAAATCTTATCGCTTGAAAGATTTATGGAAACATGAATTCATAGGTACGACAAAACAACCCTTGAAGGTAGTCGTACCATCTCACGATGTACTAATGCTCAGACTGGTAAAATAATAAGAATGACTGTCCCGAACTAAATTAAGAACAATAAAATAACAGGATTTAGTTTGGGGCAGTCATACACGAAATAGTGTGAGCGCTACACAACTTATTATTGCTCACTTCAAAATTATAATAAATTAAAATCAAACAAGCGTCAATTTTTTTCTTGACAATGAAATTTTTTTTGGGGAATTTAAGTTAGCAATTAAGTAAACATTAACTTAACAGTCATAATATTTAATTGAGGTACCCATGAAATTTTTAAGTCGCACAATAACTCTACTTTTTATCATAGGTAATTTATATGCACAGGGAAATTTGAAGGGTGTTGTTACGGATTCAGCAACAGCTGAGCCGTTGATAGGTGCAAATGTATTTCTGATGGGAACTTCACTCGGAAGTGCCACTAATATTGAGGGAGAATATCATATCTCCAGAATACCGGCAGGTACTTACGATGTTAAAATTTCATATGTTGGTTACAAACCAAAAGTTCTTAGGGTGACAATTCAAAATAATCGAACACTTGTTCTCGACGTTCCGTTAGTTGCTGATGTGATTGAAGGAACCGAAATAACAATTACCGCACAGGCTGTTGGACAGGTGGCGGCGATCAACCAGCAAATTTCATCCAATACAATCATTAATGTAGTTTCAGAAGAAAAGATACAGGAATTGCCCGATGCTAATGCGGCGGAATCAATTGGCAGATTACCTGGTGTTTCTTTAATTCGTTCAGGTGGCGAGGCTAACAAGGTTATATTACGAGGTCTTTCAGGCAAATATTTAAACGTTACAGTCGACGGTGTAAGGCTTCCTTCTACCGACGCTCTTGAACGCGGTCTTGATTTAAGTACTATTTCACAAAGTTCTCTTGCTGGAATTGAACTCTATAAAGCTTTAACGCCTGATAAAGATGCCGACGCCATTGCCGGGAGTATTAATCTGGTAACTAAAAAAGCTCCAGAAATAAGAGACTTAAGGTTTGTTTCGAAAGGTGGCTATAATGGGATAATGGATTCCTTCGGACAGTATGATTTCAGCCTTAAATATGGTGAGCGCTTTTTCGGAAATTTACTTGGTCTTCAGGTTAACGGAAATATCGAAAGAAAGATTCGAAGCAACGAGAGTATCGATATCAGCTATACGACAACAGGAGAAAATCAATCCGATTATTTCATAAGTGATCTCGATTTAGAATTTACAGATGAAATTAGACTTAGAAAAGGTGCCGGGTTGATAATTGATGTTAATACACCTGATGAAGGTAATATTAAACTCAACACTACTTTTAGTTCAACCACGAGAGATTATTTAATTCATTCAAGAAATTATCCTGTAACTGCTGCCTCGGTTTCGTATATCTTTAGAGACAGAGAACAAACAATCGATCTCTTCAGCAGCGCGTTAACCGGCGAAAATAATTTATTCGGAATGAATACCAATTGGGGCTTGTCATATGCACGGTCGAAAGCCTACTATCCCTATGATTATGAAATTCGTTTCGTTGAACCTTCCAGCGCTGGATCCTCCGGTATGATGAGCGCTCCAATAATTAAATCAAATCCCGAAGTGCTTACAAACTATGCTTACAATAATTTCAGAGCGGCAACTCTCAGCGAGGCCTATTATTATACTCAAGATAATGCAGAAAAAGAAATTACTGCATTCTTGGATATGACGAGAGATTATACTGTAACTAAAGCTATAACTGGGACATTTAAAGCCGGCGCAAAGTATCGTTCAAAAAATAGAACGAATGTAAATTCTAAAACCTACTCGCCTTATTACTTAGGATACTGGCGTGCATACGAAAAGCTGGAGGACGGTTCCATTGTCCCGAAAAACTTTACAGGTACTTATTTCGAAGATTTTTATCAAAGCTATTTAGCAAACCCAAATATTGGAACAGTTTCGTTTAACGATTTTCTGGATCCAGCTCCTAATTCGAAAATTATTCTGGACGATTTTAATATGAATCCCTTGATTAATAGGGATAAATTGAGACAATGGTATGCACTCAACAAGAATGGAATCAATCAAGCAGGCACAAATCCTGAATATCATAATGATCCATCCTCCGAAGCAAATACTTACGATATTACAGAAACTGTTTCGTCTGGCTATGCTATGAATACTCTTAAAATTGGCAGAACGGTTACGTTTATTGTAGGGGCAAGAATCGAGCAAGAAAGTCATGACTACACAAACAAATATTCTCCGCGTCAGATAGGCGGGTTCCCGATTCCAGTAGGTTCTACAAGAGATACAAATTCTACTTACAAAGAGACAATTCTCCTTCCGCATTTACATTTAAATATAGCGGTAACCGATTTTATTAATGTTAGGCTTGCTGCATACCGTGCTCTTGCCCGTCCCGATTTTAATATGAGATTATTATCGTTTTTTGCTTGGAGAGAAGCTGAAACAGGCGGAGACAGAATTTTGATTCTTGGCAATCCATTGCTTAAGACTGCCAAGGCATGGAACTTCGAAATAAATACTTCATTCTACGGCAACCGTATTGGTCTCTTTTCAGTATCTGCTTTCTATAAGCAAATCGAAGATATGTATCATATGTTAAATGGTATCTCAACAGTAGGTGATACTTTAATTCATGCTCTCGGTCTGAAATGGAGTTCTCCCCACAAAGGAAATTACAATTTATATGTCCCTTATAATTCTCCTGATAATTCAAAAGTATGGGGCTTTGAAGTCGAACATCAAATTAACTTTACCTGGTTGCCTGGGTTACTGAAAAATGTTGTATTAGGTTATAACTTCTCGATGGTAAAATCCGAAACATCTCTTATTGGTTCAGAACGAGATACTACTTATGTAACTGATCCAATTCTTGGAATTCCGCTGCCGAAATATGAGGTAATAGTTACTTCATACAAACAGCGTCTTGAAAGTCAACCCGAATTTTTTGGAAACATTTCCATCGGATATGATATTGGTGGATTCTCGGGGCGTTTGTCTCTTTTCCATCAATCCGAATACTATCGAACATATTCACCCAGTGGACGTTCCGACAGAATTGTAGGTGCATTTACTCGCTTAGACCTTGTATTAAAACAAAAAATTACAGACAACATAACCGTGCTCTGTAATATTAATAACCTGACTAATATTAAAGAAGAAAACTTACTCGAAAACAGAGAAGACGGTTATAAAATACCTCGTTCTGCAGAACGATACGGTATTACAGTTGAAGCAGGCATATGGCTGGAATTATAGTTTTAACTGAGTTAAACTCAGTATTTACTTAATAATAAAAGGAGGCAACATGATTACCAAGAAGTACTTAAGTCTGTTTCTGCTTCTGGTATTTTTTACAAGCTATACTTACTCACAAAACGTATTAAAGTTAAGGCCGTTTGATGGGACGCCGGAATCGTATTTAATGGCGCAGATACGGGCGGATACAACGGCAAATGGTGGCATACCGGAAGGTAGAGTATATGAATTAGAGGGGGGTAAGATTTATCTGAATACGGAGTCATTTTATGTAGAGAAGGAATACACGTTCCGCATGCGTTCTTCGAACAATCAGAAAGCAATAATATACCAGTATCCAACAGGTACAGGGGACAATCCACAAGATCCACCTGGATACTTACTACGCACGAGAGGAGGAGATATAATATTAGAGGGGATAGCCATAACAGGATACTATGAACCGGGTGATGATCCGGCAAACGGAGTTTTTGATCAATTATACACAGTAGGAGGAACATTTTTAAGGACAGACGGTGAAGGAGCTTCAATAATATTGAAGGATTGTATTTTCTCAAATGTATCGGGTCAGGTAATACGGACAGAAGCTTCGACGAAGAAGATAGAAGTAGAGGATTGTATATTTGCAAATTTAGGAGCGTTGTCGACATCAAATTTTGGAGCAGGTAAAGGGATAGACTTACGAGCATCTACGTGTGATTCCTTGATATTGATAAACAACACGTTTGTGAATTATATAGATCGTCCTATTCGTCATTATAATTTTAGTAATCCATTGGCGGGTACAGGGAATATAGGATATGGATTGTTTGACCATAACACGTTTGTCAATGGAATGGGTTTTCATGGATTATTATCGTTGGGTAATGTAGGTGAAGAGATAGTGATAACGAATAACCTGTTTGTAGATGCATTTGCAGCAGGGGAGGATTCGACGGATCAGACGAGGACGGCAGAATGGGCAAATACGGGAGAGCAATATGCCAATGGAAATAATCGGATGGCGTGGATATTTGCAGCTCCGAATGATACGACACGTTGGGTAGTAGATCATAACTATTATGCAGTGAGTGCAGCCGGGCAGTCATTTTTCGACAAGTATCCGGAGATAGGGGTAGGCGAGCCATTGTCGAATTATATAAAATCGGCATTGGGTGCGCAGGCAGCAGATGCATTTAAGATGATAGAGGATCCGGGCTTGAAAAATAAACCGAATTTAATGTTAGGCATGATGGAATATTATGTAACGGTAGCCAATAAGACAAAGGATACGCCGAATGATTATTGGGATCCTGCTACACAGGATATGGACAGACGTCCGATTGGTTATTATGTAAATGAATTTGATGCATCATATTCGACAAGTTCGCCGGCATACACTGGAGCAGCAAAAGGTTTTCCAGCTGGTGATCTCAACTGGTTCCCTGAATTGAAAGTTAAATGGCTTGCAGGTGAAAACTTAGCGGAAAACGTATTAAGGTTGAGGCCGTTTGATGGGACGCCGGAATCGTATTTAATGGCGCAGATACGGGCGGATACAACGGCAAATGGTGGCATACCAGAAGGTAGAGTATATGAATTAGAGGGGGGTAAGATTTATCTGAATACGGAGTCATTTTATGTAGAGAAGGGATACACATTCCGCATGCGTTCGTCGAACAATCAGAAAGCAATAATATACCAGTATCCAACAGGTACAGGGGACAATCCACAGGATCCACCTGGATACTTACTACGCACGAGAGGAGGAGATATAATATTAGAGGGGATAGCCATAACAGGATACTATGAACCGGGTGATGATCCGGCAAACGGAGTTTTTGATCAATTATACACAGTAGGAGGAACATTTTTAAGGACAGACGGTGAAGGGGCTTCAATAATATTGAAGGATTGTATTTTCTCAAATGTATCGGGTCAGGTAATACGGACAGAAGCTTCGACGAAGAAGATAGAAGTAGAGGATTGTATATTTGCAAATTTAGGAGCGTTGTCGACATCAAATTTTGGAGCAGGTAAAGGGATAGACTTACGAGCATCTACGTGTGATTCCTTGATATTGATAAACAACACGTTTGTGAATTATATAGATCGTCCTATTCGTCATTATAATTTTAGTAATCCATTGGCGGGTACAGGGAATATAGGATATGGATTGTTTGACCATAACACGTTTGTCAATGGAATGGGTTTTCATGGATTATTATCGTTGGGTAATGTAGGTGAAGAGATAGTGATAACGAATAACCTGTTTGTAGATGCATTTGCAGCAGGGGAGGATTCGACGGATCAGACGAGGACGGCAGAATGGGCAAATACGGGAGAGCAATATGCCAATGGAAATAATCGGATGGCGTGGATATTTGCAGCTCCGAATGATACGACACGTTGGGTAGTAGATCATAACTATTATGCAGTGAGTGCAGCCGGGCAGTCATTTTTCGACAAGTATCCGGAGATAGGGGTAGGCGAGCCATTGTCGAATTATATAAAATCGGCATTGGGTGCGCAGGCAGCAGATGCATTTAAGATGATAGAGGATCCGGGCTTGAAAAATAAACCGAATTTAATGTTAGGCATGATGGAATATTATGTAACGGTAGCCAATAAGACAAAGGATACGCCGAATGATTACTGGGATCCTGCTACACAGGATATGGACAGACGTCCGATTGGTTATTATGTAAATGAATTTGATGCATCATATTCTACAAGTTCGCCGGCATATACCGGAGCAGCAAAAGGTTTTCCAGCTGGTGATCTCAACTGGTTCCCTGAATTGAAAAAGTTATGGCTGGAAGGCGGTACAGTTGGTGTAGATGACGAACCAGTAATCAAAAACGAATTCGTACTCGAGCAAAACTATCCGAATCCGTTTAATCCTACTACCAGCATTCGTTATCAACTACCAAAAGCATCAAATGTTACAATTACTGTTTACAATTCGCTCGGCCAGGAAGTAGCTAAATTGGTCAACAACGAATTGCAATCGGCTGGCGTCCATACAATTACGTGGAACGCTAAAGACAATTATGGTAAATCGGTAGCTTCAGGCATCTATTTCTATCAATTGAAATCGAGCGATCTTGTTCTTACAAAGAAAATGATTCTATTGAAGTAACTTAGTTTTAATGGGACTGCAAAAATGCAGTCCCATTTTTATATTTATTTTGTTATTTTTCTGTATAAAATTGGTCTAAAAAATTGAAAAACAAAGCAGTTACACTCAGTGACATTGCCAAGAAGCTTAATGTTTCTACGGTAACAGTTTCAAAAGCTCTCAGAAACCACCCCGACATTTCACCAGAGACAACAAATCTGGTTAAGCAAACAGCTGAGCAACTTGGTTATATTCCAAATATAATGGCACGAAATCTCTCGGCTCGCAAATCGAATACGATTGGCCTTGTAGTTCCTAAAATCGCTCACTTTTTCTTCGGTTCGATAATCGAACACGTTTATCAAATAGCATTCTCTAAAAACTACGATATTATCTTAACTGTATCACAGGAGAATGCCGAAATAGAAAAGCGACAAATACAAACACTTTTATCGATGAAGGTAGACGGTATAATCGTTTCGATAACGCAGGAGACGAAAAACTATGAGATATTCGAGCTTGTAAAGAGTAGGAACGTGCCAATAGTATTTATTGACCGCATCCCTGAAATGGAAAATATTCATTCAGTTGTGGTTAACGACAGAGGCGGAGCTTTTAAGGCAATTGAACATGCTATTAAACTAGGATATCGTAGAATTGGACACTTTGCAGGTTATACGGATATAAATATCGGAAGAGAACGTTTATTGGGATTTCAAGAGGCGATGAATAAATATGGTGTAAAGATAAATCCGGATTGGGTAATTGAAGGTGGTTTTGGGGAAGAATACGGTTATAAATCGTTTATGGAATTGTATCTCAAAAATGACCTGCCAAAATTGATTTTTACGGTTACATATCCAGTAGCTCTTGGTGTATATATGGCGGCAAATGAAGTGGGATATAAAATTCCGGATGATGTCGATGTAATCTGTTTTGGGAATGCCAGAATTCAGAAATTTCTTTCGCCGCCGCTGAGCTGTGTTGATCAACCGACAAAATTAATTGCAGAGAATGCAATGAATTTAATTTTCGATCTAATCGACAAAAAAACTGATGAAACTTCAAAGAACATAACAATTGAATCTGAGCTTATTCTGAGAGGCACTTGCATCAGTTGCAACGAAAAGTAATTTCGCCTAAAATTTAGAGAAATTCTTATGACTACTATTAAATTTTACGTCGGAATTATTGTATTTTTTTTACCACTTTTTATCCATCCGCAGACCTTAAATGATCCCTGGAAAAAAGCAGATGAAATACTTCAAAATATTCACGAACCCCTAATTCCGCCGAAAGTCTTCAATATAACCGATTTTGCTGACAGTACGTCATTGCATGAAAATATAAAACCAGCACTCGACAGAGCAATTAATGAATGCAGCCTATCTGGAGGCGGCAAAATTTTCATTCCTGCTGGGGTTTATAAGTGTAAAGGACCAATTCATTTTAAGAGCAACGTAAATCTTCATCTCGATAAAAATTCAGTGATTTTATTCAGTACCAATCCGAAAGATTATTTGCCTGTAGTTTTTACACGATGGGAAGGTGTTGAATGCTACAATTATTCGCCATTAATATATGGATATGAAGTAGAGAATGTAGCCATTACAGGCGAAGGGATATTCGATGGTATGGCTTCGGAGGAGAATTGGTGGCAATGGAAACTGGGAAAGAATCCCAAAGATGAACAAAAGCAAAACAACAGCAGACTCCAGCTTCTAGAAATGAACAACAATAATGTTCCGGTTGAAAAACGGATTTTTGGAGAAGGGCATTATCTCAGACCTAATTTTGTACAGTTTTATAAATCGAAGAATATTCTGATTGAAGAGGTTACATTCAAAGATTCTCCAATGTGGTTTTTGCATCCTGTTCTTTCAGAAAATATCATAATACGTAATGTCAAAACCATCGGTCACGGACCGAATAATGATGGATGCGATCCAGAATCGTGCAAGAATGTGTTGATTGAAGGATGCTATTTCGACAATGGCGACGACTGTATAGCCATAAAATCGGGGCGGAATAATGACGGACGTAGAATTAATGCTCCAAGTGAAAATTTAATTATCCGAAATTGTGTTATGAAGGACGGACACGGAGGAGTAGTAATAGGAAGTGAAATCTCAGGTGGTTGCCGTTATGTATTTGCTGAAGATTGTAAGATGGACAGTCCAAATCTCGACAGAATGCTTAGAATAAAGTCCAATACAATTCGAGGAGGGGTGGTTGAACATATCTATGTAAGAAATATCGAAGTGGGTGAAGTCAGTAATGCGATAGTGCGATTGAATATGTTTTATGACCCGAAAGAAATTGGTCCTCGTAATTTCCCGCCGAAATTTAGAAATATTCGGGTGGAAAAAGTAACGAGTCAAAAGAGTGAATTTGCCCTGGAATTTTTGGGACTTGAAGAATCTCCGATTGAAAATGTAGAAATAATCGATTGTGATTTTAACGGTGTTCGGAAGGGAAATTCAATTTCATTTACACGGAATCTTATTTTGAAAAATGTAAAAATAAATGGGAAGGAAATTAATTAGGGACTTTATCGAGGGCATAACTTAGAAGTCGAGATTCATTAATGCGAAACGAATAATCTTCTCTTCATGAGGGTCCAATATTTTTATTTTTTTATTAAAGTTAAACTTTTATATTAAGGTTTAATAAATCAATCAGCTTATGAAAAAATTCTTTATAGAGTTTAAAGAAATTCTATTGATTTCTTTGAGGGCAATACGGGCAAATAAAATGCGTTCCGTATTGACCACCCTTGGTATTATCATTGGGATTGTAGCAGTAACTACAATGTCAACTGCTATTGTGGGATTGCGAGAAGCTTTTATGAGTTCAATCTCGTCATTTGGAAGCGACGTTTTGTATGTCGATAAATTCCCCTGGTTTGCAATGAACGATTGGCGCCTCTATAGAAACCGCAAAGACATAACATACGAACAATACGAAAAACTAAGAATGATACTTAAGAATTACGAAGCAATGGCGCCCACTAAGAGGACATTTGGTGCTTCGGTTAAAAGGAAGAATCGAACTGTTGAATCCGCAATGATTATTGGTACAACGCAGGAATATGCCCGCACCAGTCAAATTGTGCTCGAAGAAGGCAGATTCATGAATGAGTGGGAAGCCAAAGCAGGACGACGTGTATGTATAATTGGAAAAGATATTCAGAACGAATTATTCCCCGACCTTAATCCGATTGGAGAAGAAATTCGCATCAATAATATTCCTTTTAAAGTTATTGGAATTATTGAAAAACAGGGGAGTGGCTTTTTAGGAGCATTTAGTCTGGATGGACAGGTCATAATTCCATTCAAAGCTTTTGAATCAGCAGTCGGAGAGGCTCGTAACCGAATGAGAATTGATATCAAAATTGGCAGCGTTGAACGACTTGAAGATGCCAAAGAGGAAATTATATCAGCTATGCGCATTATTAGAAAAGTGCCCCCCGGTAAACCAGATGACTTTGCCATCAATCAACAGGAAGCCTTTAAGCAAATGTATGACCAGACGGTAGGTGTAGTAGCCATTGCCGGTATTGTTATAACTGCTCTTTCTTTATTTGTTGGAGCCATTGGAATAATGAATATTATGTTTGTCTCAGTTACAGAAAGGACAAAGGAAATTGGGATACGCAAAGCAATTGGTGCAAAAACCTGGTCGATACTATTGCAATTTTTAACTGAAGCAGCAGTAATCTGCATGCTCGGAGGAATTATTGGTATTATCATTTCGTACCCTCTAAGTCTGGTAATTAATCAGTTTTTGCCGACTTCTCTTCCGTTGCATATTGTGTTTATCTCGCTTTTGATTTCTGCTCTGGTTGGTATTATTTCAGGGTTTGTACCCGCATGGAAAGCTTCTCGTTTGAATCCAGTCGATTCGTTGAGGTATGAATAATGCTGATACTCGAAAGCATTAAACTGGCATATCAATCAATAATAGGAAGCAAACTCAGATCGTTTCTGACTCTACTGGGAATTGCCATTGGCTTATTTTCGATTATTATTGTTATGACAGCAATCAGTGCAATCCAGCAAAATATTATCGATGCATTCAATGAAATAGGAGCAAATAACTTTTTCATTCAGAAATATCCTGCATTTCAGGCAGGAGGACCTCACGCAAGAAGACAATTCAGAAACAGGAAAGATTTAACTCCCGCTGAAGGGGAAAAATTGAGAGAAATGACACAATTACCAGCTGCTGTCGGTATTGTCCTTAATGCCACGGGAAAGGTTGTCCGTTTTCATAATGAAAAAACTAATCCTTCTGTATATGTTGCTGGTACTAATGTCGATTATTTTGTAGCACTCGACCTTGAACTGGAAGATGGCAGAATGTATACTAATGCCGATGTCGAATTAAGTCGCCCGGTAGCTGTACTGGGACATGATGTTGTCGAAAAATTATTCAAGAACATCAACCCGGTTGGTCAAACAATAAGAGTAGACAAATATGAATTTGAAGTAATTGGTACATTTGCAAAGCGCGGTACAGTGCTTGGGCAGTCCCAGGATAATTTTGTTTGCATTCCCTTGCCGGTTTTTCAAAAATATTTTGGACGCGAAAGATCGGCGTCGTTTTTAATAATGGCACCGAGTAAAGAACTTATTCAGGAAACTATGGACGAGGTTATCGGTGCTCTCAGACTAATACGCGGAGTTGCTGCAGGAGAGGATAACGATTTTGAGATTGTTACTAACGACCAGTTGACCGAACAATTTAACGAACTGACAAAATATTTCAGGTTAGGTGCAGCGGTAATTGCATTTATTGCTCTGATAGCAGCTGGAATTGGCATTATGAATATTATGCTGGTAAGTGTTACCGAAAGGACAAAAGAAATTGGCATACGAAAAGCCGTCGGCGCTAAGAAAAAGAATATTCTCACTCAGTTCGTCATCGAAGCAGTTGCTTTGAGTTGGTTCGGCGGCATGATTGGAATTCTACTGGGATTAATCGGAGGTAATATCGTTGCCATCTATCTAAATGTTTCTCTTATACTTCCAATTGACTGGATTATTATCGGTTTTATTATTACCACCATTGTAGGAATTATCTTCGGAGTTTATCCTGCAATGAAAGCAGCAAATCTCGATCCGATAGAAGCTCTTCGTTACGAATGATGCTGAGGTGATATCGATTGTCTTTACCTTATTATGAAATTAAAATTGTCGAAAAAACTAAGCATACTGTTTCCCTTGATTTTAAGTGGATGGAATCTCTACGCTCAAACTGTAACTAAATCAGATACTTTCTTTGTTAGCTTACAAAATAATTACCAGATCTCATCACTCAATATTATTCCTTTTTCTGAAATTATTTATATAAATAATTCCCCCATCGAAAAAAAACAATATACAGTTTTTTACCAGAAGGGCATCTTTAAGTTAAACGACATAACTCGGTTTAATATCGGAGATACATTAATTATCCGTTATTCTTCCATCGATGTTTCGTTGAAAAAAGAGTATCGTCGACAGATTCCTTTATTCAGATATGACGAAAGCACGAAGGATACGTTCGTTACCGTTGAGCCATTATCCAAGATTGTTTCTGCAGAATCGATATTTGGACGTGATATTAACAAAAGCGGCTCGATTATAAGAGGATTTACTATCGGTACTAACAGAGACTTCACACTGAACAGTGGCTTGAGATTGCAGTTAAACGGTCAATTGTCAGATGATTTAGAATTGATTGCCGCCCTGACCGATGAAAATACTCCTATTCAACCCGAAGGGAACACACAAACTCTTGATGAAATCGACAAAGTATTTATTGAACTGAAACATCACAACTTTACTGGTACTTTTGGTGACATCGATTTCATCGATAACGCTTCGCAATTTTCCAGAGTAACTAAAAAATTACAGGGCTTTAAAACTGATATTCGTTCAAATGACGGCAAAACTTATGGCAGCCTGGTTATTGCAGGCGCTCGTGGCAAATTCAACTCAATCGATTTCTTTGGATTTGACGGTAATCAAGGACCGTATCGCCTAACAGGAGAGAATTACGAAAGAAACATTATCGTTATTGCAGGCAGCGAGAAAGTCTATCTCGATGGTATTGAATTGACTCGAGGTGAAAACTACGATTATGTTGTCGACTATTCGAATGCAACTATTACATTTACCCCAAAAAGAATTATTACCTCAGCCAGCAGAATTCATGTTGACTTCGAATATACTGACCTGAATTATTCACGAAATTTTATGGGAATGAATTTAAATTCAAAAATGATTGACGATCATCTTAATATTGGAATTTCTTATTACAGAGAAGCCGACAACCAGGACAGTCCTGTGGAACTCTCTCTTTCCGAAGACGACATTAACATTTTAAGAAATGCAGGGGATTCCAGGATTAAAGCCTTTAAAAGCGGTGTTCGAATTGCAGAAGCCGATTCAACGGGAAATATAAAAGGTCTCTATTCAAAAAGGGATACTGTTATTAATGGAAATCATTATGAATATTATTTCTATGCGCCAGGCAGTAATGAGGCAATTTACAATGTTAGTTTTAGTTATGTTGGCGAGTCGAAGGGAGATTATGTAAAAAAGGGTCTTGGTAATTATCGTTTTGTCGGACCTAAAAATGGCAATTATATGCCAGTTATATTTTTACCCTTGCCCGAGTTAAAACAAATTGCCGTTATATCTGCATCTTCAGATCTTGGAGATGGAATAAATCTTAAACTCGAATTCTCCGGTAGTAGTTACGACAAAAACAGATTTTCATCTCTTGATGATAATAACAACTACGGTTATGCCCGACTGCTGCAATTGGATATTAAACCGCGTAATGCAGAGTTGTTCAACATTCAGCTGGGAAATATCGGATTGAATCTTAAGGAAAGATTTATCGACACTCGTTATTCCACACTCGACAGAATTAACGATGTGGAATTCAACAGATATTATAATGTTGACGCAGATCTGGAAGGGAGTCAGTTGCTCAGAGAAGCCGAAATTTTATATAAACCAGCTGAAAAAATCACTTTGAATTCGAGTTATGGTTTTTTGAAGCAGGGTACGAATTTTAGATCGAACCGTTTTTTCAGCAGAGCATTAGTTACGGACGAAAAATCATACAATGTTGACTATCGCGTGGACTATGTCTCATCACAAAACGGCACTCTGAATTCGAATTGGAATCGTCAGAATGGAAATGCATTTTATAAAATTTTTGTTTTTCGTCCGGGTATTGATCTTCTATATGAAAAAAAAGAAGATGAGGTTTCAGATAGTCTCGTCAGCAGCAGTTTTGAATACAGGGAAGCAGCACCTTACATCGAATTTTTTTCCGGCGGATTAAATATCAAAGTCGCATATTCTCTCCGAGAAGAATTTGCCGCAAGGAATAATCGATTGCTAAAACAATCCGAAGCTGATATAAAACATTTGACCATTGACTTTAATGGATCGAATTCTCTGAATTCATCATTAAATATCAGCCTGCGCAACAAAAAATTTACGGAAGAGTTTTTATCGGAAGGCTTTGCCGACAACGAGACATTTTTATTGCTCTCAAAAAGTAGATTTAATTTTTTCAACAGAGCGTTAAGTGGCGATGTCTATTATCAGGTATCAACTGAACAGTCGGCTAAATACGAAAAAGTTTTTGTTAAAGTAAATACAGGTTACGGAAATTATATTTATTTAGGAGATTTGAATAGCAATGGCATAGCCGATGAAGGCGAGTTTGAATTGACTTCTTATAATGGAGAATTCATTTTAGTTACTGTCCCTACAGAAGAACAATTTCCCGTGGTTGATTTGAAGTCGAACGTACGATTCAGAATTGACTTTTCTAAATTCAAAGAGGGAAGTTTTGGGCAATATTTAAAGTCCGTCTCGACTGAAACAATCTGGCGTGTCGAAGAAAACAGCAGGGATAAAAATTCTGCCAATATTTATCTCTTTAAATTGTCGAAGTTTTTAAATGATTCGACAACCATTAACGGAACTCAATTTTTTCAACAGGATCTAGACTTATTTAAAAACCGTTCTGATTTTTCTATCAGATTTCGTTTCTTACAACGCAAGAATTTAAATCAGTACAGTAATGGAATTGAAAAGGGATATTATAAAGACCGCTCAGTACGTTTGAGATTCAAAATGTTAAGTGAGTTAAATAATCAAACGGAGTATTTAAATCAGACGGACATCTATATTGCGCCGCCAATAACAAAACGATCGCGTAATGTTACTAGAAACGAAATTTCTACTACATTTTCGTATAGACCCACGAGAAAAATCGAAGTGGGTTTTAAGATTACAACAGGAAGAAGTTCGGATAAATATCCAGAAATTCCAACAATTATTAATGACAATTCTCAAGTACTTCAATTTAACTATTCTTTTTTGAACCTTGGAAGACTCAGAATTGAACTGGAGAGAGTTGAAATTAATGCAAATACAAACAAAAACAATATTCCTTTTGAAATATTAAAGGGAAATGTTGTCGGAAAGAATTATTTTTGTAGAGCTTATTTTGATTATAAAATTACCGATTACATACAGACATCGATCAATTACGAAGCCCGGATTTATGGTAAAAGACAAATTATTCATTCAATGCGAGCCGAAGCCCGAGCATATTTTTGAGATATTTTAATGAAACAATTATCAAATATGGTTGAGGTGCATCTTTTCAGAGAAAACGGCGAAGGAATCGAATTCTTACTTTTAAAAAGATCACCCGAAGAAAAATATCCTTTGCTATGGCAAATGGTCTCAGGAAAAATTAAAGAAGGCGAGAAAGCATTTGAAACGGCTTTGAGAGAAATTCAGGAAGAAACGGGATTAACACCGTTACGATTATGGACTGTACCGAATATCAATTCATTTTATTCCGATGAAGAAGATAGAATAATTTTTATCCCTGTTTTTGCTGCCTTACTTCGTGCAGATGCTAAAATAAAATTATCTAAAGAGCATAATGAATACAAATGGACAGATGCCAGAGGTGCATGTGAAATGCTTGCCTGGGAAGGGCAGTGCAAATCAGTAATGATTATTGAAGACTATTTTTTGAATCGAAGAAATTTTTTTGATCTACTTGAAATTAATTTTCATAAATGATCCATAAATTTATACAAACAAAAAAAGGTGAATGCTGTGAGTTTACTCGTCGTTGGTTCAATTGGTCTCGATGATATCGAAACTCCCTTTGACAGTGTTAAAAATGCATTGGGCGGTTCGACTACTTACATTGCACTGGCTGCAAGCTACTTTACTGCTCCTGTAAGTATTGTTGGTGTTGTCGGTGACGATTTTGAAAAAAAGCATATTCAGATGCTCGAAAATCATAATATTGACCTTGAAGGATTGCAGATAATTGAAGGAGCAAAAACTTTCAGATACGGCTGCAGATATCATTACGATTTAAACGTCAGGGATTCTCTTTTTACTCATCTGAACGTCTTCGAGCACTTTGACCCGATAATACCCGAATCTAAAAAGAAAAGTAGTTTTGTTATTCTGGGAAACATTTCGCCTGTACTGCAGCTAAAAGTACTTGACCAATTGACCAATCCGAAGTTTGTAGTATGCGACACTATGAATTTCTGGATCGAAGGTGCAAAAGATGATTTACTGAAAGTTCTTAAAAGAGTTGACATCTTGATTATTAACGAGTCAGAAGCTCGACTTTTGACTCAACAGCCAAATCTAATCAAAGCGGCTAATATAATTGCAGCGATGGGACCAAAATATTTAATAATTAAAAAAGGGGAACACGGCGCTCTGCTTTTTGGAAACAATTCGATCTTTTCTGCTCCTGCATACCCGATGGAAGATATCAACGACCCAACGGGCGCTGGCGATGCCTTCGCGGGAGGCTTTACTGGATATCTCCACAAAAACCGCGACCTGAACTTCGATAATTTAAAACGTGCAGTCATTTACGGAAGCGTGATGGCATCCTTTTGCGTCGAAAAATTCAGTACTAAAGGACTGGAAGATTTGAGCTATTTAGAAATCCAGAATCGTTTCCTTGAATTCAAAGAACTCTCGAGTTTTTGAAATGAAAAAAATCGAAGCCGTAAAGTTTTCGGAAGATAAAATTATTTTAATCGACCAGACAAAACTTCCATTGAAAGAAGAATTTATTGTGACAGATGATTACGAGAGAATTGCACTTGCAATCGAAAGACTTGAGGTGAGAGGGGCTCCGGCTATCGGTGTTACTGCTGCATATGCTCTCGCCCTTTCGATTAAAAATAAAACTAAAAACTTAACGGAAGAATTCTTTAAAGCATACGAAAGGTTAAAAGCTACTCGTCCAACAGCTGTCAATCTCTTTTTCGGTTTAGAGTCAATTAGAAATGTGTTTGAGAATTATAAGAATGATCAGCAGGTTTATACGAAATTAATTGAAGCGGCAAAAAGAATTCATCAAGACGATATTGAAATGTGCGAGAAAATTGCACTTAATGGCATGACAGTTTTCAATAAAAAGCTTAAAGTGCTTACGCATTGTAATACAGGAGCATTGGCTACAGGTGGGAGTGGTACTGCATTGAATGTTATTCGTCATGCATATTTAAACGGATTGATTGAACATGTCTACGTCGATGAAACGCGTCCGCTTCTACAGGGTTCAAGACTTACAGCATGGGAACTGGATCAATTAGGAATTCCCTTTTCAATAAATACCGATTCAACTGCAGCAGTTTTAATGAAAGAAAAAAGAGTCGACCTGGTTATTACAGGGGCGGATAGAATTGCGGTAAATGGTGATACTGCAAATAAAATCGGCACCTATAACCTTGCTGTATTAGCCAGGCATCATAATGTTCCTTTTTATATTGCGGCGCCATCTTCAACAATCGATAGAAATTGTCCAACCGGAAATGAAATTAAAATCGAATTGCGCAGTAAAGACGAATTGGTAAAAATTGGCGATTGCCGTTTTACTTCCGATGCGTACGATGCTTATTGCCCCGCATTCGACGTTACACCTGCAGAATTGATTGCCGGAATAATAACCGAAGAGGGCGTTTTTAGAAAACCTTATAGATTCGAGAATGTCTGAAATTATAAAGACGGACGCCGTCGTACTAAACAAACTCAATTACGGGGATACGAGTAAAATTGCCCATCTTTTTACCCGCGACTATGGAAAAATGTCGGCCATTGTTAAAGGTGCACGCTCACCAAAATCTAAAATCGGTATGATTGTAGACACTTTAAACATCATACAGGTGATTATCTACAAAAAAGAAACGAGGGAAATACAATTAATCAGCAACGCCGATTTGTTGAAGCATTTTTCCATTATCAAAGAAGATATTGAAAGGATGAAGTATGCTACTGCTGTGGTTGAATTGCTTCTGCAGTTAACCATTGAGCTCGATCCACATCCGAGACTGTTTGATGGCACAGTCAGGATTTTAGAGTTAATCAATAATCCTGATAAAAATCCCAAATACTACTTTACAAAATATCTTCTCTTCTTTATCAAAGAAATTGGTTATCAATTTCCTACAACTCATTGTTCTGTTTGCGGTAAAGAATTGAAAACCAATATGCTGGTAAATTATAATTATGATTCAGGGATAATGTGTGAGGAATGCAGCAAGGACAGAATGAGTCATTTCCGTTTTACAAAGGAACTTTTCAATTTACTACAGTGTCTAAGCACAAAAAATTTTAATATTGAATACAGTGACAATGATCTAAGTACATTAATTATGTTGCTTGAAAAATTTTTAAAATATCACATAGATGAATTCAAAGGACTCAGATCGTTAAAAGTATTATAACAGGAGGAAATAAAAATGAATAGAAAAAATCTGCTGGGTACTATTTCTCTAATATTGATCGGAATTGTCTTCGGAGCTGTACTGGTTTCCGGGTTTGGTTGGGTTCGCCCAAGTTATGCCGACATCCAGATTGGCGCCGAAAAAGCTCCAATTGAAAATTTAGACCCGCAAGCCGCCGCCTTCAATAATGCATTCATAACTGCCGCCGAGAAAGTAACTCCTTCAATTGTACAGATTACTGTGGTTACGACGGTTAAAAATAATTTACCTGAAGAATTTCATTTCTTTTTCCCCTTCAAGGATGATATTCCACGCGAACAGCAGGGAGGGGGCAGTGGGATTATTATATCAGAAGATGGATATATTCTTACCAATAATCACGTTGTGGAAGATGCCAAGCAGGTAACTGTAACACTTCACGACAAAAGAGAATTTGATGCAGAAATCGTTGGTACCGATCCGCTCACAGATCTGGCAGTTGTTAAAATTGATGCAAAAAATTTGCCTGTCGCTTATTTAGGCGATTCAGACAATATAAAAGTTGGTCAATGGGTTATGGCAATCGGAAATCCGCTTTCACTTGCATCAACTGTAACAGCTGGAATTATCAGTGCAAAAAGTAGAAACATCAATATCATCCGTGATCAATATGCAATCGAAAATTTTATTCAGACAGATGCAGCAATAAATCCCGGCAATAGCGGTGGTGCACTGGTCGACTTAAACGGTGCCGTCATCGGTGTGAACTCTGCAATTGCTACCGATGGCATTACTCAAAGATATATCGGCTATGGATTTGCAATACCAATTAATCTGGCTAAAAGCGTTGCAAGAGATTTGATCGCCAATGGAAAAGTAAGCCGTGGTTATATCGGCGTACAAATATCCGAACTCGACGCTCAAACTGCTAAAGCAATTGGACTCGAAGAGCCGAAAGGCGTGCTTGTTCAAGATATTGTGAAAGGTGGAGCAGCTGAAAAAGCCGATATTAAACAAGGCGACGTTATTTTGAAAATCGACGATAAAGAAGTAAGCGCACCTAATGAATTACAATCGTATGTAGCTTCAAAACGAGCCGGCGACGAAGTTAAATTAACTCTCTATCGAGACGGCAAAAAAATTGAAAAGTATGTTAAATTGAAAGCACGAGACGACGACAACTCGTCGGACAATGTTAAAACTTCGAACAAAGGAAAATCAAAAGGAAAAATAGATAAGAAGGAAATTAAATTCGATAATGTGGGAATGACTGTTAGGAATATGACCGAAGATGAACTGAAAGAATATAAAGTCGATTACGGTGTCCTGGTTACGGAAGTAAAAAACTTCAGTAAAGCCTATAACCAGCGTATAATTAGAGGAGTTGTCATAACAGAAGCAGATAAGAAACCAATTAAGACTGTGGGTGATCTTGAAGAAATATTTGCTGACAACAAGGGCAAAGCAGTTCTACTAAAATTGGTCGATGAACAGGGCAATTCGCGCCTGGTAGGACTTGAAATTCCTGATGAAGAGTAATCAAATTTAATCTAAAAAAGCGTCCATTATTAGGACGCTTTTTTTATATTTACGCATCACAAAAATAGGGCTGATTAAATGATTAATTTTGTCACTGCTGGCGAATCCCACGGAAAAGCTCTTGTAACTATTGTAAGCGGATTCCCATCGAATATTGAAATTTCATCTGAATACATAAACGAACAATTGAAAAGACGGCAGGCAGGTTATGGACGCGGCCTCAGAATGAAAATCGAAACAGATAGGGCAGAAATTTTATCTGGCATTCGTCACGGCAAAACTCTCGGTTCTCCTATATCGATGGTTATCTGGAATAAAGACTGGGAAAACTGGACTGATAAAATGAATCCCGAACCGGTTGAGAAGCCGATTGAAAAGATTTCGATACCTCGACCGGGTCATGCCGATTTAGTTGGTGTAACAAAATATAATTTTAACGATATACGCAATTCAATTGAACGTTCGAGTGCGCGTGAAACCGCTGCACGTGTGGCTGCATGTACAATTGCAAGAAAATTTTTGAGCGATTTCGGTATCCACATTGGCAGCTTCGTTGAGAGTATTGGCGGTATTTATCCCGAAGAGAATTTTATCGAAAAGTTTTTTGGCAATAAAATAAGTCCAAATTACTCCGCGGAAAAATTAAATAAAATTTCGGATAAAAGTCCCGTGCGAGTACTCGATAAAGAACACGAGGAAAAAATAATTCGACGGATAAAACTTGCAAAAAAGAATGGAGATACACTTGGTGGTACTTTTTACGTTGTTATAACTGGCGTACCCGTTGGCATCGGGAGTTTTGTACATTACGATACTCGTCTCGAAGCCGACCTGGCTCATTCGATAATGTCGATACAGGCGGTTAAGGGAGTTGAAATTGGCAAAGGATTTAAGATGGCTGATGAATACGGTTCGGCAGTTCACGATGAAATTATTCTGAAAAAAGGAAAAATCAGTCGCAAAACAAATAATGCTGGCGGAATTGAAGGAGGTATATCAACTGGTCTACCGATTATTATTAGAGTAGCAATGAAACCAATTGCCACTCTTATGTCGCCAATTGGTTCTGTAGATTTATCGAAGATGAAGAATATCAAAGCACGAAGAGAAAGAAGCGACTTTGTTGCAGTTCCCGCTTGTGCAGTTATTGCAGAGTCGATGGCCGCCTGGAGTGTTGCTAAATTGTTCCTCGAAAAATTCGGTGGAGATTCAATCGAAGAAACCAGAGAAAATTTTTTGAATTATACGAGCAAAATTGAAAAGAGACTTAAAGAAAACTTCAGTAGATGATATCAATTAGAAAATTTGTATTTAATTCATTTGCGGAAAATACATATTTAATCTGGGACAGTCTTACTCTCGATGCCGCTATCATCGACCCTGGTTGTTCCAGCCAGAAAGAGAAGGATCTTTTAACTGATTTTATCGAATTGAATGGTATTAAACTCCGTTTCCTGCTTAATACCCATTGCCATATCGACCATATTCTGGGTAACAGGTTTATATACGAAAAATTTCATACAGAATTTTATGCACCTGAAAAAGATTTATTCCTTCTCGACTTGATGAAAGAAGTTGCCGTCAATTATGGGATAGAATACGAAGAATCTCCTTTGCCCGATTTTTATATTGAGGAAAAATTTAATTTGAAATTGGGTGATTCTCAATTGAAATTTATTTTCACCCCAGGCCATACACCCGGAGAATTCTCGTTTTATTTGCCCGACGAAAAAATTTGTTTTACAGGCGACGTACTATTTCAAGAAAGTATTGGTAGAACAGATTTATGGGGCGGCAATTACGATCAGCTTATCGAATCGATTAAAAGCAGGTTGCTTACACTGCCCGACGATGTAATTATTTATCCAGGACATGGCGACTCTTCCACGATTGGAAAGGAAAAAGAAATTAATCCTTTCTTAATCTGATTATATTGTTGCATTATCGATTTCCTATCGATAAATTAAGTACATAAAACCAACAGGATTAAAATGAAAAAAAATTATTATGGAGTTAAGTTTATTATTACGCTCCTGTTTGTTTATTTAGTACTATTCGAATTTATCTTACCTGTAAACAAGGTATTACCTCAACCTTCACAGATATTAGAATCCCTTGCAGAATCGTGGTATGTTTATAATATATTTCAAAGCATTGCTTCCACAACTTCTGTAATTTATGTCTCGATGTTTATTGCTTATTTGTTGATACTCGGGATCTTAAAAGTTGTGCCAGCTCTTTTTGCATCAATCGAGTTATCGACTGTTAAGCCGATAAAATATGTACCTTTTGTTTTTCCAGTACTCTTATTTTTGTTCTGGTTTGGTGCTTCTTTCTGGGGCGAGTTCCTCTTTGCATTCGTTCTTATATCAGCGTTTCTTAAATTATCAGCGGCAAATGGATTAAAAAATATTAAAAAAGAATATCTGGATGTAGCAGTTAATCTCGGCTTATCCAGGCATGAAGCGGCTAAGAAAATTGCTCATAAGATTTTAGGGAAGCATTTATATCACGAATTGTCGGAAAAACATTATTTGCTCTGGATGGCAATTCTTTTTTATGAATTTGCCGAAAAAGGGAATGGACTGGGCGGTATCTACTATAGAGCACTTTATTACAATGATTTTGTATTTCTTTTCGTCGTTACAATTATCACCACAATCTTGATCTGGGTGGGCGAAAAAATTCTCGTTTTAATTGAAGAAAAATATTTTAATTGGGAAGAATAAGATGATTGAACTTATAAACCTTGGCAAAATTTATATCGATGAACAGGGCTTCAGAAAAGTATTATTTAAAGGACTTAATTGTGAATTAATAGCTGACAAAATCAGTACAATACTCGCACCAATTGGAGCGGGAAAATCGACACTGTTGAAAATTTTATGTAGACTGGAAGAACCCACCGAAGGGGAAATCCGATATAATATTCCAGCACCTTTAATTTATCTTCCCGCTAACCCCTCTTCTTATCCATGGTTGAATGTTAAAGATAATATTCTTTTCGAACTAAAAAATTACGATGAATCAAACTTCCAGAATGCCATAAAATTTGCTGGTCTTGAAGGATACGAAAATCATTACCCGGATAATAATAGTTTTGGCTTCAGGTTTCGTATTAGTCTTGCAAGAGCTCTAATGAGAAATCCGCGCTTCCTTTTAATCGATGAACCTTTCTTAAAGATGGATTACCGTACAAGGTCCGAACTCTATTTCTTAATCAGAAGATTAAAGAATGAATTGAAGATAGGGATGTTAATTACCACTTCCAATATTAGCGAAGCCATTTATTTATCTGATACTATTTTTTTGATGAAAAAAAGTCCGGGCGAAATTATCAAAAAAATCGAAGTTAACATACAAAAACAGGAAAGTCTGGATACTTTTAAAGCTGATGAATTTTTAGAATTAACGAAAGCAATTATAAACGAATTTAAAAAACTCGACTCGGAAAATCAGCTTGCCAATTTACTGGTATAAAATAATGGAAGATAAATTTAAGAAATTAGAGAAATTACGTTCCGAAGCACTCAAAGGGGGTGGCAAAGAGAAGGTAGAACAGCAACATAAAAAAGGAAAATTAACTGCACGGGAAAGGATTGAACTTCTTGTAGACAGCGGCACATTTCAGGAGGTAGACTCTCTCGTTACTCACAGGAGTCAGGATTTCGGATTAGACAAACAAAAATTCTACGGCGACGGAGTAATTACGGGTTTTGCTAAAATTGACGGTAGACCTGTGGCTCTTTTCAGTCAGGATTTTACGGTATTCGGTGGGTCATTATCTGAAGCTCATGCTGAAAAAATTTGCAAGATTATGGATATGGCTTTGAAAACAGGTATTCCGATAATTGGACTGAATGATTCAGGTGGTGCCAGAATCCAGGAAGGAGTTGTTAGTTTGGGCGGTTATGCTGAAATTTTTTTGAGAAATACGTTAGCTTCGGGCGTAGTGCCCCAGATTTCAGCCATATTAGGACCATGCGCAGGTGGTGCCGTCTATTCACCTGCTATAACGGATTTTACTTTTATGGTTCGCAATACAAGCTACATGTTTGTAACTGGACCTAATGTGGTAAAGACAGTTACACATGAAGATGTATCGTTCGAAGAACTCGGAGGCGCCGACACGCACGCTTCCAAGAGTGGAGTGGCTCACTTTGTATTTAACAGCGAAGTGGAAGTGCTTGAGGGAATTCGAAAATTATTCTCTTATCTACCTTTAAACTGGATGGATTCGCCACCAGAAAAACACTTTGTTTCGGATAATCTGATTATTCCAGAACTTGATAAGATTGTACCGGATAATCCCAATAAACCATATGATATGAAAGATGTGATCAATTTATTGACCGAAGACTTTTATGAAGTTCATAGTCAATACGCAGAAAATATAATAGTTGGATTCGGTAGAGTTGGGGGAATGTCGGTGGGTATTGTTGCAAACCAACCTAAAGTTCTGGCGGGTGTGCTGGATATAAATGCATCTGTAAAAGGAGCTCGATTTGTTCGATTTTGTGATGCCTTTTCGATTCCGCTTGTTGTGTTTGTCGATGTTCCTGGATTTTTGCCTGGCACAGAGCAAGAATGGAACGGAATTATAAGACACGGTGCTAAATTACTTTTCGCATTCAGCGAAGCTACTGTTCCCAAAATAACTGTTATAACTCGCAAGGCTTATGGCGGCGCTTATGATGTGATGAATTCAAAACATATCAGAGGCGATTTCAATTTTGCCTGGCCAACTGCAGAAATTGCTGTTATGGGTCCAAAAGGAGCGGTTGAAATTATCTTTAAGAAAGAAATAAATAATGCCGCTTCACCAGAACAAAAATTGAAAGAATTAATAGAGGAATACACAGAAAAATTTGCCAATCCTTATATTGCTGCCGAAAGAGGTTATATTGACGAAGTAATCTTTCCAAGAGAAACCAAAAAAAAATTAATCGATTCGCTTGTTCTTCTCAAAACTAAAGTCGATAACAACCCGAAAAAGAAGCATTCTAATATTCCTTTATAATTCTAAGTCGTTTGATTACAATGTATAATTAATTTTTTATTATAATTTCCTTGACAAAATTGATATAACAGACTAAATTGCAATAAAAAATAAGAGATGGAGTTTAGTGTGGAATATAAAACTATAATTTTACTTGTCCTGGGTATTTTTTTAATTAATTCGTGTGGAACACTAAACTATTTATCTCAAAAAAATAAAACAGCCCCTCCCGATACTACCAAAGTCCTGACAGTCGGTTCGATTACAAGTGACATGCTCGAAAATGCCAGGCAGGATTATCTGACCGCATTATATAAACAAAAATTAGGCTTTAAAACCGAAGCAATCAATTATTACGAGTCAGCGCTGTCGATCATTAATAAATTAAGCTATTATCCTAATATCGAAGAAAATGGTGCCTATATCGAACTGGAAAATGCCATAGTTGAGGATTACAGAAGTTATATTGAAAGTCTGGATGAACTTCCTGAGGATGTTTCCATAAGTGCACTCGATGAATGGATGAACAAGAGTATTCCTGATTTGTCTGTGAGTGAAGACACTCTGGAAGTAACTGAAGATAGTACAGTTAAAGTAGTAGTAGGAGAATTTCCGCTTGAAATAAATCGGTACGTAGAGAAATATATAGAATATTTTACGGGTAAAGGTAGAACATATATGCAAAGGTGGCTTTCCCGTTCGGGAAGGTATTTCCCAATGATGGCAAAGGTTTTTGCAGAAGAACAGGTTCCGCAGCAATTAATATTCTTGAGTATGGCTGAAAGTGGTTTGAATCCAACTGCCCGTTCATGGGCTCGTGCTGTCGGTATCTGGCAATTTATGAAAGGTACTGCTCGTTTGTATGACCTTAAAATCAATTATCATATTGATGAAAGGCGCGATCCTGAAAAAGCTACAAGAGCAGCTGCCAGGCATCTACGAGACCTTTATTATTCGCTGGGCGATTGGTATCTGGCAATAGCTGCATATAACAGCGGAGAAGGCAGAGTTAGAAGAGCAATGAGATTATCGGGCTCGAATAATTTCTGGGAAATGAGTCGATATCTTCCAAGAGAAACAAGAAATTATGTACCTCAATATATCGCAGTTACCCTGATTGCGAGTCAACCGGACAAATTTGGCTTTAATAATATCCAGTATGAAAAGCCGATTGAATATAAAATTTATCGAATTAAAGAGGCGATTGATCTCAATATACTGGCGAAGTGTGCAGGTGTAAGCGTTGAGTTTTTAAGAGAACTAAATCCGGAATTAATTCAAAATATGACTCCTCCCAAATTTGAAGGAGGATATCCGCTTAAAGTACCAGCTCAAACATACGATGCATTTGTAGCCAACCTCGAAAGTATTCCTCACGATGCCAAAATTCAGTATACATTTCACACGGTTAGTTCCGGCGAAACTCTCTGGATGATAGCATCAAAATATAATGTGAGTATATCACAACTTGCCTCTTACAATAACATATCACCACGACGTAAATTGACCGTCGGCACTAAGCTCAAAATACCGGTATCGAGTTTAAATGTTGATGACATTCCAATAAATACGGATATCTTGCCTGCAATTGATGATTTAGTTGCTTCTGCAGACGAAAATCCTACTTATAAACTTGAACTAACCAATCCAGATATGGATTATAAATTCAGCGAGATTTATGATTCACTTTACAGCGCTGATTCACTTGAATATATAGTTCCCGAAGGAAAAGTTGCAATTAAATATACTGTAAAAAGTAACGATAACCTGGTTGATATTGCCGAACTTTTCGACGTACGCGTATCAGATTTGCGAAACTGGAATAATATCCCTTATACTCGAAGGGTTAAAGTTGGTCAACAGTTAAAAATTTACGTACCGGAAGAACAAATTGGATATTATTCAAAAATTGATTCGCTATCGACAAATGAAAAGAATCAACTGTTACTGGCAAATTCCGGTAACACAATGATTGAGCATCGCGTACGCCGCGGTGAAACTTTATCAACAATTGCTGCTCGTTACGGGGTGCGCGTTTCGCAATTGAAAGAGTGGAACAACCTGCACAGTAACAGAATTTATAGAGGCAAAAAGTTGATTGTATATCCCGGTTACACACAAATTGCATCCTCCCAAAATTTTGACAATAAAAAAGCAAGCAAATACAGAGTACGACGCGGTGATACTTTAAGTGAAATTGCAAAAAAGTTCGGAGTTTCTGTTGCTCAACTTAAGCGGTGGAATAATCTAAAGTCCAATAGAATTAAATATGGACAAATTCTTACACTCAAAGGAACCGACAATATTTATTCGTATGGCGACAATACTGTAAAGAGAAATTCCAATCTTGTAGAATATACAGTTAAAAAAGGCGATACAATAGGCGAAATAGCAAATAAGTTCGGCGTTAGAGTGTCAAATATCAAAGAATGGAATAATTTGAAAAGCAATGTTATTCGTGTCGGAGAGAGTTTAAAAATATATCAGAAAAATGAAGATTATGCAGATGCTAATGACAACAGTAGCAGCGGTTATTACCTGGTAAAAAGTGGCGACAGTCTTAACGAAATTGCAAAGAAATATAATGTTACAGTCGATAATCTAAAAAATTGGAATCAACTCAGTTCGAATAAAATTTATGCTGGACAAAAACTTTATGTTAAGCAAAGACTGGAAAATAATACCGAGAATAAATATATTGCCAAGCGAAATAGTAAATCTAATGTTACTATTCATAAAGTAAGACAGGGTGAATCGCTCTGGACAATTGCAAAAATTTATCGAGTATTTGTGGCAGATATTATTAACTGGAATAACCTGAAGTCTGATAAAATAAAAGTAGGTCAAAAACTTAAAATAATTAATTAGTTCTTTTAACATCTAAAAAGTCGTTAGGGGTGCTCCCATTTGAGGGGGCTGAGATTATACCCTTGAACCTGATCTGGGTAATGCCAGCGTAGGAAAACGGTCGAAGAATAATTAAGTTGAACGCCGTTTTCCGTTATCAAACGGCTTTTTTATTTTAAAAACGGAGGTTAATATGAAAAACTTAATTATTCTTTTTTTTCTATTCTTTTCTTCAATCTATCCTCAGGTAACAGAAATTAAAGGTAAAATTGTCAATGGAGATACCGGAGAGCCTCTCCCTTCTGCTAATGTATATATCAAAAATACTCCTTATGGTGCTTCTGCCGATTCATCAGGCGAATTTGTACTTAAAGGAAATTTTAAAAGCGACGACATTATTGTTGCCAGTTATATTGGCTACCGAAAATATGAAATTACAGTCGAAGATTTTCTTGCCTTAAAAAATAAAATCATTAAACTCATAAGTGACATTATTGTCAGTCAGACAGTTTTAGTTAAAGGTACTATCGGAGAGAGCGGTTTTTCTCCACTCACATTTACAAAACTAAATAAAAACGAAATTAAGGAAGACTATATAATTCAGGATATACCAGAAGTCATCAGTTATACGCCGTCAGCTACCTTTTACTCAGAAAGTGGAAATGGGCTGGGATACAACTATCTCAGTATACGAGGATTTGACCAGCGTAGGATATCAGTATCGATTAATGGTATTCCTCAGAATGACCCTGAGGACCATAATGTTTACTGGATCGATTTCCCGGATTTATTGGAAAATACAGAATTAGTTCAAATTCAGCGAGGAGCTGGTTCCGGTATTGCTGGATATGCTGCTATCGGTGGCTCAATTAATATAATAACTACTTCAATTACCAGTAAACCACTTGTTGAACTCTCATCTTCAATTGGAAGCTTCAACACAAGAAAATATTCGGCTGTGGTCTCCAGCGGATTGGTCAACAA
This sequence comes from Melioribacter sulfuriphilus, assembly GCF_051488685.1. NCBI lineage: Bacteria > Pseudomonadati > Ignavibacteriota > Ignavibacteria > Ignavibacteriales > Melioribacteraceae > Melioribacter > Melioribacter sulfuriphilus. The sequence continues at coordinate 67,953 of NZ_JBPSEH010000002.1, forward strand.
CAAATATTCGGTTTATGCAAAATTATCTCATACCCTGAGCAGCGGTTATCGTAACATTAGTTGGGTAAACCTTAGATCATATTACCTATCGGCTGTAAGACTTGATAAAAATCTGACTACCCAGATTAATATTTTTGGTGGTCCTCTATCAGATGGCCTGGTTTACACAGGTTTACCAAAATTTGCGATAAAAGATAGAGAACTAAGAAAAGCCAATTATTCTTACTGGGAAGCAGACGAGAATGGTTATACTTACACTTTAGAAAGAAGACCAGAAGAAATTGAAAACTTTTCGCAACCACATTTTGAATTGCTTAACGAATTTCGCTTGAATGAAAATGCTGTTTTTAATTCTGCTTTATTCCTCGTACTTGGCAACGGATTTTTCGATTACGACGGCTCATGGGGTGACACTACATATTTTAGACTTACTCATGACAACGGATTTAATCCAACAGTCAATCCGTCGAATGTTTTGATACGTGCAATGGTAGAAAATAAACAGTGGGGGTGGATACCACGTTTAAGTCTGAATCATACAAATGGCGAATTAATTCTCGGTGGTGAACTTCGTTTGCATCGTTCGGTTCACTGGGGCAGTTTGAATTACGGTGAATATTTGCCTGAAGGAATTACAAAAGATTATCGATACTATTATTACGAAGGTGCTAAAGACATTTTTACATTTTTTGCACACGAAAAATATAATTTCAATTCACATTTAAGTTTCCTTGCAGAAGCTCAACTGGCTTACCACCGGTACGAAATTGCAAATGAACGTTATCTAAATAATGAATTCGAGATTGACGATTTGTTTTTCAATCCACGTTTCGGATTGAATTACCGTTTTACACCGTCGTTAAATTTCTATTTTACTTTTGCGCGAGTTACAAGGGAACCACGGTTAAAGAATTATTACGATGCCGCAGAATCGAGCTGGGGCGAAACTCCTCAATTCGAACAACTGCCAGATGGCTCGTATGATTTTTCCCGACCTCTGGTTAAACCTGAAACGATGAACGATTTCGAGTTAGGTGCCATTTTCAATAAAGATAATTTGAGTCTGGCTCTGAATGCTTTTTATATGCTATTTAATGACGAAATTGTTAAAAGGGGACAACTCGATCGATTCGGTCAACCGATAACCGGCAACATGGATAGAACAATCCATTACGGAATTGAATCTTCTCTTATTTTTAAACCGACTAAAGAAATCGAATTAGTTTTCAATGGTACAGTTAGTAAAAATTATATCAGCAAAGGATTTGCATATTTCTACAGTGACGAAGAATCGAAGGCATACGAATTTGATCTGGCTGGCAACCGAATCAGCGGTTTCCCCGATGTAATGTTCAATGCGCTTTTCAAATACAAAACAGGCGGATTATTTACACAACTCTCTGGCAAATACGTCGGTGAATTTTTTACTGATAATTATGACAAAAAGCTTTCGAAATTCAGGTCAATTTATCAGGACATTACCGATTATACCGATAATAAGGTCGAGTCGTATTTTGTGGCTAATTTCTTTGTTTCTTACGAAATAGAATTAAATTCGTACTTGAAAAATCTTAAATTGTATTTGCAGATTAACAACATATTCGATAATCTTTATGCTGCTTACGGAATTGGAAAAGAATTCTTTCCGGCAGCCGAACGGAATTTTATTGCTGGAATTAAATTTAATTTATGAAAAAAGGAATTTTGTGGGCTAATGGAGACCCTCCGTCGAAAAGAATAATTGATTTTCTTGTTCGTACGGGATATAATAAAATTATCTGTGCCGACGGAGGGGCAAACTCCGCCCATCAATTAAATGTCGTCCCCGATGTAATTATAGGCGACCTGGATTCGATTACTAACGAAAATCTCAGATATTTTTCCGGTAAGTCGAAAATTGTCAAGCAAAATCGTCAAAATGATACAGACGTTGAAAAGGCTATTAAATATGCCATTAAAAATAAATTTACCGATTTGTTTTTAATTGGTGCTACAGGCAGTCGACTCGACCATTCATTTTGTAATCTTGGTATAATGTTGAAATTTTACGATGAAATCCAGATTAAACTATTACATCGACAGTCGGTGCTGTGCGTTTATGAAGGAAATGTAGAAATAAAAACCTTGCCCGGCGAGACGATTTCAATCTACGGATTTGACAGAAAAACTAAAATTACTTCGCGAGGTCTCAAATATCCTCTCAAGGAAACATCTCTGCCTTTTGGCGAAAAAGAAAGTACGAGCAACGTAGCATTAAAGGATTCGATTTATCTTACAATTAAAGGCGGGCGAGTTTTCGTTATCAGAGATTTTGAAGCAATGAGGAAAAATGGTCAGCTTTAGTTTGGTAGACATTCTGATTATTACGGGATTTTTCCTCGTCCTTTTGAGTATTGGCGTCTATGCTTCGCGTTATACGGAAGATTCCACAGAAAATTTTCTTTTATCAGATCGAAAAGTTGGACTACTATTGTTTATTTTTACAAATGTATCAACCTGGTATGGTGGCATCCTCGGCGTTGGCGAGTTTACATATACCAGCGGCATTTTGAGCTGGATTACTCAAGGTTTACCGTACTATCTTTTTGCCATAATATTTGCATTCTTTTTTGCAGAAAAGGTTAGAAATTCTTCACTCTATACAATACCCGATAAAATTGAAATTATCTACGGCAAAATGCCGGCATTGATCTCTTCGATTTTTATTTTCGTTCTTGTTTCTCCAGCTCCTTATATCCTTATGACAGGGGCACTGTTACAGATAATTTTTAATATTCCTCTTTTATTGGGACTGATAATTGCGTTACTATTTTCTTCGGTCTATTTAATTAAAGGCGGTTATCGTACAGATTTAATTACGGATGTTTTCCAGTTTTTCGTGATGTTTTTAGGCTTTATTGTAATTGTCATTGTATCATTTAATTCGGTAGGGGATATTGATTTTTTAATCCAAAATTTGCCACCCGAGCATTTAAGTTTAACGGGCGGTCAGTCCCCGTTATACGTTACAGTATGGTTTTTAATTGCGTTATGGACATTTGCCGACCCTGGTTTTCATCAGCGTTGTTATGCAGCCCGAGATGGTCGAACAGCAAAATACGGCATTTTAATCTCCGTAATCTTCTGGCTTCTATTCGATTTTCTTACCACAACTACAGGACTTTTTTCAAGAGCATACTTGAAAAACCTGATTGATCCTGTACTGGCTTTCCCGATTTATGCGGATAAAATTCTCGGTAGTGGACTAAAAGGACTCTTTTTTGCCGCTCTTTTTGCAACAATAATTTCAACGTCCAATAGTTTTCTTTTCCTGAGTGGGACCACTTTTGGAAATGATATAATGCATAAATTCGGTTTTTCGAAGAAAAAATCGGTGAATTATTATACGAAAGTCGGCATCATTATAGCTGGAATAATCTCAGTTCTACTGGCATTTTTCGTGAAATCCGTGGTTTCCATCTGGTACATAATTGGAAGTATTTTCATACCCGGTCTTATTCTACTTATAATAGGTGCATACTACGATAAATTTAGAATCGATACCAAATTTGCTACTGCAGAATTAATTTCAGGCTCACTATCGGTAATTATCTGGCTATTATTGCGCCCTTTTATCGACGATGGATTAAGTGTTATCGAGCCGATGATTGTCGGCTTGACCGTATCTTTTATTATTCATCTTTTGGGACTACTTTATCGGCGCTTTTATTTTTCATCAACGAAAAAATGATCGATAATGTTAGTACTATTATTATAAATGCCAGCGAATAGAGAGTCGGTATTTTTTGGATATCTGATAACAGCATTTTAACTCCGACATAAGCCAGAATAATTGCCACTCCATATTTTAGATAAGAAAACAAATCGACTATTCCAGCAAGGGCAAAATAGAGAGCCCGCAATCCAAGTATTGCAAAAATATTTGATGTAATTATTATGAAAGGATCGTGTGTGATCGCAATAATTGCAGGTATTGAATCGATGGCAAAAACTATGTCGGACGATTCAATTAAGAGGAGTGTCAGGAAAACTGGAGTGATAAAAAGTTTGCCTGAATTTCTAACGAAGAAATTTTTACCTTCATAATTGTGTATAAGACGGAATTTTTTTGTGAAATACTTAATGAGAGGATTTTTCTCGTAGTTTATTTTTTCTTCGCTGCCGAATGCCATTTTATAGGCTGCGTAAAAAAGCATTATTCCAAAGATGTAAATAATTGGATGGAAGAGCTCAATTAGCGCCACGCCTGCAAGGATAAATATAATTCTCAATACAATTGCACTGATGATTCCCCATTTTAGTACATGAGGTTGATGCTCTTCTTTGATGTTCATTACGTTGAATATCATTAAAAAGACAAACAAATTATCGACAGAGAGCGATTTTTCAATTAAATATCCCGCCAGGAACTCGAGGGCTTTTTGATGTCCATCTTCTAAGAATAAAAAGATAAGAAGATTAAAGATAAGAGCGGTAACAATCCAGATACCGCTCCATATAAGACTTGTTTTAATGCCGATTTTATCTGTACGATGTTCGACGGCATAAAGGTCGATGTAGAACATTATCGATACTACGACCCAGAAAAAAATCCAGAATGCTAAATGTGAATGTATCATATGATTATGGTAATAATATTGCTACTGAAATAACTGTTGTCCACAAGCCATTTTTGTTGCCTCTGGCTGATTGAGTGACGTTAAAAGTACGAACAATTTTGCCTGACATTTTAAATACCTGTTCTCTTTCGTTCCAGTTTTTGTCTGCGTCAAAGTCGATGCCGAGTGTCGTTGCAAGCATAGTAGCAGCCAGATCTTCGGCGTATTCGCCGGCAATTTTTTCTGTCTGTCCGTATGGATGGTGCTCTGACAAATATCCGTACATATTTTTGTCGGCCGGAATTGCAACTCCAATTGAGGAAGCAATTAATCTGTTCGGTTCGTTTGTAGAGTTTCGTGCCATCACACAGTGGGTAATCATACCAGGCTTCAACATACTCAGTCCCTGAGTCTTATTAATTATTTTAGCTCCAACCGGGAAAATACTGCTTACAGAAACGAGATTACAAATTTCGATACCTGCGTCGCGTAGTGCGAGTTCGAAAGAGGCCAGATATTCTTTGTGACGACCGACCCCTTTAGTGAAAAAGATCTTAGTTGGTACGTACAATTTAGATTTCCTCCATTAATTAAATCGTAATTTTGGCAAAATTGCGCTTACCCACCTTTAAGATGGAACCTTCTTTTGGATTTATTATCAGTTTCGGATCTACAATTTTTTCACCGTCAATAGAAACCCCGCCCTGAATTACGAGTCGTCTTGCTTCGCTGCGAGTGGGAGCAAAGCCAGCTTTTAAAATTAAATCGAGTATATCAATACCTTTCTCGGTGTAGTTTTTCTCAAGTTTTAAATCCGGTATTTCATCGGGCAAACCTTTTTTAACAAAAATCTGGTCGAATTCACGCTCTGCCTGAAATGCTGCTTCTTCGGAATGGTACATTGTTACAAGTTTTCTTGCTAAAGCTCTCTTTAAATCTCTTGGGTTAACTTCTTTATTTTCAAGCTGTTGTTTGATTATTTTAAGTTCCTGGTTTGATACATCGGTGGCCAATTCAAAATATGAGTATATTAGTTCGTCGGGAATTGAGAGTGTTTTACCGTAAATTTCATTCGGTGGTTCGTTTATGCCGATGTAATTGTCGAGGGACTTGCTCATTTTTTCTTTGCCGTCAGTTCCTACAAGGATTGGCATTGTTAAGATAACTTGCGGAGCAAGGCCAAATTCACGTTGTATATCCCGTCCTACAAGGAGATTAAATTTCTGGTCGGTGCCTCCTAATTCTACATCACTTTCAATTGCTACTGAATCCATCGCTTGAGCCAAAGGATAGAGGATTTCGTGCATACTTATAGGAATTCCGTTTCTCATTCTTTTGGTAAAATCGTCACGTTCGAGCATGCGTGCTACTGTATATTTCGAGGCAAGTTTAATCACTTCTTCAAAATTCATTTTTCCGAGCCAGTCGGAATTATAAACAATCTTTGTTTTATGGGGATCGAGTATCTTTGAAGCCTGCTCGAAATAAGTTTTGCCGTTCTTGCGTGCTTCTTCAAACGAAAGTGGTGGGCGCGAAGAATTCCTTCCCGAAGGATCGCCGATCATTCCCGTAAAATCTCCGATTATGAGAATTGCCGTATGACCTAATTGTTGAAATTGTGCGAGTTTTCTTAAGACCACAGAATGACCTAAATGGAGATCAGGACGAGTTGGGTCGCAGCCTAATTTTATATTTAAGGGTTTTCCTTCTTTATACGATTTTTCGAGTTTTTCGAAAAGCTCTTCCTCCGGTATAATTTCCGAAGTTCCTCTTTTGATGATATCCATTTGTTCGTTAACAGGAGGAAAGGCAATCTTATTTTTCAATTTTGAATTCTTCTCCTTATTGTTTCAGTTTGCGCTCCAGTTCACGTTTGACTTCTCTTTTTGCAATGTCTTCACGCTTATCGTACTTACGTTTTCCGGTGGCAATTGCCAGTTCTACTTTTACTTTACCATTTTTGAAGTAAAGTCGTAATGGCACAAGTGTATTGCCTTTTTCGGAAACGGCCTTTTTTAGTTTTCTTATTTCACTCTTTTTAAGGAGCAATTTCCTTTTTCTTAGCGGATCGTGATTGTTGTAGCTACCTTGATCGTAATGAGAAATATTTGCATTTATCAGCCAGACTTCATCGTCTATTACTGTGGCATAACTGTCAACCAAACTGGCTTTATTCTGACGCAGAGCTTTAACTTCTGTTCCTACGAGAACAATTCCGGCTTCAAAGCGCTCTTTAATAAAATAGTCGTGCTGCGCTTTCCGGTTGACCGTTATATTTTTCTCATCACTCTGGTCTGCCATAACTTTAAAAAAAACGTTCCAAATTTATTTTGAAATTCAAATAAATGCAAGAAGTTAACCAATAGCAAGTAGAAAACAAATTGCTAAATGTAAAGTAACACTTTACGAAATTTATTAATTAATCGTAAAAATTACATGGAGCTTTTATCTATTAAATGGTTATTTTCATTTTAATAAATGATTTTATATTAATACTGAATTTTGATGAATCAATTGAAAATAAATGTGTAGATGAGCTGAAAATAAATTTTAGCAATGCGGTATGATTTGACCTATTTGACTGGTTTAGCGATTTAAGAATGTCCTGCTTAACAGTAATAATAAATAAATTCAAACAAGAAAAAGATGCTTGAACTCAAAATGAAATTAAATAAGTGGAATTGTTACATTATAGAAAAAGCAAAGACTTGAAATCAATAACTTTACTAAAATAAATTAGACACTTATTTTATAAATCAAACGAACGGGAAACTGATATGTACTCAAAAAATATTTACTTTGTATTAATTTTAGGACTTTTATTTGTCGGGTATAAGAACCAGGTAAAAGAGCGAGAGAGAATAGGAAAGTTCAATAAAGATAAAGATCTTTATCTGGCACATTTCGATTGTAAGACCGACGTCGACGATATCCACTCTATTGCAGGTGTGGCTACAATTTTATCAGATCCTCGATTTGTTGGAGTAAAATTTCATGCTGTTGCTGGTGCATACGGAATTCAAGAGGGATTGTACGTTCCTGCGAACGAAGTATTCGAAGCAGCTTTTGGAAAAAACTGGTCTGATGCTCACTCGAATTTTAATCGTGCTTTAGATGAAGTTACTAATCTGGTAATTGGCACGTTGAAAGATGGCGGAAATATCTGGATTGCCGAAGCTGGACAATCGGACTTTACTTATTCTCTCATTCGAAATATTATGAATATCGACTCGACTGTGGATATTAAAAATCGTATTCATGTTGTGCAACACAGCGATTGGAATGAAAGCGTTACTACACCATATAAACTTAATTTTGTAAAAGAACAATGTTCTTACCATAAAATACCTGACGGCAATATAGTTGGAAACGGCTCGCCCGGATTTGTAATAAATCGTGCAGTCGACTTGAATCAATTAATAAAAGACGAAAAAATCTTGAGCATCTGGAAATTAGCTGTGCAGATTGCAAATAAATACAATGGGAAGGAAAATCGTTACAAAAATAATGCAGTTGCTGCTGGAGGACTCGATTTTTCGGACGTTTCTGAAACATGCTGGATTTTCGGTTATGATTATATCAAAGATGTTTTTCAATTTTTCGACATCTTCACTTCAAAGAAATATTAGATCGAAATAATTCTTCAGCATTTACTAAGCTTTGTAAAACATCATGTGGATTCAATTGGATTCCTCAAGCAATCTTATTATAATTGAAAAATCTTGCGTATTTTACCGTCCAAAATATTTTTCCCTTGATTAATTGAAAATTATGGCTGAAAAACATTATTACGAACAAATCGATTACACCAGGAGATACATAATTCCTTATTTGCAAAAATACGTTCCGGGTTTCGAAAAGATGAATTTACTCGAAGTCGGATGCGCCGAAGGAGGACTGCTTACAGTTATGAAACAATACGGCGTTCGTTGCCGCGGTATTGAAATCGATGCAAAAAGAGCCGACATAGCTTTGGCTAAGAATCCAGAACTCGACATTTTAGTTGGCGACATTACAGATCCAGAATTGACTGCAAAATTAAACGAGAAGTACTATTTAATAATTATCAGGGAAGTAATCGAACACATTCGCGATAAAGAAGCTGCATTTCGTAATTTAAAAAGTCTTCTCAATGAAAATGGATTTATTTTCATCAGTTTTCCACCAAAATATTCACCGTTTGCAGGTCATCAGCAAATTGCAAAAAGTTTTCTAAAATTTGTTCCTTACCTTCATCTTCTGCCCACGAACCTGCTTCGTTTTGTATCGAGAATTTTAAAAGAAAATCCTAACTACGTAGACGAAATTAAACTTCATTATTCAACGGGTTGTACCGTAAAGAAACTCGAAAAACTTGTATTTGATTTCGGCTTAGAATTTATTGTAAAAGAATTTTATTTATTTCGACCTATTTACAACCTCCGTTTTGGTTTACCTGTAATTAAATTGCCAGAAATACCTTTTCTAAAAGAATTTATATCATTTGGATGCGAGTCACTTTTAACCACATCGAGGAAAAAATGAAAAAAATTATTCCTTTGTTATTCATGTTTGTAAATGCAGTATTTGGACAATTTTCAGTGGAGTTTAATGTAATTAACGGAGAAATAAATTCGAATGATAAATTCAAAAGCGGACTTGGGAGATATGACGGATATGAAATTGAATTTTATCAGAATGAAATTGTAAGCTTTATTGTACTTCCAGAATCTGGTTCGCTTTCACTAATTTTTGTTGATCCGGAAGGAAAAATATTTAAGCAAACCCGGGCAAATGCAGGAACTGTAGAAATTCTTTCAGCTCAAATTCCCAAAGAAGGGGAGTGGGTGCTTTTAATTGTTGCGGATTCAAATCAGACAAATTGCCGTTATACGATACAATATGCTTTCGCTGCTTCCAATTCAATAGAACTGAAAGACGATGCCGATTTTTGTACACAAATTTCGTTCCTTGTAGAACACGCAAAAGCTAATTTTATACTGCTTGAAGCGCCTCTATCCGTAAGATCGGGATTTGTGAAATTAAGAGGTTCTAATGAAGCATTCATCGATGAAAACGACGGCAGTTATATTGCAAAGTTTTATGAAGGCAGCAGCATTCAGGAAGCAAACAAAATTTATCTAAAGCTGACCGGGGATATTAAGAATTGTCTTAGTAATCAATGGAATGAAAGCATCAAAGATTGGAATAATGTCGAGGATTTCAAGGTAAAAGGTACGATGTTTTCCAGTTTGACGGATGCGATTCCACGTTATATCCAGATATCGTTATTTGATTTTACGGCTTCGAAGAAGCGATTCACAGGAAATTTCGTCGTACAATTGGAAATCAGGAAGGCAAACTGAATTGAGCGAGGAATCGAAAATAATCAGTGGCAGGAAAGGTGAGCATATCAAATTATCACTTTCCGACGAAGCTGATTACGACTCGGTTACAAACGGTTTTGAATGTTATCAATTCATTCATCATGCAGCCACCGAAGTCGTTATCAGTGAGATTGATTTTCGTACGAAGTTTTTTTCGAAGAATGTTAATTATCCGTTTTTAATTTCTTCGATGACCGGAGGTGCAGCCGAATCGAATGAAATCAACGAACGACTTGCACAAGTAGCAAAAACGCTCAATATCCCAATTGGAGTTGGTAGTCAGCGCCGCTCGTTACTGGACAATAAATTCGACGAATCGTATAAATCGATCAGAAGAATCGGCGGTAATATTCCAATACTCGGAAATATAGGGGCAGCTCAAATTGTAAAATCAAAAAATATCATTGACGACATCAATTATCTCATCGATTTAATCGAAGCCGATGCAATGATCATTCATTTAAATCCTTTGCAGGAATTGCTTCAACCAGAAGGAGAACCAAATTTTTCCGGACTGCTCAAAAAAATTGAAAAAATTACAACGAAAGTTAAAGTACCAATTATTGTTAAAGAAGTAGGAGCTGGTATTGATCGGGATTCAGCCATAAAATTATTGAATGCAGGTGTAAAAGGTATCGACGTAGCAGGGGCAGGCGGAACTAACTGGGCAAAAATTGAATTGATGCGAAGTGGCAACGACAGCTTTTTAAGCCATTGGGGAAACCCCACCTCTTATTGCCTCCGTACGATTCAAAAGTTGAAAAAAAATTATAATTTTGTACTTATTTCTTCGGGGGGACTTAGAGAAAGCATCGATTTTGCCAAATCGTATGCACTTGGTGCCGATTTTACTGCGGCTGCCAAACCGATACTTAAATTAATTATTGATAAAAACGAAGAAGCAGCAGTCGATTTTATCAAGAGTTTGTTCGAAGATATTAAAAAAGTTATGTTCTTGACCGGCAGCCGGAGATTGTCAGATTTAAGGAAAAATAAATTAATCAATAAATCGGAATTTCATTGAAAAAGGTTAAATACGAATATCTATACGCTCGATTGCTCAGTAAAATCGAGAAAAGAATTGATAATTTATTTATCGACAAGAAGCCTCTTTCGCTCTATGAACCGTGCAAATACGCACTCGAATCGGGCGGTAAGAGGTTGCGTCCCATTTTACTCTTATTTTCTGTAAAAGCAGCTGGTGGAAATTTTAACGAAGCTTACAACGCGGCGTTAGCTGTCGAAATTTTACATAATTTTACACTCGTCCACGACGATATTATGGACAATTCCCCCATCAGGCGCGGACGCCCCTCTTTATATAAAAAGTTTGATTCAAACACTGCCATTCTTGCTGGCGACAATCTGATTGCAATTGCCTTTAAATTACTGCTTAAAGATTGTAAGTATAATACAACACAGATTATAGAAACTTTTACTCAGGGAATTATCGACGTATGCGAAGGTCAGAGTCTCGATAAAGAATTTGAAACTCGTAAGGAAGTATCTCTGATGGAATATCGTTTTATGATTCAGAAAAAAACTGCGGCTTTACTGTCGGCTTGCACTTCAATTGGTGGTTTAATTGCTAAAGCCGATGATAGTGCAATGCGGATTTTGAAAAATTACGGAAAAAATCTGGGAATGGCATTTCAAATTCAAGATGATCTGCTCGATATTATAGCCGATGAAAAAAAGTTTGGAAAAAAAGTAGGTAGTGATTTAATTGAAGGTAAAAAAACGTTTCTTTTTCTAAAAGCACTGGAGAAAGCCAGAGGAGGCGATAAAAAGAAACTGCTAAATGTAATTAAAAATTGCGGAATCGAATCTTCTGAAATTGAATCCTATACACAAATTTACGAAAAATATGGAGTGCTGGATGATGCAAAAACGGAAATCAATAAGTATATTAAGTTGGCACTCAAAGGATTAAACGGGCTTCCTGATAAAGAAGGAAGCGAAATGTTATATTTGCTGGCAAATTCTCTAATAAATAGAACTAAATAAAACATGATCGAAAAGAAAGTTAAAATAGTGAACAACGCTGGACTTCATACCCGTCCGGCTGCTACAATAGTTAAAATGGCTTCAAAATATAAATGCGATTTTTACCTGATTAAAGACGGTATGCAGATAAACGGAAAAAGTATTATAGGTGTAATGACACTGGCAGCTGAAAAAGGCTCGGAAATAACGCTTATCTTTGACGGCGAAGACGAAGAAGAAGCCGCAAAAGAAATAATCGATTTTTTCAACAGAGGATTTGACGAGATGTAAAATGGAAAAAAATCAAATCATATTGAAAGGAATTGCTGCCGCGCCGGGAATCTCAATTGCTCCGGCATATCTTTTCTCAAAAGAAAGTGAATCGGTAAGTGCCGAAAAAATTGAAGACATTGAAGAAGCACTGGGAAATATCGATGCTGCTTTAGAGTTGTCGAAAAAAGAGATGCGAAAGATTTTCAATCTCGCCGTCGATAAAATTGGGGAAAAACGTGCAGCGATTTTCGAGGCACAAATGATGGTTCTCGACGATCCGATCTTAATTTCTACAATCAAAGAGAGGATTAGAAATGAAAAGATGTCGCCGGAATATATCGTAGAGGATGAAATTTCGAAGTATATCAAAATAATGAACGCCTCGAACGAGCCATATATGAAAGAGCGTTCACACGATATTGAAGATATAAAAAACAGAATCATCCGCAATCTCAAAAAGAAAAAATGGAAATCGAAAGTTTCAAATGATGTAATCGTTGTTACAACAAATCTATCGCCATCAGACACAGTATTACTTTCGAGGTCGAACGTAAAAGGATATGTAACCGATTTTGGCGGATTAACATCACACGCCGCAATTGTTGCAAGATCGCTAAATATTCCCGCGGTCGTAGGAATACACGAGGCAACTAATCTAATTCAAAACGGCGATCTTTTGATTATCGACGGATTCCACGGTGAAGTAATTGTAAATCCCTCGAATGAGTTAATCAATGAGTATAAAGAGAAAATTAATAAGCTTAGTCAATACGACGAAGAGTTATTAAAAATTAAGTCACTTCCTGCTGTTACACTTGACGGTAAAGAAATTAAGTTGATGGCAAATCTCGATATATCCGAAGAGATGAGTTTTATAGTTCATAACTGCGCCGATGGTATAGGATTGGTTAGAACAGAGCAATTGTTTGAGGAGTACGAAGTATTTCCAGACGAAGACCAGCAATATGAAGTTTACAATAAAATATCGGAGAGTATTTATCCCAAGCCTGTGATTATAAGAGCTTTTGACATTGGCGGCGATAAAGTTTTACCAGTCGATCTTCATGAACCAAATCCGATGCTTGGCTGGCGCGGTATCCGTTTATTGCTCGACAATCCGAACCTTTTTAAGACTCAAATACGTGCAGTTCTAAAAGCCAGTAAGCACAAAAACGTCTGGTTTATGCTGCCGATGATTAACTCACTTTCAGAAGTCATCGCAGCTAAAAAAATAATCGAGGAATGTAAAAAAGAATTACTTGAAGAGCATATTCCTTTCGACAATGGTATTCTGGTTGGAATTATGATTGAAGTTCCTTCGGCAGCGGTGTTGACTTCCGATTTTGCTGAAATAGTTGATTTCATTAGTATCGGCACTAACGATTTGATTCAATATTTGCTTGCAGTCGACAGGGGTAATGAAATTGTTTCTACTCAATATCAGGAATTTCATCCCGCAGTAATAAGAACAATTAAACATATCATAAACGAAGCCGGTAAAAAATCTTTGCCTGTAAGTATGTGCGGGGAAATGGCAGCAGACCCATTTGCACTGCCTTTGCTTGTCGGTCTCGGGCTCGAATCTTTAAGTATTTCGGCTGCAGGTATACCGCTACACAAGAAAATACTCCGTTCTCTGAACTATTCCGAACTAAAACAACTTGCCGATGAATGTTTGAATCTCAAAAACGAAGACGAAATTAATAATAAACTCCATAAATTCTTTAACGAAAAAATTTCAGACCAAATTAAAAACTTATATTGAGGTAAAGAATGAGTAATATCAGTGAATTAATAGCCAGATATGACAAGGCTAATCAGTTTCAGGTTCTTCAAGATTCTTATAAACAGGTTGAATATGCCTGGAATCTCAAAATCGATCTTTCATCAATCGATACTACAAAAATTAAAAATATCATTCTAACTGGATTGGGCGGTTCGGCTATCGGTGGAGAATTGATACAGAATTTTTTCCGCACTGAATTGAAATATCCTTATACTGTTAATCGAAATTACGAATTGCCACCTTATGTTAATGAAGAGACTCTTGTCATTGCCTCTTCATATTCGGGAAATACCGAAGAAACCCTATCTGCATTAAATCAGGCTATCGAAAAGAAGTGCCAGATTGTATGCGTAACTACAGGCGGTAAAATGGAAGGAATTGCGGCTAAACACAATATACCAGTTGGTAAACTTTTACCAGGTTATCAACCTCGATTTGCGCTCTGGATTAATTTCTTTACAGTGTTGAATGTATTTAATAATCTTAGGTTAGTACCCGACCAGAATCAAAATGTTAAAGATAGTATAGAACTGCTCAAGAAAAGAGGTGATGAATATGCCAAGCCAGACAACAGAGCTCTAAGTCTGGCTGAGAGCCTTTTGGGTTATGTGCCATTGATCTATTCTGTGTCCGACTATACGTCGGTTGTCGGCACCCGCTTTAAAGGTCAATTCAATGAAAACTCCAAACAACATGCTTTCTTTGCCTATTTCCCCGAACTCGACCACAATGAAATTATGGGGTGGGAGGGATACAATTATCAAGAAATGAAAATTAAATTGATTAATATCTGGGATGATGAATATCATCCGCAGGTTAAAAAACGTCTTGAAATTACTTCGGAAGTAATTCGCAAAACAGGTTGCGAAATTATCGACTTGAAAAGCGAGGAAAAAAATGCCAAATTACGTCTGGTCGATCTGATATTCCTGAGTGACTGGGCTACTTATTATTATGCTATCATCAGAGGATTCGACCCAACAACCATCGACAATATAAATTATCTCAAGGCACGGCTTTGATATTAAAAGGGCGGAAATATTTTTTGCTGCTTTTAATTATGCCGCAATTAATTTCCGCCCAATTTTACTTCTTCGGTCGAAATAAAGTTCAGTATGAATCATTCGAATGGAAAGTTATTAAAACAGAGCATTTTAATATCTATTACTACGATAATTTTGAGCAGGTAGCTGAAATAGGCGCCCGCTTTGCCGAAGAAGCATTCGAAGAACTTAAAATAAAATTCAATCATTACGTTACATTTAGAATACCGCTTATTTTTTATAACTCGCATATTCATTTCCAGCAGACAAATACCATCCCCAATTTTATTCCTGAAGGTGTGGGAGGTTTTTTTGAATTCTTAAAAGGAAGAGTAGTAATTCCGTATCCTGGTTCATTAAAAGATTTTCGGCATGTAATTAAACATGAACTGGTTCATGTTTTTATGACGAATAAAATTTTTAATCTTCTCAGAGACCACAGAATTGAAACCAGCAGAATGCCACCTCTCTGGTTTGTAGAAGGACTTGCTGAATACTGGTCGTACGAATGGGATGCTCAAGGTGAAATGGTTATGAGGGATTTTGTGCTGAATAATTTCTTTATTCCTTTAGATGACCTTTCAAACGCGGCAGGATACATAATTTACAAAGAAGGGCAAAGCTTACTGGAATTTATATCATCTGAATTCGGAGAAAATAAAATCCTTGATATTATTGAAAACATGTGGCGGTTTAATTCTTTCGAAGATAATCTTCAATTTTCGCTCGGTTCTAACCTTAAAGAAATTGGTGACAGGTGGGAATATTCTCTCAAAAAAAAATATTATCCGATCTATGACAGTAATTATCCTCATTTTATCGGCGCTCGTAAGTTGACTGAAACGGGTCTGAATTTTAATCCGAGGATTTTTAATAGAAACGGAAAGAGAGAAATTTATTTCATCGGGAATCATAACGGATATTCTTCTGTCTTTAAGATGAATTACAGCGATAAGAACAAACCAAAATCTAAGGTAATAATTGAAGGAGAAAAGGAACCAGAATACGAAAGTTTTCATCTTCTCGATAATACACTCGACCTTTCAACGAACGGCTTGCTGGCGTTTATTACCAAATCGAATGAAAGAGACGTTATTCATATTTATTCTGTAATAGCTGAAGAAAAAGTTAAAACTCTGCGATTCGATAATCTAATTTCAATACGTTCGCCGAAATTTTCACAGGACGGAAAAAAATTACTCTTTTCTGCAACCGACACGAAAGCTTACGTCGACATTTACATGTATGAATTTGAACGAGACACTTTAATCCGTCTGACGAATGATTACTATGCCGACGTCGACCCAATATTCAACGGGGAAGGTAAAATTATATTTTGTTCTGATAGAACTTCAGGAGAATATGCCCAAAAATTCAACCTTTTTGAACTCGATTTAAGTAGATATACTATTTCTTACATAACAAATATCAATGCCAATATTAGATTCCCGCGTTTTTCTCCTGACCATAAAACCATCTATTTTAATTGCGACTACGACGGTGTTTATAACATCTGGCGCATCGATAATTTCGAACGGGATTCCAAAGAAGTAGAACAAATAACAAAATTTGTAACCAGCGTTTACAGCTTTGATTTTGTCGACGATACTACACTTATCACTTCTGCATTTGAAAAGCTCTCTTTTCAGTTTTTTGAACTCGATATCTCAAAGTTTGTGATTAATACTCAGGTTGAATCTGATTTTAAAAAAATTAAACCCGCATGGAGTATAGACGGAATTTCTTTAATGAAAGAACACGATCGTTTAAAATACGAGAGAGAATATACTCTTGATTATGCAGTGGGACAGTTATCGACCGACCCAATTTATGGTTCGAGAGGTGGAGCACTCTTTGCCATTAGCGATCTTTTGGGTGACGACCGTTTTATCTTCTACTTTTACAATAGTGCTGAGATACAGAGTGAAATACTCGATAATTTCAATATTGCTCTCAGCAGGATTAATCTTCAAAAGAGAGGGAACTACGGATACGGCATATTCCATTTTGCCGGCAGGAGATACGACATACGAGAATCGGAAGAATTTTTTTATGAGAGAGTTTATGGCGGATTTGCAGAAGTCCATTATCCATTTTCTGCATTTAAACGAATCGAACTCAGTGTTAGTATTGCCAACTCTGACAAAGAACTTTTTGGAGAATTTTCATCGCGAAAAGCATTATTGATGTCGAATACTCTCTCCTTTGTGCACGATAATTCGCTCTGGGCGTCAACAGGTCCAATTGACGGTACAAGGTTCAGATTACTCTTTGGATATATAAGCGATATTAAATTCAGTAATCTCAATTATTATTCAGTTATTGCGGACTATCGAAAATATTTCAGAATTGGATACGCAAGTGCTGTAGCATTAAGAGGAGCAATTTTCATTAATCATGGCAAAGAAGCACGTCGCTATTTTGCAGGTGGAAGCTGGGACTTGCGAGGCTGGCCAAGATGGTCGATAAGAGGCGAAAAATTGTGGCTTTCATCTCTTGAACTTCGCTTTCCACTTATTGACAGAATTTATATAAAATTTCCGTTCTTTGGTCTTAGCTTTGCCAACTTGCGTGGTGCCCTCTTTTTCGACTCGGGTGCCGCATGGGATACGAAATATAAAGAAACTCTCGGCAGTCTGGGCTTTGGTTTCAGACTCAATCTCTTCAACGTTGTTACTCTTCGATACGACATTGGTAAAAAAATAGAAGATAATTTTTCACGATTTCAGAAGAAATTATTTTATCAATTTTTCTTCGGGTGGGATTTTTGAAAAACTGTTTAATAATCATAACTTCATTTCTTCTGCTCTACTCGTGCACCGTCAATCTGCTTGTTGATTTTCGACAGCTTGACGAAAAGGGATATGCTATGTTTGGTGAAATTTCGGAAAGAAAATTTTATTCTAATATAAATATTTCCGATTCACTGGAACTAATTAACAAGCTCGAATTAAAAGGGAGCCATGCATACACTTCGGTGGTTGCACTTAACGGATTGATCTTTACTGGCGATCTCTCAGGTAGAATTTATGCATTCGATATTAATTCAGGGAAATCGTACGGCTATAAAAAATATGACGGTGAAATTTTACTTGCCCCCATCCTGATCGGAAGAAGAATTTATTTTGCGGTTAATAATAGGAATAAACCATATTCAACATTCGTTTCCTTTGACTATTTTGACGGTAAAGAAATTAATCGGTACGATTTAGACGCTACCATAAACAGCGAATTACTACTCCTGAAAGATCAAATTATAGCAGTTGATAAGAAGGGTGCAGTTTACAGTTTCAATACTGCAGGGTATCCAGAATGGACGTACAATACAAGACACGAACAAAACTCGCATCCTGCATCGGATGGGAATATTCTTGCGTGGGGCACAAACGAAGGCAAATTTATTATTTTTTCTTTGGAACAGAGAAAGATTATCGATTCTTTTGATGCAGATACATCTATTACTTCCGGTTCTACAATTGAGAATCATGTTGCATATTTCGGGGATGCCATCGGCAATTTTTATGCTTATAATTATTTGCATAAAAAACTTCTGTGGAAAGTTTATACGGGTGCTAAAATTATCAACTTCCCTGTCCAAAACGATTCTTTGGTAATTACAGGAAATCTGAAAGGGATTATTAATGCCTTCGAAAAAATAGACGGTAAGTTAAAATGGTCAGTTAAAACAAACGGACTAATCAATTCTACTCCCTTTTTAACCAGAAATATTTTACTTCAGCCAGACCTTAACAAAAAATTATACTTGATTGACGTCGCTTCAGGTAAAATACAAAAGATAATTAATTATGACGGACGGGTTAAACTTAGTCCAATATGTTACGGAAATTATATTATTACAGGCGCCGATAGGGGGACAATTTATATTTATAATTATAAGTGAGACGGTTGAAATGCTTACGAGATTAGTTTTTCTTTTGATTGTTGTCATTAATGCAAGCGCACAACAAGAATTCTACGAAATTAAGATCATTTCGGAAAGTCCTGGGGTGTCTATTTTTGTTGATAATCAGTTTGTCGGTTATGATACTATTTCGGTTAAGTTAAATAGAGGAAAACATACGATCTTGATATTTGAATCTCCTCTTATCTGGAATGGGATGATGATTGTCGATACAATTATTGTAGACGAATCTTCGTCCCAAACATTTAATTATCAATTACCTTCAGTGGCTGTGATTAACTCAAAACCTAATGATGCTATTGTTCGAGTCAACAATAAATTTAAAGGCTATACGCCACTACGAATTTTTTGTTTTGACGAAGATGTGGTTTCGGTTTCACGAAATGGTATTGAGTGTAAATATAGTGGAGTAAAAGACAAGTTGAATGTAAATTTAGAAGTTTTGCCAGAAAGGCAAAAAGCCAGATTTTCTAGTTCAACCAACTTCAAATTGCTTATGGCATCATCTCTGCTGCTTGGAGGTATTGCTGCTTATTTCAAACTAAGAGCCGATAGTATTTATGAAGACTATCTTCGTTCAGGCGACAATGAACTATATGAAAAAGTAAACCGGTACGATATCTACAGTGGAATTGCATTCGGTCTGTTGCAGATTAATTTTGGTTATCTGTTTTACAAGTTACTTACCGAAGATTAATGAGCATCCAGCCAGTTGGAGCCAGTTCCAATATCCACAACAATTGGGACATTAAGAGGCATTGCAGTTTCCATTAAATTTTTTATTACCGGCTTTAATTCGCTTAATTCTTTTTGAGGCATATCAAATACAAGTTCGTCGTGAACCTGTAATATCATTTTAGTTTTTGATTTTCTTTTATTTAATTCGTTGAAGATTTTTATCATTGCTAGCTTAATCATATCTGCAGCCGTACCTTGAATTGGCATATTGATAGCAACACGTTCTTCAAATTGTCTTATTGTTCTGTTTTTGCTGTTGATATTTTTAAGGTATCTTCTTCGGCCTGTTAGAGTTTCTGCGTACCCATTTTGGCGTGCTTTTTCAATCGATTCGTCCATGAATTTTTTAACCTTGGTGAAAGAATTAAAATAATTGTCAAAAATTTCTTTCGCATGCGACTGCGAAATACCCAGTCGATTTTTCAAACCGAATGGACCCAAACCGTAAAGGATTCCAAAATTTACTTCTTTAGCTTTACGGCGCATGTCAGGTGTAACGTCATCGGGGTCGACTTTGAAAACCATTGCTGCAGTGCGGCGGTGAATATCCTCGCCTTTTTCGAAAGCCGCAATTAAATTTTCGTCGCCTGATATGCTTGCCATTATCCTTAGTTCGATCTGACTGTAGTCAGCGCTCAAAATAATATTATTTTTGTCGGAAGGAATAAATGCTTTTCGGATTTCTTTTCCGAGTTCTGTTCTGATTGGTATATTTTGCAAGTTTGGATCGTTGCTCGATAGTCTGCCAGTTGATACTACAGTTTGATTGTATGTGGTATGAATTTTACCAGTTTTCGGATTGATCAGAGTTGGAAGGGCATCTGCATATGTCGATTTCAGTTTAGCAATTTGTCTATATTCCAGAATCAAATCAATTACAGGGTGAGCTCCGCGTAAAGATTCAAGAGATTTTGCATCGGTAGAATATCCGGTTTTTGTTTTGCTAGTTTGAGGCAATTTCAATTTGTCGAATAAAACTTTCTGAAGCTGTTGCGTAGAGTTTATGTTGAATTCTTCTTCCGAGTAAGCATATATTTCTTTTGAAATTAATTCTAATTTAATTTCGAGTTCTTTACTGAATTCTTTCAAACTCTCGACGTCGATCTTAACACCCGTGCGTTCCATATCTTCCAGTACTGGTACCAGTGGGAATTCGATTTCATAAGCGACTTTCTCAAGCTTTTCTTTCTTTAAAATTTCGTCGAGAATCTTGTAGAGTCGAAAAGTAATGTCGGCGTCTTCGCACGAATATTCTGCAAGTTTGTTCAAATCTACTTCAAATATTTTTTCTGGTGTTTTTTTCGAACCAATTAATTCGATCAATGGAATTGGTTTGTATTTCAGATACTTTGCCGATAGTTCGTCCATTCCATGCTTCTGATCGGGGTCAATAACGTAACTTGCTAACATGGTATCAAAGTAAAAATTCTTTACTTCTATACCATAAGTTCTCATAACGGCAATGTCATATTTACCGTTCTGGCAAACTTTTTTGATCTTTTCGTTTTCTAAAACAGGCTTAAAAATCTCGATAAATTTCTTTATCGGTAAACGGTCGGTCAATTCGGAGGTAAACAATTCTTCCTTTGTTCGTTCGGGATTAACAGCCACAAACCAGGCTTCGTTTGGTTTAAGTGAAAAAGAAACACCTGCAAGATTTACATTGAATATATCGAGTGAATCCGTTTCAGTATCAAATACAAGTAGTTCGGCATTTGATAGTTTCTTTGCAAATTCTACGGCATCTTTTTCGGTAGAAATTAGTTTATAATTAATCTTCGACTTATCGAAAGAACTGTAATCATTTGGGGAAAGCTTCATTCCGTCATCTTCCAGTGGCTCCAGAGCATCGTTTTCGCCGGCATAAATTTTTTTTAATTTGTCGGCAAACGACCTGAATTCAAGTTCTCCGAATATTTTCATCAGTTTATTGAAGTCTGGTTTAGTAAATTTTGCTTCCTCGAGGTTGAAATTGAATGGCACGTCAGTTTTAATCGTCGCAAGTTCTTTCGACAAAAATGCATTTTCTTTGTTCTCGATTAATTTTTTAACGACCGATTGTTTCTCAATTTTATCGAGATTTTCGTAAATCTTTTCTATTGAGCCATATTTTTGAATTAAGGGCGCTGCAGTTTTTGGACCGATGCCTGCAACTCCGGGGATATCATCCGAACTATCGCCCACAAGCGCAAGATAGTCGATCATTTGTGAAGGTTTTATACCGTATTCTTCTTCTACTTTCTTTTCGTCGAAAATTACAATTTCATCCGTCGATTTTCCTGGTTTTATGATTTTAATGTTATCACCGATCAATTGTATGTAATCCTTATCTGGTGTGATTGCGTATGCAATCAACCCAGCTTCAGCGGCTTTTTTAACTGCAGTTCCTATTAGGTCATCGGCTTCGTAACCAGGTAAAATATAGATTGGTATATTAAACGCTTCTATTATCTCTTTAATTCTTGCTATTTGCGGAATCATCTCTTCAGGCATTTCTTCGCGTGACGATTTATAATTCTCATATTTTTCGTGGCGGAAGTTTTTTTCTTTTGAGTCGAATGCTATTGCTGCATAATCGGGTTTAGTATCTTCCAATATTTTAAATAATTGGCTTAAAAAACCGTAGACCGCCGAAGTCGGTTCACCTTTACTGGTATACAAAGGTCTCGTAATGAAAGCGTAATAACCTTTATATGCCAGCGACATAGCGTCGATAATAACAAATTTTTTTTTACCCATTTATCGCCCTAAAATGTTATATTCACTTCCGAAAATATGAATTAGCGAACACATTATGAAATACAAATCAATAATATCTCTATTCTTAATTTTAATTCAGACCCGAGTGTTCTCCAATGGCCTGGAAATGAGCGAGGATACTCTATATGTAGCAAGCTGGAACGTAGAAAATTTATTCGACACGGAAGATAATCCCTTAAAAAACGACGATGAATTTACACCCGAAGGTTCAAAACAATGGACGGACGAGAGACTCGAACAAAAACTGGAAAATCTTGAACGAGTAATCAATTACATGAACGACGGCTGTGGTCCCGATATTTTATGTCTACAGGAAGTAGAAAATATATGGGTGGCTAAAAGGCTTGTTTACCGGCTTAATTACAGAGATTACGTTATAGCTTACAGAGATTCTCCCGACGAAAGGGGAATTGACGTTACAGTTATATACGATAGAAGTATCTTCTCAGTTTTGAATGTCGATACGTTTTCTGTTAAACTTCCTGAGGGTGATAAGACGCGTTATATTATGTTAGTTGAGTTAATGCATAAAAAGAGCAAAGAAAAAATTTATCTATTGGGTAATCACTGGCCTTCAAGGGGCGGTGGAAGAGAAAAATCTGAAGAACCAAATCGATTGGCTGCTGCCAGAACTGTAAGAAATGTTGTCGATAGTCTAATGAATCTAAACAAGGATTCGAATATTATAATTCTTGGCGATTTTAATGACGAGCCCGACAACGAATCCATTACAAAAATTTTGAAAGCGCATAATATTGAAAATTACAACGACTTAATTAACACAGCATACGAAAAATTTAAAAACGGGGAAGGTACATATTATTACCGTAAAGACTGGAATATGATTGATCAGATTATAATTTCAAAAGCGCTCGTTGACAACAGAGGATTGGATTATGTTACAAATAGTTTTGAAATTGTGCGTCCGGAATATATGGTACAGCAGGAAGGGGATTATAAAGGAGCGCCGTTGAGAACATTTGCAGGAAATAGATATTTTGGTGGTTTCAGCGATCATTTTCCAGTAGCGGCAAAATTTTATTTAATCAAAGAAAAAAAGTAATGAATAAAATATTTTTATTATTTGGCGCCTCCGGAAAACTGGGGCAGGAAGCCATTAGTTATTTTCTCAATTGTGAATACGATTATTATTATTTCTTCTCCAGAAAAAAATTAGAACTTCCGTCAACCGAAAAAAAATGTGAGAATATCATCGTGGGAGATTTAGCTGACGAATCAAAAGTAATTGAGGCATTCAATAAAATTCGAAGAGATAGCGATTCTTATTATTATCTATTCGATACAATTGGTACATACTGGGGAGGTAAAAGAATTGACGAGACGCCGTACGAAGAATGGAAAAAGTTGATTGATATAAATCTGAACACTTCATTTTTAATCGCAAGAGAATTTATGAGACTGGTAGCATCCTCAAAAGGAGGGTCGATTTGTTTTACGAGCGCATTTACTTCACTTTCGAACGAAGCAGGTATTGCAGCTTATGGGACATCGAAAAATGCTCTTAATTATTTCGTTAAAACACTGGCTGAAGAAGGGAAATCTATTAATCTCAATGCGAATGCAATTGCCCCTTATATACTGGATACCGAATCGAACAGGCAATGGATTGATGATAAAAATAAATTGATACCACTAAAAGAATTGTGTATAGTTGTAGAAAATATCTTCGAAAGCAAAAAAATATTTACAGGCAACATTATTTTCTTTTCAGAATCATTAAAAAATTCTTAATTTAGTGAGGTATAAAAATTATTTATTGACTTTTTTGACTCATTTATTTAATGTTCGTTACTCATTTTTCAAGAATAATAAGTTTTTTTTGAATTAATTAAAAAAATAAAAAAATAATCGGAGGTTTTTCCATATGCAACTCGCAGAGATTACAGGCTTTATTACTGGAATTTTAGCTCAAGTAGAAGAACCGGGCCTTATCGGATATTTGCAACAAAAGTTCATAGAAGGCGGCTTTTTCATGTGGCCCATACTTGGATGCTTGGTAATTGGATTGGGCTTCTCAATTGAAAGATTCTGGACATTATCACGTGCTACAATAAGCACTAAAAAATTTATTGTTCAAGTTAAAGAAGCTCTTCAAAAGGGTGGTGTACCCGAAGCAATAAAATTATGTGAAAACACAAGAGGTTCCATTGCCTCAGTATTTCACGCTGGTTTATTGAGAGCCGACGAGGGTCTCGACGCTGCAGAAAAAGCTATTATGGCTTACGGTGCAATCGAAATGGGATTCCTCGAAAAAGGTATGATCTGGATTTCAACCTTTATTGCACTTGCTCCGATGCTTGGGTTCACCGGTACTGTACAGGGTATGATTCAGGCATTTGACGCTATTAAAGAAGCAGCTCAAATTTCACCGAGTATCGTTGCCGGTGGTATCTCAGTAGCTCTTTTAACAACACTTTTTGGTCTAGTTGTTGCTATGATCCTTCAGGTTCTCTACAATTACTTCGTCTCCCGTATAGACCGTTTGGTAGCTGATATGGAAGAAAGTTCTATTGAACTTATTGATGCTTTATACGAATTGAAAACCAAGAAAAGCTAATTAAAACGAGTATTTTAAAATGGTCAAGATAAAAAAACGTAAACTTTCCGATGCCGAAATACCTACAAGTTCGATGGCGGACATTTCGTTCCTCTTGCTATTATTCTTCCTTGTCTCCACAGTTATCGACGTCGATACAGGTATCGGTTTAGTACTACCGGAATATATTCCACCAGAACAACAAGAGTTTGTACCAATTTCTAAGGATCGTCTGGCCGCAGTGCTGATAAACGAAAACGGCGACGTCCTTCTTAATAACGAAATTATTGCTATTCCGCAGATTGCAAAAACTCTTAAACCGAGAATCGAAGAAAAAATTAATTTGCCTTCAAATAAGAAACTTGTTGTTTCCGTAAAGACGGATAGAAAAACCAATTATAACCTTTACATACAGGCATTGGATCAGATTAAAGACGCTTATTTCCAGGTGCGCGAGGAATACGCACGCTCTAAATTTGGTAAAAGAATTATTGACCTGGACGAACGCAGTGAAGAAATGAAAGAAATTAAAGAAAAAATTCCGATAATTATAAGTTTAGCTGAACCGGAATCTGTAAAAAAATAATTGAGGAAAAAGATGAAATTTCAGAAAAAAAGAGCGAATACAAAACAATCGATACCGACTGCCTCGCTGCCCGATATTGTCTTTATGCTTCTTTTATTCTTCATGGTTACCACTACTCTTCGAGAAGTAGACGTTCTGGTAAGTTTTAAACTACCAGAAGCAAAAGCCATCGAGAAAATTGAAAATAAGAGGCTTGTTTCGTATATCTGGGTTGGTAACGACGGCAGAATACAGCTCAACGATAGTATCACAAAACTGGAAGAAATTGAAGGTATTATGTATAATAAACGCCTTGCAATGCCTAACGTAATTGTCTCTTTGCGAATTGATAAGAATTCTGATATGGGTATTGTAACCGACATTCAACAGGAATTGAGAAAAGCTTCTTGTCTCAGAATTAATTACTCGACATTGCTCAAAATATAGTTGCACAATTTATAATTTCTAAGGCAGGTTGTTTTCTTAATAACCTGCCTTTTTTTTTGAATTTAGGTGAGGTAAATCAATGAGTCTGAAAGATAAAATCAATAATGACCTTAAAGAGGCTATGAAATCGGGCGACAAGATTCGCCTCGAAACAATACGTTCGATTAGAGCATTGATACTCGAATTTGAAAAAAGCGGTAGCGGTAAGTCTCTAAATGAAGAGGAGGAAATTAAATTACTTACCAGCGCCGCAAAAAAAAGACGTGAAGCCGTAGAACAGTATAAAGCCGCAGGCAGAAATGAACTGGCTGAAAAAGAAGAAACCGAGTTGAAAATAATCGAAAGCTATCTCCCAAAACAATTGTCACCTGAAGAGGTTTTCGAAGAAATTAAAAAAATTGCTGAAACCATAGGGGTTTCTACAAAAGAGGATTTCCCCAAATTAATGCCAGTAGCGGCTAAAACACTTAAAGGTAAAGCCGATGGTAAATTGATTAAAGAAATGGTCGAAAAGTTTTTGCAACATTGACAAGGTTATAATTGAACTACTTAGACTATTTGATTATTGTTATAGCATTAGTCGGTTTTATTCTTGGTTTTAAAGACGGTCTCATCAGAAAAATTATAGGCATTACAGGACTTGTTGCGGCTGTAATTTTGACTGTCAATTTTTCGGATAAATTGGGTGTTGTTCTAACGCCAATTTTAAATGACGACGAATATTTCGCAAAAATAATAGCAGCCGTTTTAATATTTTTGACAACAATCATTCTTTTTTCAATCTTAAAAAGGATTGTCCATCCATCAGATAAAGTCAATAAATTGATAAATCAAATTGTAGGTGGCTTAATAGGAACTCTTCAGATAATTATATTTCTGAGTGGGCTATTTCTGGTCCTCGATTTATTAGGATTTCCCGAAAAACAGACACGTAAGGATTCTCTAATGTATGAGCACGTGTATAATATAATTCCGGGATTTATCAATTTCATCATGGAAAGAAGTTCGAGCGCAACCGACTTAATTAAAGATTTTATTGAAAAAACAGATACTTTGAAAAATAACTGACATGGTAAAAAACGATACACTGGATAAACTCGAATTCCGTAAAATTACAGACTATATAGCTAATTATTGTCAAACTGAAGCTGGTAAAAAGAAAATAAAGGAACTATCACCTTCGAGCGATCGTAATCATATTATTTCAGAAACAGATAAAATAAACTATGCACGCAATCTACTAATCAGGAAAGATATTCCACCCATCGAATATTTACCTGAACTGACAGATTCAATATACCGTTCAAGAATTGAAGGAGTTGTCCTTTCGTCGAAAGAAATAAGAGAAATTTATCGTCTTGCACAGATGTCGAGAAAACTGGTAGGCTATTTGAAACCCGAAGATCCAATCGAAACGCCGCTGGAGAACTTGAGAAATAATTTAATGATCGATAAGGTGTTCGAAAATAGCATCGAAAAAATTTTCGATGAAAATTGGGATGTAAAAGACAATGCAAGTTCTACTCTAAAATCGATCAGGAACGAAATTCATGAAAAAGAGTTATTGCTTCAAAAGACTGTTAATCGTTTGCTGAAAAAATTGAGTGAAGAATACCTTGTGCAGGAAGAATATTTTACTCAACGGGATGGCAGAATTGTTCTACCCGTAAAAGCAGAGCACAAAAGACATATCAAAGGCTTTATTCATTCGGAATCATCCACCGGTCAAACTGTCTATATCGAACCTGCTGAAATACTCGAATTGAATAACGATATCCTTTCTTTAAAATTTGCAGAAAAAAGAGAAATCGAAAAAATCCTTTTAGTGCTTACTAAACAAATTGCTGTTAAAAGTGAAGAACTACTAATTACTTACAATGCTGTCACCAATGCAGACACTCTATTTGCAAGGGCAAAATATGCTCTCGAAATTATTGGTTCTATCCCTACATTCGACGAAAATAAACCACTTGAATTGATAGATGCAAGGCATCCTATTTTGCTAAAGAAACTTGGATTTGAAGCTGCAATTCCTTTGAATCTGAAAATAACCAATCAGAAAGTACTTGTACTGACTGGACCAAATGCGGGAGGGAAAACTGTTGCAATCAAAACAATCGGTCTGCTGGTACTGATGGCTCAATCAGGAATCCCGATACCGTGTCATCCCGATTCGAATCTGCATCTCTTTGAAAATGTTCTTGTGGACATAGGTGATTATCAATCGATTGAAGACGATTTAAGTACATTTAGTTCACATCTAACAAATATTAAGTCGATACTTGAGGAAGCAAATGAGAGAACTCTTGTACTACTTGATGAAGTAGGTACTGGAACTGATCCGGTTGAAGGGGCGGCAATAGCTACCGGTATTTTGATTTCATTACGGGACAAAGGTGCTCTTGTTATAGCAACGACACATCATGGTTCTCTTAAATTGATTGCAAATCAACTCGACAAATTTCAAAATTGTTCGATGGAATTCGACAGTGAGAAATTAAAACCGACATATCGATTTAATCAGGGGATGCCTGGTTCAAGCTATGCATTCGAAATTGCAAGTCGAATTGGTTTCGACGAACAATTTATTGAGCTTTCCAAACGATACATTGACAGTGACAAATCGAAGATAGAAGAATTTTTAATTGATATCGAAAAAAAATCACATGAATTGAAAAATCAATATCATAATCTCGAACTGGAGAATTTACGTCTCAAAAGTCTTGCTAATCTTTATCAGGAAAAAATAAATAAGTTAGAAAAGCAAAAAAAAGAAATACTCGAAGAAGCTCATAAAAAAGCTAATCTCTTGTTGTCCGACGTTAACAGGAAAATCGAAAATACCATTAAGAATATCATCCAATCGAATGCTAACAAAGAAGTTATTAAGAAAGAAAAAAGTGAAATAGAAACAATAAAAAAGAAAACTCAAAGTTATCTCGAAAAATCAAAAAGCGAAGATAAATCAGATTATAAATTAAATGTGGGCGATTTCGTCTCTATCAAAGGAACTACTTCTGTAGGAGTACTGGATGAAATTGATGTCGAAAAAGATAAAGCATTAATAACAATTGGCACATTAAAAATCAAAGCAAAATATAGCTCACTGGTTCCGGCTAATAAGTCAGATTTTAAAGACTACGAAAAAAAGAGAGTAATTACTGATTACGACCACGTTAAATATCGACTCGATATAAGAGGTATGCGTTCCGATGAGGCTGAGTTTGAAATTATTCGTTTCCTTGACGATTCTTTAATGTACGGTCTGGAAAGAGTTGAGATACTGCACGGAAAAGGAACGGGAGCATTAAAACAATTGGCGCATTCAATTCTTAAGAACTATAAAGGGATTAAAAATTATTATTTTGCTAATATCGAAAGCGGAGGAGAGGGAATTACCATCGTTGAATTTGAATGAGCAGTTTTTTCTGATAAAAAATATTATTATCTTAATTAAAAGATAACTGCTCATAATAAATGTTTAATAAAATACTAATTGCCAATAGAGGGGAAATTGCTCTAAGAATTATTAGAGCATGTAATGAACTGGGTATAAAGACAATTGCAATTTATTCGGACATAGATAAATTTTCTCCTCATGTTGCTGCAGCAGACGAAGCCTTCAAAATAGGTGAACCGAGAGCATACCTAAATCAAAATTTAATTCTTGAAATAGCCCAAAAAGCAGATGTAGATGCAATACATCCGGGCTACGGTTATTTATCTGAGAACGAAAATTTTATAAAAGCTGTAGAGGCAAGCAATATTACTTTTATTGGTCCTTCGTCTAAGTCAGTTAAACTAATGGGCAACAAGTTAAACGCTCGCAAGTTAATGCTCGACAGTAATATCCCTGTTGTGCCCGGCTCAATTAAACCGATTTATAATTTAGAAGAAGCTATCTTAATAGCAAATGAAATTGGATATCCGATTATGTTGAAAGCTTCTGGTGGTGGAGGTGGAAAGGGAATTCGTATGGTCTCCGAAGATAAAGAACTTCGGCAGGTATTTAACTTAACACGCAGCGAAGCTCTAAAGGCTTTTGGCAACGACGAAATTTATATCGAAAAATTGATTGTCAATCCAAAACATATCGAGGTACAAATTTTAGGCGACCGACATGGCAATTATGCTCATCTATTTGAAAGAGAATGCTCTCTTCAAAGACGTTTTCAGAAAATAATTGAAGAAGCTCCTTCGCCTTCAATTGATCCAGAATTAAGGTTAAAAATAACAGATGCTGCAGTAAGAGCTGCCCGGGCATGTAACTATTATAACGCCGGTACAGTTGAATTTCTGATGGATGATAACCACAACTTTTATTTTTTAGAAATGAATACGCGTTTGCAAGTGGAACATCCAGTTACTGAGTCAATTACAGGGATCGATATTGTAAAAGAACAGATTAAAATAGCAGCAGGAGAAAAGCTGTCGTTTACTCAGGATGAAGTCTCAATTAATGGTCATTCAATTGAATGCAGAATTAATTCTGAAGACTTTGATTTTTCACCTTCGACCGGAAAAATTACAAATCACAAAATTCCCACTTTACCCGGTATAAGGGTAGACTATGGTATTGACATCGGGTCAGATGTTTCATTATACTACGACCCATTATTATCAAAAGTTATTAGCCACGGCAGAAGTCGTAACGAAGCCCTTGTTCGAATGTTGAATGCACTTGATAATTATTTAATTACGGACGTTGAAACTAATATTCCACTCCTAAAACAAATTTTAAAGAGCGATATTTTCAGAGATGCTTCATTTAATATTAATACACTAAAAAATTTTTCTTTTATTCGGGAAAGCAATCAGGGCTTAGAAATAGCTGCAGTAGTTTCAGCCGTCTTAAATTATAGTAATAAATTTAAATCTAACGGCGATGTGACAAATAACAAAAATAAATGGTACGAACTAAAATATGATTGATTTCGTAGTTGAAATTAATGACAAAAAATACTCTGTTACTTATAAAGGAGGAAATAAAATAATTATTAATGACGTGGAATTTACGATCGATGAATTTAATACTAAAAATGAGAATGAATATTTACTTCGATTAGGACAAAAGCATTACAACATCTTATCGGGACAATCAGAAGATAATAGATTTACGTATAATGTTTGCGGAAATCTATATAAATTAAAACTGCATACGCGTCTTCAATATTTGATTCAGAGCAGACGCGAAGAAAAACTGAGTAAAGAAAAATATTCCGAAATTAAAGCTCCAATGCCTGGTTTAATTGTCAAATTAAATGTTGAAAAAGGGAGTGAAGTAAAAAAAGGGCAAAGTCTGATTGTACTAGAAGCAATGAAAATGGAAAACGAAATACAATCGCCACGAGACGGCAAAATAAAAGATATTAGAATTAAGACAGGTGTAAGTGTAGAGAAAAATGAATTGTTAATTTTATTAGAATAATTCTTTTTGCTTTTAAAAAACAATTACTTATTTTAATGTTCGCATAACAAAAACAGGGAGGTTGTGTGAAAAAATCTTTACAATTATTTCTTTTTATTTTAATTACAGCGGGTATAATTAAGGGAAGTGGATTCCAATTAAACGAGCATGGCGCCAGAGCAATGGCTATGGGAGGCGCGTTTACTGGATTAGCCAATGATCCCTCGGCAATCTATTTTAATCCCGCAGGAATTACTCAATTAAAAGGAACTAATTTCTATCTTGGAACCACATTAATTGTTCCTCTTGCTACTTACAAAACTCCTACTCAGCCAGCTTCTGAAGTTGACATGGAAAATCAGCTCTTTACTCCTATCAACTTTTATCTTACTCAGCAATTGACCGATAAATTGCATATCGGACTTGGTGTGAATAATCCTTACGGATTGGGGACAAAATGGGATCCAAATTGGATCGGGAAATACCTGGCAGTAGAAACAGAACTAAGGGCGTTCTTTTTCACGCCGGTTATTGCTTATCAATTGTCTGATCAACTGTCATTAAGTTTAGGCGGCACTTTTGCATGGGCAGATGTAACAATAATTCGCAAAGCGCCTATTCCCGTTGGAGGGGATTTTGAAATCAATATGAATGGCGACGGCACGGCTTTTGGTTTTTCTGCCGGTTTACTCTACAAACCCACAGCGGATTTTTCTGTGGGACTTAGTTATCGCAGCGAGGTTAATTTTGATTTCGAAGGTACTGCTACAAGTACTCCAGCAGGATTTGTTCATCCGTTATTGGGTTTAACTTTACCCCTTCCAAATGGAAATATTAAAGCTCCACTGTCCACTCCACAAAACATAACTGTCGGTGTGGCATATTCTGCAAATGACAATTTAATGTTGACGGCAGATTTTCAATATGTTGGCTGGTCGAGTTATGACAAACTCGAGGTTACTTTTGAAAATTACGATCTCGATTTAAACCCTGCTAATGGACAGCAAAATGTCCAATCTGCCGACAGAAAATATGAAAATTCTTTTATTGTTCGAGGTGGATTTGAGTATTCTATGGAAAGCGGTTCTAAATTAAGAGGTGGCTTGTTCTACGACAATAGTCCTGTTAAAGATGAATATGTAGAGCCTACATTGCCCGACGCCGACCGTATCGGGTTGAATATCGGTTACGGACTGAAATTATCGGAAAAATTCTCGATTGATTTATCGTATCTCTACTTAATCTTTATGGAGAGAGAAGTTACTAATTCAAAATTCAACTTTAACGGAACTTATACAAACAGTGCACATTTATTGGGCGTTAATTTTTCTTATTCTTTGTAATTAGATAATGCCCCGATTTATGCGGGGCATTTTTTTATGAAAATCAGTTTTATAATCATTACCATTTTTATTTTATTATTTGGTTGTTCATCTTTACGTAAAACACAAAATGAACAACCCGAAGAAAAAGTATATATATTCGATGAGTTAGAAACTCTCGATGAAGTAAGTAAAACTGATACTTTAAATAATGAAAACAAAATTGAGGAGATTCCTTCCGACGAGGTTAAGAAGAAAACCATCCATTTTATTGTTCAGGTCGCTGCTTTTTCGAACAGAATTAACGCAGAAAAATTCGTTGAAATGAATTCAAGTAAAACAGACTATGAACTCAATATTATTTATAAAGATGAAGTTAAAATGTATACAGTGCAGCTCTTTCCATTTGACTCTATCGAAAAGGCAGAAAAGGTGAGGGATGAGTTAAAAAAAGTGTCCGAATTTAAAAATACCTTCATTTTTACGATAGAAGATTAATCTTATTCTGTTTGGCAATTTTCAGTTAATAATCATAAATTTATACTGCATTTTTTAACAAAAAAAAAGGTGGGCAAGTGGCTTTTTCTTTAAACAAGATTATGCTTATTGGAAATCTGGGAAGCGATGCTGAAACACGTTTTACTACGAACAATGTATCTGTAACTACATTTTCACTGGCTACTACGAGAAGTTACAAGGGACGGGACGGCAATTGGGTTAATGAAACTACATGGCATAATGTTGTGGCTTACAATTTATCCGACTTTTATAAAGATGCCTTAAAAAAAGGGAAGAAGTTTTATATCGAGGGAAGAATATCAAAACGGGATTATGAGGATAAGAACGGCATAAAGAGATACTTTACGGAAGTAGTTGCCGAACAGCTAATTCCTCTGGATAGCAGAGAAGCACCACCAGAAACCGGCGGAGAAGAAATTCAAGGTGATGCTCCTGCTATGGAAGCCGATTCGGACGAGGATTTACCATTTTAATTGTATGTTGAATAAAGTCGGGATTTGACGATAACTTGGAAAGCGATTCATTTTTGCGTATAGTTCTTCTAATAATTTTTATTATTCTCTCCGGATTCTTTTCTGGATCGGAAGTGGCTCTCTTTTCTCTCGACAGGAAAAAAATTAAAGATTTTCGGAAAACAAGCAAAATTATAGGAAGCTATCTCCAGATATTACTGGATAATCCCAGACGTATTCTGGTAACTATTTTACTCGGTAATACAATAGTTAATACAGCAGCGTCTATCATTTCCGTTCTAATAGCTTTAGACCTCGCTAAAATTTACAATGTCTCAGCGGAACTTGCTATCACAGTTCAAATTATCATCCTAACCATAATTATTCTTCTCTTTGGTGAAATAATTCCGAAATTAATTGCAAATAAGAATAATATCAGTTTTGCCAGAATGGTTGCTATGCCTCTTTACTGGTTTAGTGTGCTGTTTTTCCCGATTGCCAAAATATTGAGTGACTTGCTCCGAGTGGCTACTGCAAAAATTAAGACGGATAAATTCAAAAATCCTCTTCTTAATTCAGAAATTACCGAACTGACTAATCTCGGCGTGGAGAGAGGAACAATTGAAGAAGACGAGCACGAACTTATTGAAGGCATAGTATCTTTTAGAAGCGTAACAGCGCGGGAAATAATGACTCCACGCGTCGACATTGTAGCAGTCCCTGTAGATATTACTTTTGATGAACTAATGAAAGTTATTAATGAATCGGGTTACAGTCGTATTCCTTTATATGAAAACTCGCTCGATAATATTATTGGAATTATTTATGTCAAAGACTTACTACCGTATTTGAAGAATCCCGAAATGCGCAAGTCACTTTCACTTCGTAAAATTGCGCGTGAAGTATTCTTTGTGCCCCAGACAAAATATATAAACGAGTTGCTCCACGATTTCCAGGAGAAAAAGCTTCATCTGGGAATTGTAGTCGACGAATATGGTGGCACTTCCGGTTTGATTTCTCTCGAAGATATTCTTGAAGAAATAGTTGGAGATATACGGGACGAATTCGATAAAGAAGAAAATCCGATAGTTAAAATTTCGGACAATACTTATTTGCTAAGCGGTAGATTGCCTATCGACGAACTGAGTGAGCTTCTTGGAAAAGATTTGTCAAACGAAGACGACGATTATGATACGCTCGCCGGTTTTATTCTAAATCACGCAGGTTCTATTCCAGAAGAAGGTTTCTCTTTTACCGATAAAGGCATTAAATTTACTGTGAAGGAAATTCTTAACAAAAGAATAAATAAAATTCTTGTAGAAAAACTGCCGGAGCAATAATGAGAAAGGGATGTTTTTTAACCCTGGTCTCCATAATTACAATTGCAATCGGTAGTTTGATTTTTGTCTATAGGCAATACGGGTCGATGATAGAAAACTATGTTAAAGAAAAAATATTCGAAATTGGTGTAAATGATTTTAAAAAAAGATTTGATAAGTTACAGCACAATAAATATGACGATTCTTTGCAGGTACTTTTTTCGGAAAAAATTGAAAAACTAAAAAAAGAAAATTTCGAAGAATCGATGGAAAATTTTGAAAAAATTGTTAATCGCACAAAAATATTTATTGAGGATAGTGTCATCGACTCACTTGAATTTAATATTCTGAAAAAAATAATTAACGAAGATGAAAGACGAGAGAAAAACTGAAATTAAAGTTGGTATTACTGTATTCCTTGCACTTATAATCTTTTTCTGGGTTCTCGGCTGGGCTAAAAATATTACTTTTAACGCCGACAAAACAGAATTGAGGATTAAGTTCAATAATGTTGCAGGACTTGAAATTGGAGATCCGGTTACCATCAACGGTGTGCGAGCTGGTTATGTAGAAGATATAAAGACTGAAAACAATTATGTAATAGCATTACTAAAAATTGACAGAAACATTTCTTTACGTCAGGATGCTACTTTCCAAATAATGATGCTCGATTTGATGGGAGGTAAAAAAGTAGAAGTTTTTCCGGGGAATTCGGATATTCTTCTCGACGCCGACCAAATTCATAATGGCATGTTCCTCGGCGATATTTCAACTACAATGGCTTTATTAGGCAATTTACAATCTGATTTAATTCATTTAATTAAAGAAGTTGATCTTACTCTTACAAAATTGAATAATACTATTCTCGACGACCGCTTTACGGGTGAGGTAACTGCTTTAGTAAAAAATTTGAATAATACAGTTGATAATCTCAATTCGTTTGTAACTCGGAACGAATCAAATATTACAAAATTATTATCCAGTACAGTCGAAATTACAGAGAATGTCGATAGTCTAATTTTAGAAAACAGAGATACAGTTAAAGTGTTCCTTAAAAATGCAAATCTGACTTTAAAGGAATCGAAGGAACTATTAAATGAATTGAATTCAATGATACATGAAACGCGTCGCAGCGAAAATAATCTTGGCAAGTTATTGTATGACGATAAATTTATGGAAGATATAAAAAATACAATGACAAAGCTCAATAAACTCGTCGAAATTTTAGAAGAGCAAATACGTGGCAAAGGTATCAAAGTAGACGCAAATATTTTCTAAAAGAGAAGGTATATGGTAATTGGACTGGGTATTGATATAATTGAGATCGACAGAATAAAGCAGAGTGTAGATAATTACGGCCAACGTTTTTTAGAAAAAATATTTACAATTTCTGAATTGGAGTATTGCTTAAATAAAAAGAATAAATATCAGCATCTGGCAGCGCGCTTTGCGGCAAAAGAAGCAATAACAAAAGCTCTCTCTTCAGTTAATGTTATCCCTGGATGGAAAGATATTGAAATCAGCAATCTCTCGAATGGAATGCCGGTTGTAAATCTGAGGAAAAATGAGATTAAAGAATTTCTTGGGGACAACAAAAAATTATTGATATCAATGAGCCATTCCGACAATTATGTTACTTGCGTTGCAATACTCACCACCACCTCCTGAAATTAGAACTTATTTCCTATATTTATCGTTTGAATTGTAGATTTTTTAAGAAAGGAATGTGATGAACAAAAATCGTGTAATCGTTGCCATGAGTGGTGGGGTCGATTCTTCGGTGGCTGCTGCAATTTTGAAAAAGGAAGGCTACGATGTAATTGGAATTACAATGAAAACATGGGGCTTTATGGAAGTTGGAGGAGCTCCAAAGCACGAATCGGGCTGCTGCTCGCTCGATGCAATTTTTGACGCTAAAAATGTAGCTGAATTAATAGGCATTCCGCATTATACAGTCGATTTCACAAAAGCTTTCGAAAAAGCAGTAATCGACGATTTTGTCAATGAATATCTTTCAGGTAGAACTCCGAACCCTTGTGTTGTATGCAATCGCAAAATTAAGTGGGAGGAGTTACTGAAAAAAGCTGATTCGCTCGATGCACAATATGTTGCGACAGGACATTATGCATTGGTGGAAAAAATTAACAATAGATTTACATTGAAATATTCAAAAGACCATAAGAAGGACCAGACGTATGCTCTATGGGGACTTACGCAGGAAAGCTTATCACGCACATTATTCCCGCTCGGTAAATATACAAAAGAAGAAGTGCGGTCAATCGCCGCAGACTTTGGATTGAAAACAGCAAGTAAACCGGATAGTCAAGAAATTTGTTTTGTGGCGGATAATAATTACGAAAGATTTTTACGCGAAAGAATTCCTGAGGTGGTCAACGAAATTCATGAAGGTAATCTGGTATACCATGGTCAGGTGGTGGGAAAACATAAAGGTTTTCCATTCTATACAATTGGTCAACGACGTGGACTCGGTGTATCATTCGGTAAACCTGTCTATGTGAAAAAGATCGACAATGAAACAAATACAATTGAAATTGGCGATAAAGAAGAACTACTTAAAAAGTACGTTAAAGCTTCGGATATAAATTACGTGAGTCGGCCTTCATTGAATAAAGGCGAAAAAGTCTTTGGAAAAATTAGGTATTCAGATACTGCCAAAGAAGCCGTTGTCCTCAAATCGTCTCAAGATACGATAGAAATTGAATTTTTAGAACCAAAAAATGCAGTTACTCCAGGACAATCTCTCGTTCTTTATGACAGTGATGGTTACCTATTAGCTGGTGGAATAATAGATAAGTGATAGGATTAGATCTTTCATAATTAATCAATTTTTTGCATATTGTACGCCAAATTATAACCATTGTATAATTTTGAACGAAGGAGGTCATCTTCGAACGTAAGTTCGGATCAAACGGAGCGCTTAATGCAAGGGTTCTATTATTGAACCAAAGTTACGAACCCCTTACAATTTGTAACGTAAAAAAGGCAATAATATTACTGCTTATGGGTAAAGCAGAATTAGTTGCAAAAAACAGCGCTCGACAAATTAGAACCGTAAGTAAATCTTATCCCTGGCCAAGCGTAATTAAGCTGAAAGATTATATTCGAGTTCCTTACAAAAAAATTATTCTTACCAGAAAAAATATACTCAAAAGGGATGGTCATCGATGTGCTTACTGCGGTAGAGGTGATTTACCATTGACGGTTGACCATGTTATCCCGAAATCAAGGGGAGGAACGGATACTTGGGAAAACCTGGTGGCAGCGTGTTTACCGTGTAATAATAGAAAAGGGGACAGAACTCCTGAAGAAGCGGGTTTGAAACTTAGAATCAAACCATATACACCCAATCACATACTTTTTATCAAGTCGGCGGCTGGCAGAATTGATAATGCATGGAAACCTTTCCTCTTCGATTAAAAGTAAGTTTCCTTTTTTTTCTTTATTTTTGTGCTCTATATTCATTAATTTATTCTAACTAAATTATGGCTAATAAACGAATTCTAAGCGGTATGCGCCCTACAGGCAAATTACATCTTGGACATTTTGTAGGCGCTCTGGAAAACTGGATTAAATTGCAAAATCAATACGAAAGTTACCACCTCATTGCCGATTATCACGTATTGACCACAGATTTATCCACTGAACATATTTATGACAATACAATTGAAATGGTTATAGACTGGCTATCCTCAGGACTCGATCCAGAAAAAAGTCCATTTTTTCGACAATCCCAGATTAAAGAACATGCCGAACTTTATTTAATTTTTTCAATGTTAATCACAAAATCTCGTCTGGAAAGAAATCCCACATTAAAAGAGCAAATTCGCGATTTGAATATCGAAAACGTTGTATATGGACATCTTGGTTATCCTGTCTTGCAGGCAGCCGATATTTTATTATATAAAGGCGAACTGGTACCGGTAGGGGAGGATCAGGTTCCGCATATCGAAATCACACGCGAAATTGCCAGGAAATTCAATAATCAATACGGGGAGGTTTTTCCGGAACCGGAGCCACTTCTTACGAGTTTTTCGCGTTTACCAGGACTTGATGGCAATGCTAAAATGTCGAAATCGATTGGAAATGCAATTCTTTTGTCCGACGAGCCAGAGACTGTCAATGCAAAATTAAGAAAAGCCGTAACGGACACTTTAAAAATACGGAAAAACGATCCAGGCCGTCCAGAAGTTTGTCTGGTATTTACATATCACAAAAGATTCAATCCTGAGGAAACAGAAAGCATTGATGCAGATTGCCGTAGTGGCGCTCTCGGATGTGTGGAATGTAAATCGAGATGTGCTGCTAAAATTAATGAATTCCTCGTACCTATTATCGAAAAACGGAAATATTACGAACAGAATATTGATCTGGTAAAAGATATATTGCACAATGGCGAAGCTAAAGCAAAAGTTGTGGCACAACAGACGATGGACGAAGTTCATTCAAGTATGAAATTCGGATAATGTATAAAATCAAACTTACACAATTCGAAGGACCGCTCGACCTTCTGCTATTTTTTATCAAACGGGACGAGCTTAATATTTACGATATCCCAATATCGAAAATTACCAAAGACTTCATGGACTATCTTAAAATGCTACAGCAACTCGACCTCGAGATAGCTGGAGATTTTATTTTAATGGCTGCCACTTTAATGCAGATAAAGGTTAAAATGCTCCTTCCGAAAGAAGTGGACGAAAAAGGCGAAGAAATCGATCCAAGAGCTGACCTCGTAAAAGCACTCCTCGAATATAAAAGATATAAAGAAATGACTGAGGAATTTAGCTTTATGGAATCGAATATGAGAAACTATAGTTTCCGTAGTAATTTCGAGTACGACGAAAAGGAAAAATCTGCTAATCTCGATGTCTTGTTAAAAAATATTTCCATCTATGATCTTATTAAAGCCTTCAAAAAAGTAATTGAATCGAAGAAGGAAGAACCCGTTCACGAAATTAAAAAATGGAATGTTACAATTGAAGAACAGATCGATTATATTGAAAAAAAAGTGAAGTTGCACAAGAGAATTACATTCAATGAATTGATGAAAGAAATGGTAAACAAAATTAGGATTATTGTTACATTTATTGCAGTTTTGGAGATGGTTAAATCCGGTCAGGTCGGTATTGAAGAATCTCCAAATTTTAATGACTTTATAATCTACGGGCTCTCTGATGGATAATCTCTATTATTCGGTTATCGAAGCGTTGATTTTTGCTTCTGACGAACCTTTGCCAGCTAAAGAAATTGTCAATGCCATTAAAGAAATTGACGGCGCGGATACCGATATTTCTGTCGAAGAAATCGATGCGGCTGTTAATTTGCTCAATGAAAAATATGAAGAAAATGGCCATGCATTTAAGATCCTGAGAATTGCCAATGGTTATATTTATGCCACAAAAGCTGACCATGCAAAATATGTCGGCTTTCTTTCAACAGAAAAGAGTAAACGTCGACTGAGTCAAGCTGCTCTCGAAACTTTAGCAATTATAGCTTACAAACAACCAATTACAAAGCCAGAACTTGAAACAATTCGCGGTGTGAATTCCGATTATACTTTGAATACTTTGCTCGAAAAGAATTTGATTACCATCAAGGGGAGAGCTGATACTGTAGGGCGTCCGCTTCTTTACGGTACTACGGACGAATTTTTAAAATATTTTGGACTGAATAGTCTTACCGATTTGCCGAAACCACGTGAAATCGAAGAGATTATGAAAGACGAAGATTTTCAGGAACAAAAACGAAGAATTATGATGAACAAAATTGAAGAAGAACTTGAAAATGAAATTAACGACGAAGGCACAAACGATGAAGATACGATTGAATAAGTTTCTTTCGGAATGCGGAATCTCCTCAAGAAGAAAATCGGAAGAATACATTAAAATGGGACGAGTTTCAGTAAATGGTAATGTCATTACCGATTTTAGTTTTTATGTTGATCCTGAGAGTGATATTGTTTATCTCGATGGAGAAAAACTTAAGCCCGAAAAAAAAGTTTATTTCCTCCTCAATAAACCCAGAGGTTTTATTACAACGACAAGTGACGAAAAGAATCGGAAAAAAGTAACTGATTTGATTAAAACTAAATACAAGATTTTTCCCGTTGGTAGACTCGATTACAACACAACCGGCGTGCTTATATTGACTAACGACGGTAACTTTTCGAATTTCTTGACGCATCCGAGTAAAAAAATTCCACGCGTTTATCATGCCACGCTCGATAAACCGTTGTCTATAGAACACGCCGATAAATTGTTGAAAGGAATTTATCTCGATGGTAGAAAAAGCAAATTCGAAGAAATTAAAATCATCAATTACAAAAACAAAAAAATGGTGGAAGTAACAACCGTAGAAGGCAGAAATCATTTTGTAAAGAGAATGTTCGGACAGCTTGGTTATTTTGTGAAATCTCTCGAACGAGTAAGCTTCGGCATATTTAATATCGAAAAACTTCCATACGGATCTTATAGAGAAATTACGATTAACGAAATTGAAAAAGTTTATAAAACCTATGATAATTAGACTTTTCCTGATATTGCTCTTATCTTGCTTTGTCTATGCTCAGAACGATTCGTTGAAAGAGCAATATTCAATTAAAGAATTGAGAGAACAGCTCGACGATTCTTTTAACGACCCGGCATTGAATAATGCTTTTGTAGGAGTTTTTATTAGGTCATTAAAGTCCGGAGAAACTATTTACAAGAAAAATCCGGACAAGTTATTTATTCCAGCGTCGACTGTTAAACTCTTCACAACAGCAGCAGCACTATTTATATTGGGACCCAATTTTACGTATGAAACAACAATTTATACCGACGGCGAAATTACGAACGGCATTCTTAAAGGAGATTTGCTTGTATCCGGCTCGGGCGACCCATCGATTTCTAATCGATTTTACAACGGAGCTCCAACGGTAGTTTTCGAAGAGTGGGCTCAACAGCTATTAAATAAAGGCATCAATAAGATAGAAGGTAATCTTTATTTTGACGACCACGCATTCGACGATATACCGCTGGGAGAGGGATGGGCGTGGGATAACGAAAGTTATTGGTTCGCTGCACCCTCAGGTGCTCTCAGTTTTAACGATAATTCTATTGAAATTACAATCACTCCGTCCGAATTAAAATTCCCTGCTAAGTATAAAATTTCTCCTAATACAAATTATGTTAAAATCATTAACAAAGCAGTAACTACAGATGGCGAAACGGAAATCGACGTAACGAGAGAAAGAGGCTCTAATGTAATTTATATTAACGGTTTGATTAATATTAAATCCGAGCCAGTAGTTAAAAATATTTCAATTAGCGGACCCGCATACTATTTTATGACACTATTTAAAGAAACTTTGAATGCTCGAGGTATTCAGGTTGAAGGAGAAATTCTCGACTACAACACGACAGATAAATTTATTATAAAAGACGAGATGACTCCTCTCTTGATTCATCGATCGGTTCCGTTGTACAGAATAGTCAACGAAACAAATAAAAACAGTAATAACTTTTATTCAGAGCAACTATTAAAAACAATTGGACTTGAAGTCTATGGATACGGTTCGGCTGAGAATGGTCTGGACGCATGCAGAAAACTTTTTAATGACATCGGAATTAATGTTGATAATCTAAATCTTGTAGACGGTTCCGGTTTGTCGAGGATAAATCTTGTAACACCGCGTCAAACTGTCAATCTTTTGACCTATCTCTTTAAATCGGAAATGTCGGACTATTTCTATAATTCATTACCAATTGCGGGCTTTGATGGAACTCTTGCAAATCGTATGAAAAATACTCATGCTAGTAATAATTTAAGAGCAAAACCGGGTTACAGTCCCGGTGTATCAACACTTGCAGGCTATGTTAAAACCATTTCCGGCGAAATCCTGGCATTCTCTATATTTATTAATAACTATCTGTCATCATCTAATCTGGTAAATTATATAATTGATAATGCTTGCAACAAGTTAGTCAATTTTGTTAGAAATTAATACGGAGGAAAAGTGGAAAACCATAATCTCGAAGCAGAATATAATTCATTAATGAAGAGAAGAAGAGAAGAATTCGAAGAATTAATTAAAAGAGGTATTTTACCTTATGCATATAGCTATGATGTCGACAGCTACTCGATCGATATAAAACAAAATTACGAAAGGTACGAAGGCAAAGATGTAAAAGTTGCGGGACGCATTATGGCATTGAGGCGCATGGGAAAAGCTACGTTCGCTCATATTCAGGATAGCAAAGGCAGAATCCAGATTTATCTCAAGAAAGATGATCTGGGGGATATATACGATATTTTTAAACTACTCGATATTGGTGATATTATCGGAGTGGAAGGATTTGTATTCAAAACTAAAACGGGTGAGATTTCCGTACACTCAAAATCGTATCAACTACTTGCCAAATCCTTAAGACCTATTCCAATTGCCAAGGAAGTTATTGATGAAAACGGGAATAAGATTATTTATGACCAATTTGCAGATAAAGAGTTAAGATACAGGCAAAGATATGTAGACTTGATTGTTAACCCTCAAGTAAAAGATGTTTTTATCAAAAGAGCACAAATTATTACGCAAATAAGAAAGTACCTGGACGATAATGGTTTGACTGAAGTAGAGACCCCAATCCTGCAACCTTTATACGGAGGCGCTGCTGCTCGTCCTTTCATTACACATCATAATGCCCTTGATATCGATTTGTATTTAAGAATTGCAGACGAGCTCTATTTAAAACGTTTAATAGTAGGTGGTTTTGACGGTGTTTACGAGATATCGAAAGACTTTAGAAACGAAGGAATGGACAAAACGCATAACCCTGAATTTACAATGCTCGAGCTTTATGTGGCTTATAAAGATTACGAATGGATGATGGAATTTGTTGAAAAGATGGTAGTAGAGCTGTGCAATAATGTATTCGGCAAAACTCAATTTGAAATCGAAGGTACGGAAATTAATTTCAATCCTCCGTGGAAGCGAATATCAATGGTTGATGAATTGCTTAAAGTTACTGGTATCGACGTACTAAAAGCTGATTATAACGAGCTGGTAAAGGCACT
This sequence comes from Melioribacter sulfuriphilus, assembly GCF_051488685.1. Taxonomy (NCBI): domain Bacteria; kingdom Pseudomonadati; phylum Ignavibacteriota; class Ignavibacteria; order Ignavibacteriales; family Melioribacteraceae; genus Melioribacter; species Melioribacter sulfuriphilus. Next base: position 112,085 of record NZ_JBPSEH010000002.1, read on the forward strand.
TAAAGAAAGAGGTATAGAGCCTAAGGGAGGTGAATCGAAAGGCAAGTTAATCGATGAGCTATTTGAAGCAACGATACAACCCTCTTTGATACAGCCTACATTTGTTGTCGATTATCCATTAGAACTTTCGCCGCTTGCCAAAAAGCACAGGTCAAAAGAAGGATTGGTAGAAAGATTTGAAGGTTTTGTGCTCGGCAGGGAAATTTGTAACGCCTTTAGCGAATTAAATGATCCGATCGACCAGAAAAAACGATTCGAACAACAGGCAAAAATGCGAGAAGAAGGCGATGAAGAAGCTCACCAGATCGACGAAGACTTTGTAAGAGCACTCGAATATGGGATGCCTCCTACAGCTGGACTGGGAGTTGGTATTGACCGACTTGTTATGCTACTTACAAATCAGCCTTCGATCCGAGACGTTATTTTGTTTCCTCAAATGAAGCCGGAAAATTAAGAATGAAGAAAATTATTCCTGCGATAGTAATTTCGATACTTCTCGGATTTTTTGTGGGTGTTAAACTCGACGATTTATTATTCCCTTTAAAAGATGTTCAACTGGATAAATTCGAAAAAGCTTACAGGTATACTTCTTATTTCTATGTCGATTCTCTCAATGAAAATGAATTGGTTGACAATGCAATCGAAGGTATGCTTAAAAATCTCGATCCGCATTCGGTTTATATAACGCCTGAAGAATTCTCATACGAAGAAGAAGAGATGAGAGGTAATTTCGAAGGTATCGGCATCGAATTTCAAATACTGAAAGATACTATTGTTGTAGTCTCTCCAATAACTGGAGGTCCAAGCGAATCAGTTGGTATTTTAGCCGGCGATCGGATTATTAAAATTGAAGGCAAGGACGCAACTGGACTGACGAATGACGATGTAATTAAATTGTTGAGAGGAAAAAAAGGAACTCCTGTGAGTGTTACAGTATTAAGACCATCGAATAATTCAACAATCGATTTTACTATTGTCAGGGATAGAATAAATTTAAATTCAGTAGACATTGCATTGTTATATAACGGCAATATTGGATATATCAATTTGACACGCTTTTCGGAAACTTCTACCAGGGAAGTTATTGAAGCGCTCAATCGACTGCGTAAAGAGGGAATGGAAAAACTTGTTCTTGATTTGAGAAATAATCCGGGGGGACTTCTTACACAAGCTTTTAACATTGCTGATTTATTTATCGACAGTACAAAAATGATTGTCTACACTAAAGGAAGATATGCTGAGTTTGACGAAGAATTCCGTGCACGTCGCAATTATCCATTCGAAAAATTACCATTGATAATTCTGGTTAATCGTGGCTCGGCTTCTGCCAGCGAAATTGTAGCTGGTGCAATACAGGACTGGGACCGTGGTTTGATTGTCGGTGAAACAACTTTTGGAAAAGGCCTGGTTCAGAGACAATTTGTCCTACCGGATAATTCCGCATTACGAATTACAGTCTCAAAATATTATACCCCCTCAGGAAGAGAGATCCAGAGAAATTACAAGAATCGAGAAGAATATTACAATCAAATTAATTACAGAGAAGAACCCGATTCGATTAATATCAACCATAATTATGAAGATAGCTCTACTGTAATTTTTTATACTAAACACGGGCGTAAGGTTTTTGGAGGCGGAGGCATTACTCCCGACATCATTATCGATGCCGAAAAGAGTTCTGACTTTCTGGTTGATTTACGAAAAAATAATATCTATTATCGATTTGTAAGAAATTATCTCGATAGGAATGGACAAAGACTGAGAAATCTTTACTCTTCAGATATGAATAATTTCTTGCGCAATTTCGATTTCGACTCGAAAGAAATCAATGAATTCTTGCAGTTTGCTAAAAACAATAATATCAAATTTACATCTAAAGATTTTCAAAACAACAGAAAATTTCTACTTGGAATATTAAAGGCGTTTGTTGCGCGTGAACTCTTTAAAGAAAAAGGATGGTATTCTGTTCTTTTGAATATCGACAGACAATTTCAGAATGCACTGAAGTATTTTGAAGAAGCAACTAAATTACCAGGCTTTTATGGAAATTAAGCTCTATCCTTACAAAGAAAAATATCCGATTCTTGCTCCTGATGTTTTTGTAGCTCCAGGTGCTAAAATTATTGGTGATGTCGAAATACAGGAAGGTTCTTCCGTGTGGTACAACGTTGTAATTCGCGGAGATGTCAATTACATTAGAATTGGAAAAAATACAAATATTCAGGACGGCTCGGTTCTTCACGTTACAAATCAAAAATTTCCACTGATTATTGAAAATAACGTAACAATCGGACACGCTGCAATTCTACACGGAGCAATTCTTAAGGAAAATTGTTTTGTCGGTATGGGAGCAATTCTACTCGATGGAGCCATTCTCGAAACAAATTCCATGGTGGCCGCTGGCTCTCTGGTTAAACAGGGATTCGTTGTACCATCAGGTAAACTCGTCGCTGGCGTGCCGGCAAAAATTGTTAGAGAACTGACCGATGAAGAAATCGAGATGATCCATCAATCTGCTCGTAATTATAAGGAGTATGCCAGAATTTCAGCAGAATCTCTTAATAATCATATCTAGGTGTAAAATTGCTCAGAAATGTTTATGTATACACGTCTTATAAAATTTCAAAAAAAGTTATTCATAGAATTATTAAATTATTAAAAGACGATAACGGTCTAAAAATAATTAATCTTGAAATAAGTATAGTGGATATAAGCTCAATCGTTGAATTAAATAAAAAATATCTGAACCATAATTATGCTACCGACGTTATTTCATTAAATTATTCGGAAAGTAGTTCTATTATTGACGGTGAAATATTTATTTCTTATAATGTTGCCGAAGAAAACGCCAAAAAATATCGAGTTTCCTTTGATGATGAATTAAAAAGGCTTCTCATCCACGGTATTTTGCATTTAATCGGATATGACGATGGAACACCAGCATTGCGAAAAAAAATGAAACTTAAAGAAGATTTTTATGTTAAAAAGGCAAAAATTTTAGGAAGTTTGATTTATGGATAATATGAAACCCGAAGTAATTGAAATTATATCTAAAATTCTGGAAGGACTTGGTAAAGGTAAGTCGCTCGAAGAATTGAATAAATATTTTACTGAAAAGAAAAAGTACGACAAACAGACTCTCAATATTGCCTTCAGTCTTATTTATGATAAAATAATTCTCCAAAACAGTTTTCAAATGCTCGAAGAAAAAGCTGGAATTAATAGGTTTAGAAAGAGCTTCAGATTTCTTACTGAAGAAGAGAAAGATGCTCTGGGCGTGGAGAATTATAATTATCTAATGCATTTAATAAACGTAGGATTAATAACTCCTACTACTCTCGAAGATATTCTCGAACAGATTTCGATGTTTCCGGAAAATAAAATAAGTAGAAACGAATTGAACTGGATTGTTCTTCTGTCTCTTGTCGATTTCGAATCCGACGTTCCACCCGGCAGTCGAATTCTGCTTTATACTTCCGACTACGTCAATTAAGGTGAAAAATTATGAGCAAAGATCTTATTCTTGTTGAATCCCCTTCAAAAGCTAAGACGATTAATAAATATGTAGGTAATAAATATATTGTCGAAGCTACGATAGGACATATTAAAAATTTACCAAAGAGTAAACTGGGAATTGATGTAGAAGACCAGTTTAAAACCAAATTTGTGACGATTCGCGGCAAAAGTGATATAATTAAGAGAATTAAGAATTTAGCGGCGAAGTCGAAAAATATTTATATTGCAACTGACCCCGACCGCGAAGGTGAAGCAATAGCTCAGGACGTGGTCGATATTTTAAACAAGGAGGACAGAGCCAAAGTGCGGCGCGTATTATTTAACGAAATAACAAAAAATGCCGTAAATAGAGCTCTCGAAAATCCTCTTCAGATTGACGATAAATTGGTCAGTTCTCAACGAGCCCGCCGTGTGATGGATCGTATTATCGGGTATCAGGTAAGTCCATTTCTCTGGAAAGCTGTTATCGACCAATATGGAAGTTCACTTTCAGCTGGAAGAGTGCAGTCGGTTGCGCTTCGATTAATTTGCGAGCGGGAAGAGGAAATTGATAAATTTATTTCGACTGAATACTGGTCAATTATCGCCGTTTTCAAAACCGACAGGGGAGAAGAATTCTCGGCAAAACTATTTGAAATCGAAGGGAGGCAATTAAAAATTCAACCCAAACCCGAAATGACGGATAAAGAATGGGAAGAATTTTTGAAGAAAAACTTTGCCATCAATTCCAGAGAGATAGCAGATAAAATTATTTCGGAAATCAAAAGCGTAAAGGAATTTAAGATTTCCGAAATTAATAAACGCCAGACGAAAAGGAATCCGTCGCCTCCATTTATCACGAGTACTTTACAGGTTGAAGCATCGAAGCGACTCCGATTTCGACCTCGCCGCACTATGATGCTTGCACAGCAACTCTACGAAGGGGTGTCGATCGGTGATGAAGGTCTTACAGGTTTAATTACTTATATGAGAACCGACTCAACTCGTATGAGCGATGAAATTTTAAACGATGCACGTCATTATATCAGAACTCAATATGGCGACGAATATTTACCCGATTCCCCGAGAACTTATCTTTCTAAAAATAAAAATGTGCAGGATGCTCACGAAGCAATTCGTCCAACTTCACTTAAATATACACCAGAATATGTTAAACCGTATCTTGATTCTTCACAGTACAAACTTTATGAATTGATCTGGAATCGCTTCATAGCCTCACAAATGGAACCGGCAGTATTCGAGAATACTACAGTTTCAGTTATAGGCGATAAATTCGTTTTTAAAGCTACTGGTTCAACTTTATTATTTGACGGTTTTCTTAAAGTATACGACGATTCAAACGGCAACGAAGAAAACAATGATACAGATGACCTGAAAAATATAAAAATACCAGCAGGACTCAATAGCAACCAAATCCTTAATCTGGTAGATCTAAAATCGAATCAACATTTTACAAAACCACCGGCTCGTTATACAGAAAGTAGTTTAATAAAGGAATTGGAAAATAAAGGCATAGGACGACCGAGCACTTACGCTTTAATTGTCGGCACTATACTCGATAGAAAATATGTTGAAAGTGTAGACCGTAAATTAGTGCCAACGGAACTCGGCAAAAAAGTAAACGATATTTTAGTAAAGAATTTTCCGAACATTTTCGATGTAGGCTTTACAGCAAAAATGGAAGATGAACTCGACTCGATTGCCGAGGGAGAAAATGATTATGTACAGGTTCTTACAGATTTTTATCAACCTTTTTCTGAAACGCTTGCTAAAGTGGAATCGAAGCTCGAAAAAATTAAGTGCGAAAAGTGCGGTTCAGACATGGAAGTGAAAATTGGCAGGTATGGAAAATTTCTTGCATGTACAAATTACCCCGAATGTAAAAACATTAAATCTCTTAAAGAAATCAGTAATTCAAACAACGAGCCCGAATATACAGGCAATACATGTCCAAAATGTGGAGGTAGAACTCTTTACCGCGAAAGCAAATATGGCCGTTTTATCGGTTGCGAAAACTATCCTGAATGCGATTATACAGAACAAATTACAACTGGTATTAAATGTCCGGAATGCGGCGAAGGAGAATTGATTCCTAAAAGGACTAAACGTGGTCGAATTTTTTACAGCTGTAGCAGATATCCCGATTGTGAATATGCAACATGGAAGCTTCCTAAAGAGGAAGAGGTCGACAACGACTAACTCATAATTTTATGTCCTATGAAAAAATAAATAATATCGTTGGCAAATTGCTGTCCGAAATGTCGGGAGTCAATCGGGTATCTCAAAATACCGTCGACGCATATTCCACTGATTTAAATCAATTTGTCGAATATTGCGATGAATTAGGTGTTTCGTCTCTGGATAAAATTACCGGAAGACATCTTCGTAATTACCTTGTCAGGTTAAATGAAAAGGGAATTAGCAAAACTTCGGTGGCTCGTAAGCTATCGGCATTGCGCAAACTTTTTCAATTTGCTTTAAAGAATAATTTAATAGCATCTAATCCGATAAAGAAAATATCCAATCCGAAAGTCAAAAGGAAACTGCCTGAAACAATAAGTGCCTCATTTTATGAAGATATCATTTCCAAAATTGATACAATAGATGAAGACGAAATGGTAAGAAGGACTTATAAAATAATTGTAGAACTTTTATATGGATGTGCTCTTCGGGTTTCTGAACTGACATCGCTAAAACTGAAAGATGTTGACCTTAGCAATAAAACTATTAAAGTATTTGGTAAGGGTTCCAAAACAAGGTACGTCCCGATCGGCGCAAAAACATATCAAATTTTGAAAGAATATATCGATAATATGGAATCAAAAAACAGTAATGACTTTTTGATTACATTAAATGGTAAGCCAGTGGATAGGTTTTATATTTACCGCCTCGTTAGAAAATTATTGAGTGGTTACGAATTAAAACGCAAAAGTCCACATATTTTCAGACATAGTTCAGCTACTCATATGCTTGACAACTATGCTGACCTTCTTGCTGTTAAAGAATTTCTCGGGCACGAAAATCTTTCTACCACTCAAATCTATACGCACGTCAGTATCGAGAGGATAAAAAAAATTTATAAACAAGCTCATCCAAAATCAAAAAAGGAGTCGTTATGAATATTAAAATTACATCGCGTAAATTCAGAGCAAAAGATTCCTTGAAGAATTTCATCAAAGAGGAAATCAAGTCGGCAGAAAAATTTTACGACGAGATCCTGGACGTCGACGTCATATTGAGCTATACAAAACCAGAGGACAGTATAAAAACTGCTGAAATAATTGCACAAATACCGGGTAAAACGTTATCTGTTTCGCACTCCAGTGACGACTTTGAAAAATCGGTATCTGCTGCAGTCGAAAAATTGATACGTCAACTCCAAAAGATTAAGACACAAAGGAACGCAAGGAAAAAATAATGAAACTTGACGATAGAAATATCTCAAGAAAAGAATATATAACCGTTGATTTCTTTTTCAAAAAGACAAAAGAAAAATTCAAATTACGTTTGCTCAACGAGCGGGTCGGTTTTGAAAGAAAAATTAAAGACCAGAATCTGCATCGTCCGGGTTTACCACTTGCAGGTTTTTTAGACCTGTTTGCTTATAGCCGAATTCAGGTTTTTGGAAATACGGAAATGAGCTATCTCCACAGTTTATCGAAAGAAGAAAGGAGGAATTCATTAAACCGCATTTTCAAATTCGAAATTCCTTGTATAATAATAACAAATAGCAATCTTCCTTCGCCGGAAATGATTGAGCTCGCAAACGAATTTAACATTCCCATTTTTGGTTCAGATTATACTACAACGAAATTAATTTATTTACTTGGAGATTTCCTCGACGACCAATTTGCGCCACGCATAACAGTACACGGTTCGCTTGTCGATGTCTACGGTGTCGGTATTTTGTTCACCGGTAAATCAGGTATTGGAAAAAGCGAAGTTGCACTCGATCTTGTCGAAAGGGGACACAGACTCGTTGCCGATGATGTCGTAATTTTAACTAAAAAGGGGGAAGGAATTCTGATGGCTTCGGGGACCGACCTGGTTAAACATTTTATGGAATTAAGAGGCATCGGAATTATCGATATTCGGAGTATGTTTGGTGTGCGCGCTATTCGATATCAAAAACGTCTTGAAGTAGTTGTTGAGCTCGAAATATGGGACGATAAAATCGATTATACACGTACGGGACTCGAGGATTCGTTCATTAAAATTCTCGACATCGAAATACCGTATATAAAACTTCCCATAATTCCGGGAAAGAATATTACCGTGATTTCAGAAATTATTGCTATTAATTATTTACTGAAGCACTACGGTTACGACGCAGCAAAAGTCTTACAAAAAAGAATAGAGGATCAAATTCGTAAAAAAGGCGAAGATTACGACCGTACGGTCGATTATTTCGAGCACGATTTTGAATAGCCTTTTCTACTTGACACCCGATAATGGTTTTATTATTTTCGACACACAAATAAATTATTATGAAAAAATTTTACTACTTTTCAAAATCTAAGCTTAAGTTTGTAGAAGTCGAAAACTTCTACAAAAAGTTCCTGTTTTTAGTGGCCTTCTTATCGGTCGTAATATCTTTCTTTATTTTTGGAACTTACCTTGTTGTTAACGAGTTTATTAACCCAGATTCAGAAATCAGAAAATTGAAAAAAGACAATGCACTGTTGCGGTCAAAACTTGAAATGATGACTGAAAAATACGTTGAACTCGATAAAAGGGTTAAAGAATTGAAAGATTTAAGCTATTCATTGCGACTGACTGCAAATCTTGAAATCGACAGCAGTGTATTTGGCACAGGAGGAGCTGCCTTTACTCCAATTACAACTAACGATCCATCGTCAATAACAAGTTTCGTAAAAAATCTTGATAAACTGGTCAACAAAGTTGAAAACAATCTAAATTCTGAGCGTAATAATTACAATGAAATTGTCAGAAAACTAAAAGAAAACGAAGTGTTGTTTGCCTCAATTCCTGCAATAAAACCATGCTCGGGAACAATTGCAGACGATTTTGGTTTAAGGATGCACCCGATTTTAAAGGTTAAAAGAATGCATAGCGGTGTGGATATTATCACGGACGTCGGCACAAAAATTTATGCACCGGGTAATGGTACTGTAATTTTTGAAGGCAATCGAGGCAGTTACGGATTAACACTTGAAATTGATCACGGCTTCGGTTATAAAACAATTTATGCTCATTTAATGAAGACTAAAGTAAAAATTGGTCAAAAGGTAAAACGAGGCGACCTGATTGCCTATTCTGGGAATTCAGGCTTATCAACCGGTCCTCATTTACACTACGAAGTTAGACATAATGATGTTCCTTTAAATCCATTGAATTTTATTTATGAAGACTTGGATTTATTTGAATTTGTAAAAAAATAGAGGAGATAGCTATATGATATGGACCATTGAATTAGCATCATATTTAGACGATGCACCGTGGCCCGCTACGAAAGAGGAGCTCATTGACTATGCCGAACGTATTGGTGCTCCTATTGAGGTTATTGAGAACCTGCAGGAATTAGAAGATACAGATGAGCCATACGAATCAATTGAAGATATATGGCCTGACTATCCAACAGATGAAGATTTCTTTTATAACGACGATGAAGAATATAAATCCTGATAACATGTGGGAGGATGTCTACGAACAAACCAGAGCCAAAGAAATATTAACAAGATTTATTAAATCAAGGCGTGTACCACACGCCTTGATTTTTTATGGCTCAGAAGGTGTAGGTAAGTTTAATACCGCAATAAATTTTGCCAAATCAATTTATAAAGAAATTACTTCTGATGGTCACCACTTAGAAAAAATAGATAAGTTAAGAGAACCGTATATCAAGTTAATAACACCTCTTCCAAGAGGCAAAGGAGAAACTCCTGAAGATTCTCCCACTTCCAAGCTTACCCAAAATCAAATTGAAAACTTACAATCAGAAATTGAAAAACTAATTGAAAATCCTTACCATAAATTAAATATAGATGATGCTAATACAATTAAAATAAACAGCATCCGTGAAATAAAAAAATTTATAAGCGTTGATTATCATGATATTCCTTACAGATTTATATTTATTCTGGATGCTCATTTAATGAATGAACAAGCCCAGAATGCGCTTCTAAAAAGCCTGGAAGAACCTCCAGAAGGACTCGTCTTTATTCTTATTACAAGTAATATTGATTTATTGCTACCGACAATTCAATCCCGATGCTGGCAAATTAAATTCCAGCCATTGAGTGAAAAAAGTGTGGTCGAGATATTAAAAAGTAAATTTGACATAGAAGACGACAATGCTCGTCGAGCCGCACATTTTTCTGGCGGTTCAATCCACACGGCACTAAAACTGATTGAATACGATATCGAATTTCTGCTTGAGACAGTGATATCGATTTTACGATATTCTATTGCACGCAAGTTTTACACAACTACTGAATACATCAATAAAATTGTCAGCTCGAAAAATGTGGAAGAACTGACACTGATAATTTCACTTATCAAAGTCTGGCTAAACGATTTAATACGCAATCGTTATTCGTACAATGATTATTATTATGAAGAATTTCGTGATACATTGATTAAATTCAACGAAAAATTTCCTGAAGCTCAGGTAGAAAAGGTATTTGAAAATTTAACCGAATATGAAAAAGGGCTATCCAGAAATTCGAACTTGAATGTGATAACTCTTAATCTTATATTTGAATTAGCTTCATTGTCAATGAGGAATTAAAATTGATTTATATAAATCGTTCTCTCAATTTAGAGTTAAATAATACGGATAAATTAAGTTCGTCAAATGGAAATATTCCATTTTACCAGTCAATCGTAATAAGTAAATTTCATGCCAGTACGTATCATAGTTGCTTCAATTGCACAAGAGAATTTTCTTCTCACGCACCGCTCGATAAGCGCAATATTATAGAAATCGATTGCGACGGTTTACTTAATTGTGAGTATTGCGTGGTCGAAAATGGTCTACAGGTCTATCCATACGATTTTGTTATCGTTAAGCAAAATGAAGATCTCGAAGTTGCTCAAGTTAAAGCAATCGGGGAAATTGTTCGTATAAAACGGAGTTCTGCAGGTCTTTACGGTGAAGATCTACCCGTTGTTATTAGAAAAATGAATGATGAAGACGTACAAAAACTCAATCGAAATTTAAAAGATGAAGAAAAAGCTGTCGGGGTTTTTAAAAATGCAGTTGCACAGCATAACCTTGAAATGAAACTCGTTAAAATTCATTACCAGTTTGACAGAAAAAAACTCTATTTTTTCTATACTGCTGATGGAAGAATCGACTTCAGAGAATTAGCTAAAACACTGGCAGCAGAATTTAAAACACGTATTGAATTACGTCAAATTGGCGTAAGAGACGAAGCCAGGGAAATAGGGGGAATCGGAACGTGTGGCAGGGAATTCTGTTGCACATCCTTTTTGAATAATTTTAGAAAAATTACAACTCAGCTTGCCACCGAACAAAATTTAATGTCAAGTTTAGGAAAATTGAGTGGTCCTTGTGGCAAACTCAAATGTTGCCTCTCTTTTGAAGTAGAATAAATAACTGGAGAAAAATATGTCTTCAAAATTAACAGCCGTAGTTGGTGCAGGAACTATGGGCTCAGGGATTGCGCACGTTTTGGCCTTAAATGGATATAGAGTCCAATTATGTGATCTTAATAACACCATATTGAATAAAGCTATCGATGCTATTTCAAAAAATATGGATAGACAGATTAAAAAGAATATAATTAACGAAAATGAAAAAATTGAGGCTCTGCAAAGAATTAACACTATCGATAGAATTGATAAAATTGATCTAGCAACTGATATAATTATCGAAGCAGTGGTAGAGAATTATGATGTTAAAACAAGTATTTATAATGAGTTAACAAATTTCATTAAAAGTGATGCAATAATTGCTACAAATACATCTTCTATTTCAATAACAGCATTAGCACCTAAAAGTCGAGCAGCTAATTTTATTGGTATGCATTTTATGAATCCCGTTCCAGTTATGAAGCTAATTGAAGTTGTCAGAGGATACGAAACTTCAGATAAAACGGCAAATTATGTAATAGAATTGGCAAAAAATCTTGGTAAAATACCTGTTGAGGTCAACGATTATCCAGGTTTTATTAGTAATCGAGTGTTAATACCAATGATTAACGAGGCAATTTTTGCTCTCTATGAAGGTGTGGCTACTGCAGAAAATATCGATTCAATAATGAAATTGGGAATGAATCATCCAATGGGACCGCTGGAGCTTGCTGATTTTATTGGCTTAGATGTATGTCTTTCGATAATGGAAGTTTTATATGAAGGATTTAACGATTCCAAGTATAGACCGTGTCCGTTGCTGAAAAAAATGGTTGCCGCCGGTAAATTAGGACGAAAATCAGGTGAAGGATTTTATAAATACGAATGAGCACATAATGTATATTATGTAAACTAATTTTTATAAATTACTGAATCTGTAATATAAATAAATAACTAATATTAATAATACCAGCCAGATTAAAGGACTCCTCCCTTTTTTCTTAAATTTTCTGCTGCGATTAAAACCGAGGCGCCTTTTTAAACGTTCCTCGCGGTCTTCTTCGGGGTTATAAAACCGCGGTATATACTCAAAATCCTTATGTTTTGGCTTTTTAATTAACATACCAACACTCAATTTGAGATAATTTTTAGTTTGTTTTTTAATATCGTTACATTAATCTCTGATGCTCGCTCGGATATAATTTCGCCGTCAGCATGTACATAATAAGGCCTCTTTAGTTTAATATTGATCTTATCTGAATTAAAAAAAATTGCCTCTTTTGCCGATTCAAGTTTGTTCATTACTGCCAATGGCAGTTTGCGGAGAATTTTAAGCTTTGCCATATGATCAATTACACAAATATCGAGTAAATTGTCGTCAATTTTTGCATTTGGAGTCAAATAAAATCCACCCCCGGAAGTTTGACCATTGCCAATAGTTATTAATAATTTTTTACCATTTATCTGCTTCGAATCCGATTTTAATTCTACATCTAAAGGTTGATAATTCATTAAACCGACAATGACTGCAAAAATATAAGAAACAATTCCATTTAAACGTTTGGATCTCTGGTTTAATTTTGCTACCAGTGCATCAAAACCAATACCTAAGCTGTTGATAAATCGGAAATTAATTTCTCTGTTATCTTCTTTAATTTTTGCATTACCGATATCGAAATTCTTTACTGTTGTAGAGTTAAAAATCAGACTTAGATTTTTATCAATATTTTTATCTAAGTTTAAATTTCTTGCAAAATCATTACCTGTACCAAGAGGTAAAACACCTAAGGATAGATTTGATTCCGGGTTTATACCATTTATTACTTCATTAAGAGTTCCATCGCCGCCTACAGAAATTAGATGTGTGAAATTTTTCGATAATTTTTCTACAAGATTTACAATATGTCCAGGAAATTCTGATATCTCGATATGATGTTCAACCTTTTTGCGAAAAAGAAACTCTTTTATCTTGTAGAGTGAACTGAGAGCTTTTCCTTTGCCAGCAACAGGATTAATAATAAATAAATATTGATGCTTGTTATTCATTTAATTACCAAACATTGCTTCAATAAATTCTTTAGGTGAAAAATCCTGTAAATCTTCGATTCCCTCTCCTACGCCGATATATTTAACCGGAATTTTTTTCTCTGCTATTATTCTAAAAATGACACCACCTTTTGCTGTACCGTCAAGTTTAGTGATGATTATTCCCGTAGGTTTTGTATATTTCTCAAATTCCTCAACTTGACGAACCGCATTTTGACCAGCTGTACCATCAAGAACCATCAGCACTTCGTTGGGAGCATAAGGGAGCAAATTGTTAATAACGCGATGAATTTTGTTGAGTTCATCCATTAGATTTTTTTGTGTATGTAATCTACCGGCTGTATCGATAATAACAATATCTGTACCGTCTTTTTGAGCGGATTTTATCGTATCAAATGCCACTGCCGAAGGTTCTTTTGAATTCGTACTGATTATGTCAACTCCAGCTTTCTTTGCCCATATTTCGAGCTGATCATTTGCTGCTGCTCTAAAAGTATCAGCAGAACCAATTTTCACTTTCAAACCAGACTTCTTAAAATTATAAGCCAATTTACCTATAGTAGTAGTTTTACCTGAACCATTAACACCAATTATAACAATTACATAAGGTTTTTTTGATAAATCAATTTCTCCATTAATATTTACCTGATTTAACAACGATTCAAGTTCTTCTTTTATTATTTTCTGGAAGTTTTCAGCAGACCTGTCAGATTCTTTTTTAAAAAGTGCCCTTGCTTTTTCGATTATTTCTTCGGCAATTTGAGAGCCAATGTCGCTTGTTATCAATATTTCTTCGAGTTCTTCGAGTGTCTTTTCGTCAACTTTTGCCTTGCCACTAATAGTTTCTGATATTTTATTGAGCAAATTATCGCGTGTTTTGGACAAACCCTCTTTTAGTTTACCGAAATTTATGTTTTTAAATAGCTTCATTTTTTTTGTACCATTTAATTGATTCATATGCTCGAATAGAATAACCGATTAAAGAGAGATAACAAAGTAAGAGACTTAAATAAAATATCGTCTTATAAAAAAAAGTAATTTCACAACCTGCAATTACAAGGAGCAAATAAATGCCAATTGAGAATGCAGTAATTTTCCCTAGTAGATTAGATGGGAGCACTTTTTTTATTATTTGGGATACGACAATTCCTCCAGAGAAAATAAGTAGATCGCGTAAAATTACTGTCCAGAAATAAAGTGGCACAATATATTCATGTCGGTAAAGTTGCAAAATTATGACAAATATAACAATTTTATCGGCTAAGGGGTCAATAATTTTACCGAATTCGCTTATCTTGTTGTATTTTCGAGCAATATAACCATCAAGTATATCTGTAAGAAAGTCGATAAAAATTAAAAGTAGTACGTAATATCGATTTGTAGCTGTCTCAATATTCGATAATAATATGAACAATGGGATTGCAGTAAGTAACCGTAAAAAACTAAATAGATTTGGTAATGTAAAAATATTTAATTTATTAGCTATATTATTGTTCATAAAATTTATATAACTAATTGTTATACAATGTCATATTCTTCTTTACTTATACCCATTTCTACTGTTACAGGATAAACACCAGTAAAACAGGCTGTACAGAAGTCTGATGGTTCATGGTCTACCATTGATTGAAGCATTTCGTCTACTGTCATATATTCAAGTGAATCGACTTCTAAGAATTTTCTTATTGCTTCTACGTCACTTTTGTATTTGTATGCAATCAATTCTGATTGTGACGGGAAATCCATACCATAATAGCACGGACTGACAATTGGTGGTGAAGAAATTCTCAAATGAATCGATTTTGGATTTGCTTCGCGGAGCAAGTGTACTAATTGTTTCGAAGTTGTGCCACGTACAATCGAATCGTCGACAAGCACAATTGTTCTATTTTCAAGTACACCTTTTACAGTATTGAACTTAATTTTTACGCCAATTTCACGGGCTTTTTGTCCTGGTAGTATAAATGTTCGACCAACGTAGTGGCTACGTATCAGTCCTATTTCTAATCTTGAAGGAATTCCCATTTTAGCTAATTGACTTTGGTATCCAATTGCAGCAGTGTTAGAACTATCAGGAACGCTAATTACAATTACTTTTTCTCCATCCGGATCTTTGACTGGATGTTTTTCTGCCAAAATTTTGCCCAATTTGCGTCTTATTTTGTCGACATTTGTACCGAATATTTTGCTATCGGGACGTGAGAAATAGATATATTCGAAAACACAATGCTTTTTTGAGTTTTTTTCGGGAAAGATCGAAAAGGATTTAAAGGTTCCCTTTTCCAGAGTTTCTTCATCAATAACAAGAATTTCGTTTGGCTCAACGTCGCGTATATATTCACCGGAATTTATATCGAGGGCACAAGTTTCAGATGCAATTATGAAAGCATTTCCTTTTTTTCCAACAGCCAAAGGTCTGAATCCATGAGGATCACGGGCTGCGATCAGTTTGTCGTCTGTCATAATGACCAGACAGTATGCTCCTTTAATTTGTTGTAGTGCATCCCGAATTTGATCTATCTGGTCGTCGTATTTGCTCCTGGCAATTAAATGAAGAATTACTTCAGTGTCGCTTGTAGTCTGGAAAATTGCTCCCTCGGCAACTAACTTTTGTCTTAATTCTTTCGCATTAGTTAGATTGCCATTATGTGCAAGTGCTAAATTGCCCGAGCGGTAATTGACTACAAAGGGCTGAATATTTTTTTTAGAATCTGCTGAACCTGTCGTTGAGTATCGATTATGCCCTATTGCGCATACTCCTGTCAATACATTTTCGAATAAATTCTGGTCATTAAAAACTTCGGAAACTAATCCAAAATTTTTATGATACCGAAATACTTTTTGCCCTTTTTGATTATATGTCGATGTTACAATACCGGCTCCTTCCTGTCCTCGATGTTGCAAAGCATGAAGTCCATAATAAGTTTTTACTGCTGCATCTTTACATCCGTATATACCAAAAATACCGCAGTGACATTGTGGCTTATCATGCAACGTATTAATCTCAATATGTCTATCTTGCATTTTTTCGTATCTTTTTGTTTGAATTGTACCACAAAATATAACACATACTTAACACATAATAAAGATAAGTAGAATGGACTTCATTGAAAATCAGTCGCTTCCATTGCAAAAAATTATGTTAATTGATTCATTATAATTTTTCTTGCACAAATTACTTCTTAATTTTAATTTATAATTAACAATTACAGATAATTTAATATATCTGTATATACTCCCATTTTTTATGTGAATTTTCGATAGCAGTGAAATTTCAAATAAATACGTTGAAGCTATGAATTCAGAATTAATTAATTCAATTAATGAACTTACACTGATTTATAAAAAGAGCAAAGACGAAAGGCTTTTACAGGAAATTAATCGCTTGCTTCGGCTACTCGAATATCAATCCTGGTATTTAAAGGCCACACTCGGAATTATCGACTTTAGACACGATTACTATGAAGACCCCGAGATTAAGAAGTACGAAGAACTATTCAGCCATAGTAATGCATTCTCTAAATTTCATCTTATAATTCCCCTCTTGATGTATTTATTTAAAAATTACAATAATGAAATGAATGTTCTTGATATGAGTATTTCTTTTATGAAAGAATTAAAAGATTTTTTGCGACCGGGTGATTATGCCAAGACAAGGACAGGAGCTCAGCGCTTTATTACAAATACAAGATTTGCTTCAAATGAATTGAGAAGATTGGGAATGCTTCGTTCTGATCGTGATCATTTTTTTCACAGTTGGAAATTGTCCCCTTATGGAGTTCTCATTGCCGGAAGTCTTTATATTGATTTTGTATCGCATGAGTTAAATAAATTTCTCGATTATAAATTAAATAAGGATAGTGCATATATTAATTCCCTCAATTTAATAACTGAAACTGCCAATGAGATAGTTGAAAAAAATAAATTTGACATGATACTCAGATTTATTTTAGAGGAAGAAATAATTTATTATATGATGAGATTATATGAGGACTCTTTCAGGCAATTTGTGAAATTGGTAAACAATTTTATAAATAGTAAATATAACCGTAATGCAGAAGAAGACCTGGAAAAATTTCTAAATGAGCTTAAATACGATAAAGAAATTTCCAGACTCGCCGACTCCATAAAAATCAGAAAGGAAATTGATTATAATATGAAACAATTTTACTCGATTATAAATAATGTTAAATGAAATTAGAAAGTTATTAAAAGAATATTAGCTGGGCATAAAGTTCTTAAAGAACAAACTGGTTTTAAAAAGGGCTCCTACAAAAAATAGTTTCTTGTACAAAATAAATGTTAAATGAGGGCAAATTAAACAAGAATAAAATAAAGAGGGAAAAATGGGGTGGGATGCATTTCTAAATAATTTATTACGTGAACTAAGGCTTAGTCCTTATGAATTATCAAAAATTGCTAAAATCGGCCACTCGAACATAATGCGTGTACTTAGAGGCCAGACAAAAAGACCATTTCCTAATACTATACATAAAATTGAACAGGCTTTGAACATCTCTATTGACGATTCAAATATTAATAACATTACTTACAAAAAGCTGCCACCAAAAAATGAACATGATATCAACAAAATCATATATTCAAACAATAGAGGGTACCCCCTATTGGCACACATCAATTCACTATCCCCCGAAAATCTGTTCAATGATGAAAACGTCATTGGACAAGTTGCATTTACTTACAAAAAAGAAGAAAGATGCTTTTTTGTAAAGGCAGAGGGCGATTCAATGCACCCGACAATAAGCGACGGTGATTATGTTTTTGTTGACATGGACGAACCAATCCATAACAACAATATCATAATCACTATTTTGCGAGATGGCCGTCAATTAATAAAACGATACAAAAAAATAAGCGACGACCTCGCTTTGCTCTATAGCGATAATTACAAATACGAGCCCTTTCCAGTTCAGCTAAAAGATATTCTTCTTAGTTACCGGGTAGTAAAAATCATTAAAAACAATATTTAGGAGGAAAAAATGAAAAAATTATTTATTTTCATTGCATTCTTCCCCTTTCTACTAAGTGCACAGGATATCAAAATCGGATTCGGTGCGGATTATCTTACCAATCCAGAAATTACAAGCTTTAATATCGGGTTATTAAAATCTAACTATGGAATTCTAACTTCAGTCGGATACGGTAAAAAAGACGATACAGGTTATGGAGATTACAAACTCACTGCTACCAGTATAAAATTGCTATATGCGGAAAAGTTATTTAATCTAAATGCAGGCGCAATGCTATTGAACGACGAAGGATTTTCGTCTATAAAAGATGGATTGAAGTTCACAGGCGGATTTGGCCTAAATTTCACAACAGAAAAAGCTCTCTATATGCTTACTGTTAATTTTTTAGTACTTCACAATAAAAAATATACATTCGGGTATGGCTTAGGTTTAAGCGCATGGTTCTAGAATGAGTTTAAGGGGTGTTTATTTAATGAAGCGGAGTCTGTTTTACTGGCTCCGCTTTTTTAAAATAGAGGAAGATTCTTCAATAAAGTGGACTTAATTAAAAAATAAAAGAATTAGTCGGAACGGCGGGATTTGAACCCGCGACCCCTTGAACCCCATTCAAGTGCGCTACCGGGCTGCGCTACGTTCCGTTACAATTTTTCTTTCAATTCTATTAAAAATTTTTTTATTGTTTCCAGATCTTCTTTTAACTCTCGTTTCTCATGCGTGTCGGTAACTGCATCATTTTGAACTGCAAAGTTATCTTTTTCATGCGATTTATTCAATCCAGAAAGAATTTTTTTTGCTCCCTCAATCGTATATTTTTCTTCACGGAGTAATTTTTTTATTTCTAATATTAACTTTATGTCTTTATTTGTATAAATACGGTTACCCGCCCTGTTCTTGCTCGGTTTAAGCTGTTCGAATTCAGTTTCCCAGTATCTAAGAATATATTGCTCTAAACCGGTTATTTTACTTACCTCACTAATAGAATAATATAACTTTTTGAGACCGAAATCTTTCATGCATTTACCTTTTTACATGCTCGAAGTAAAATAACGTAAATACATAAAATTAGCAAGATTAAATTTATTTGTTAATTAAATCTATCAGAGCGTAAACTCCTAAAAGATAACTTAGTGTTTTAAATCCACTTATATAGCCGTCGCAGACTCCCGCAGTTAAAGATACTTTTCTGAAACTATCGCGACTCTGGATATTCGATAAATGGACTTCAACTTTAGGTAGTTTACAAATTTCGAGAGCATCCCGTATTGCAACGCTTGTATGTGAATACCCGCCCGGATTAATCAATATGCCGTCAAATTCAGTTGAATTGTTGATTTTATTAACAATATTCGATTCGTCGGGCGATTGAAAAAATTCGAATTCGATTTCAGGGAAACGGTTGCGAAGTGTGCTTTCAATTGATGTCAGATCGTTATTGCCATAGAAATCTGGATTTCGCAATTTTAAGAGGTTGAGATTAGGCCCATTAATTACAAGTATTTTCATGTATTGTCACTCAATTGTTCAATTATTTCTCTCATTCGGGGTGTGAGATAAACTTCGTCAACTCCCAGCTCTTTCAGTGCATTTGATAGAATGAGCACTTTTTTTTGTAACGACGAAAGTTTATTAATTACAATTATTTTGTCTTCTTTCATTATACAATAACCGCCTTTAAAGTCTCCCCTTTCGAAACGTACTTTAGCTCCCATCTGAAGTGCTATCTGTTTTAAATCCTGTAAAATGTTTTCAAACTCTTTCTCTTTTATTTTCATGTCGTCTTTTGCAAAGGTTTTAAAGTGGCAAGAAATAATATTGCTAAATTTACAAATAGATTAATTAATGGAAATCCCCCAAGAATAATAAACCTTTCTCTCAAATGTGCGATTGTTTGGGTTGCAGGAGCAATGTTAAGTATCTCCATTAAAAGATCATAATCTTTGTATAATAAATAAATGTTGAAGGGAGCGGTAATTATAATTAACAACAAAATAATCAACAACCAGCCTTCTTTTTTCAATTTAGGTTTCGTGAAAAGTAAATAGAGAATTATTGATATAACTAAAAAAGGATAACCGATTAATTTCAAAGAAATTGCTGGAGTAAGCAAAAGTAAAGATACAGATAAATCAGTACGACTGAATATTTCTTTTAATACAAGTCCCTTTGCTTCGAAAAGCTGGAACGAAATTAGTAAGTCTGACATCACCCCGCACATCCATAGTAGATAAAAGAGAGCTACAATTGAAGTAAAAATTTTTATTTTCATCGATGTAATCCGGAAAAAAATTATCTATTTTTCGGATTAAAAAATAAGAAAAAAAAGTGACTGTTGCTTCAATCGATTTAGGCTCGAACACTGTACTTCTACTAATTGCGGAAGTAACAAATTCCGAAATTAAAACAATCAAAAATTTTTATCGTGCTCCTCGTGTTTCTAAAAATCTTAAAAAAGGTAACCCTTTCCCGGAAGAAAATATCGATCGATTGTATTCAGTTTTAGACGAATATAAAAAAATTATTGATGAACATAATTGCAAATTTGTCCTCGCAGCTGCTACAAATGCTTTCAGACTGGCCACAAATGGAAATCAGATAGCTGAAAAAATAAGTGAAAGATATGGATGGAATCTGAGTATCATAAGCGGCGAAGAAGAAGCCCGACTATCGTTCTTAGGAGCAGCTTATCCATTTGAAAATGATAATCCAAAATCACTAATCGATATCGGGGGTGGGAGTACTGAAATTATATACGGAAATAAAAAAGAAATTTACTTCAAGAAAAGTTATCCCATTGGAGTTGTATATTTAACTGAAAAATATCTGAAGCATAATCCCCCGCTTGATTCTGAATTGTATGAGATGGAAAACGAAGTAAAAGCAAATTTCGACGAACTGAAAAATATCTCTGGTCTGGGAGAATATACAATTGCAATTGCTGGTACTCCAACGACACTCGCCTGTATCAAAAATAATATAAAAGTCTATGATGAAGAAATCGTCGATAAAACCTTATTTAATATGAATGACATAAATGACTTGTACAATCGATTGAAGAAGATGAAAAGTGTAGATATCTTAAAAAATTTTGGACAGGTTGTAGAGGGACGGGAAGATTTAATAACTGCCGGCACAGGAATCCTAAAAACTTTTATGGAGTTATTAGAAATTAAAGAGTTACATGTCAATAGTCGGGGATTAAGATACGGGCTTATATGGAATTATTTAATAAATAAGCAAAATAGAGAGGAATTCCTACCGTAACAGCAATAAAAAGAACACCAAATATAATTGAGAAAAGTAAGTTCCTCGTCTGAGCAAATGTAGCACAGATTGCAAGGAATAAGCTCCAAACGAAAAATATTCCTTCAATTATTGATAGTAATAGTGAGGGAACATATTTGATTGCAAAGGGTGTTGGATTAAATGTAAACCAGTATTGACCGAACAGTGCATATTCGACAGGTGTAAGTATAAACAAAGTAAATACAACTGGAATGAATGAATAAGTATAAATAACCAGATTATCTTTGAAACGACTTTGGATGCCGGTAATCTTTAACAAAACTGTTATTAAAAGAGCCCAGACAATCATTAATATTATAAAGATGATTGGCAGAGAACTTAAAGTTAAATATATGCTTTGTAAACTTCCCTCCCCTTTTAAAAAAGCGTTAGAAAGAATTCCTGCCGTTAATGAAATTTTTATTGCAGCAAGAATAATTACTGATATTAAAAAATTTTTATGTTCGGCATGAATCAAAAGTTCTGCTGCTTTTACAGGCGATTCAAATAATTTTGAGGTTAACAGCCAGAAATCGATATTTGGTACTTTGCTTCGGAGATACGCTTTACAATTAATACAGTTCAGCTGATAAAACGGATTTTCGGTCATGCAATTGTTGCACTTAATGCTGTTTTTCATTTTTAGAATCTTATTTTTAGTGACATAGTCAGACTATTTGTATTAGCCGTAACGTCAAAATCGTACAGATGAGCGTCGACATATGCATCGAGAATATTTATAATATAAGTCAGGCCTATAAAAACAGCGGTCAAATCACGCTGGTCTCTATAAAATTCTCTCTGATCATAATATCGTGAATTCCCATTTGGATTATTTTCGTTGATACTTTGGACGTATAGATCTCTGAAGTGTTTGTATTGATCATTGTTGTCGACCCAGAAATATCCCAGTACACCGAGTGCTCCCCAAATAAGAGGGGCTTTCCAGTAAGATTCGTTATAAATTTGTCCCCAGCCAGGTATTATAGCACTTCTAAAAACAGCGCCCATTGGTGATTTATGCATCACAAATTTTACTGTATCAATCGATATCGAGTCGACTTCTTGCCCGAATATATTGTTGTTGAAACCTGTGAAGAGGATTATAAAACTAATTGTAATTACTATTGATAATTTCAAAGAGTTCAAATAATCTTTCAAGTTCATCATTTGAATAGAATTCAATAACAATTTGTCCAGCTCCGTTCTTTTTTACATTGCAGTGAACTTTGGTGCCGAGTATTCTTTGCAGGCGTTCTTCAATATTCCTTTGGGATGCCGATTCCGTTGTAAAGGAGGTATTTGAATTATCCTTCGGAGTTGTATGGCTTTTAGGGTCATTTAATTTTCGCACAAGATCTTCAACTTTGCGTACGGAAAGATTTTGCTTTAATATTTTGTCGTGTATTTGTAATTGAAGTTTCGGGTTAGATAAATTAATTAAAGCTCTTGCGTGACCTGTGGATATCTTATTATTGATTAAACTTTGTTGAATAGATTCGGGAAGTTTTAAAAGACGAATAAAATTTGTTATGGTTGTTCTATCTTTGCCAACACGTTCTGCAATCTCTTCGTGCGATAGATTACACTCGTCCCTCAGACGTTTATATGCCACTGCAATTTCAATTGGATTTAGTTTTTCTCTTTGGATATTTTCGATTAAAGAGAGTGCCAGCATTGCTTCTTTTGTATCGACTTTAATGATGTAAGCAGGAATCTCTTTTAATCCGATTTCCTTGCATGCTCTTAATCTTCTTTCACCGGAAATTAATTCATATTTATCCTTGTCGATGCGACGGACAGTCACCGGTTGAATAAGTCCATTTTGAAGAATGGATAATTTAAGTTCTTCGAGAGCCTGGGGTTCAAAGTTTGTTCTCGGTTGATATGGATTAGGATAAATCTGGCTAACTGAAATTTTAGCGAGTATATCATACGATTTACCGTCGTCTTTCGGAATATCTTTACTCGATACGGTTACCGGAGCGTCCAGTTTATCTTTTAACTGGGGATTAATCAATGCATCCAATCCCCTTCCTAAAGCTGACTTCATAATCTACTACTCCTTTTCCTTTACGGCATTGAGTTTTAAATTATTTCGTTCTAATAATTCATACGCCAGTGACATATAGTTCTGAGCTCCCATTGATGTTGCGTCGTACAAAATAACCGGTTTTGCATAACTTGGAGCTTCCGAAAGTTTGACATTTCTGTTTATCACCGTTTCAAAGACTTTTTCACCAAAATATTTCTTGACCTCTTCTACCACCTGCTGGCTCAATCGTAAACGTTTATCGAACATCGTAAGTAAAACGCCTTCAATAGAGAGTTCGGGGTTGAAATTTTTTTTAACAATGTTAATAGTATTTAACAACTGTCCCAATCCTTCGAGTGCAAAATACTCACACTGCACGGGAATTAAGACAGAATCGGCAGCCACAAGTGCATTCAAAGTAAGAAGACCAAGCGAAGGTGGACAATCGATAAAAATGAAATCGTATTTTCCATCGATCTCCTGGAGAGCATTTTTTAATAGATACTCTCTGTTTTCAACAGAGACTAATTCAACTTCAGCACCCACAAGATTAATATTTGAAGGAAGAATATCAAGAAAAGGCATATAAGAATTTATGATAGATTCTTCCGCGGTACTTAGTCCAACTAAAACATTATATATTGTCTTGTCGTATTTATCGATACCAATGCCGGATGTGGAATTCGCCTGAGGATCGATGTCGATTAAAAGTGTACGGAATTCAGCAGCTGCTACTGAGGCGGAGAGGTTGATTGCAGTGGTGGTTTTACCAACTCCCCCCTTTTGATTTGCTATGACGATCTTTTTTGCCATGTTAAAGTTCTATCTCTTCTCCATAATTAAGTACTATCGCTTTTTTACCGATTGCTTCAACTTTCGACTTGAATTCATATGGATCGGCTTTGATTACTGGAAATGTGTTGTAATGCATCGGTATGGCTACTTTTGGATTTGCAAGCTCGACTGCTTTTACGGCGTCGTTTATTCCCATTGTAAAATTATCTCCTATTGGAACAAGCATATAATCAAGAGGCGTTAATTCACCGATTAATTTCATATCATAAAAAAGTCCAGTGTCGCCAGTATGATATAAGCTCTTCCCATCAATTGAAAGAACAACTCCAGAGGGTTCACCAGCATAATAGTTATCTGGTGTCATAGAACCATGATGAGCAATTGTAAATTTAACTCTACCAAAATCGAAAGTATAAGCGCCGCCAATGTGCATATTATGAGCTTTGAATCCTTCCCTTGCGCAATAATTTGCTAATTCGTTGACGCAAATAAATGTTGAATTGCACTTTTTTGCAATGGTAAAAGAATCGCCCAGATGTTCGCCGTGTCCGTGTGTAAGAATTATATAATCTGCAGTCACTTCATCAACTTTTACAGGAGCCGTCGGGTTACCTGTCAGGAACGGATCGATTAAAATTTTAATTCCTCCATCTGTCGTAATCTGAAATGCAGAATGAGAAAAATATCTTAATTTCATCGTCCCCTCCCGTAATTATTTTTTGATTTCTAATAATAACTAATTGTAGATTTCTGACAAAATAATAAAGGTTATTTTTTTCTGCGTAAAATTTTCCATATTGAACTAATTTTTCGTTCTTTACCAGCACGTAAATTATTTACAAGGTAACTGCGCAATTGATCTCTAGAAATTCCTCGAATTAGTTTTCCTCTGTCTGCAATTGAAATGCTGGCTGTTTCTTCGGAAACAATTATACAAATTACATCAGCCTGCTCAGAAATGCCCAGTCCTGCACGATGACGCATTCCGAGAGGATTTCCATCAAGGCTAGTTATGTTTGAAAGTGGAAGTGTACATCTTGCTGCTTCAATCAAATCATTGTGAATAACCACAGCTCCGTCGTGTAATGGTGAACGCGGAAAAAAGATCGAACGTATCAAGTTTTTTGATACTTTTGCGTTGATTATTTCGCCGGTTTCGACAACACTTTTGATGCCTACAGTTCTAACGATTACAATCAATGCACCGTGTTGATGTTGGGCAAGCTCAAATGCGCTCTCTGTAATTATTTCCGCCACATTGCTTTCGTCAGTTCTAATGAAGATTTTCAAGAGCTGACTCCTGCCAAGCATCACCAGTATTCTTCGAATTTCAGGCTGGAACAAAATAATAAAGGCGATTACCCATATATCAGAGATCAATTTCAATAGCCAGCCTAATGCTTTGAAATTTGCTGCCTGTGCAATTATAGAAAGAAATAAAACGATCAATAATCCATAGAAGATTTGAGCTGCTATGGTTCCTCTAATTGCAGAATAAAGCTGGTAGAAAATAAAGGAAACTAAAGCAATATCGATTATATCGATTAAGGTTACAGTAATAAATCCGATTTTAAATAACTCAATCATTTATCAACAATTCCGGATTCTCTATAAAATTATTGATTAAAATAGCAAACCTGCCGTTTGTAACGTTATGAGTTCTGATAAATCGTGCTCCATTTTTTACCGCAAGAGTTTCGGCCGCTAAAGTTGGAGCATCTCTTAATTCAACCGGCAAATTGAGCGCTTTCCCTAAAAACGATTTTCTCGATAATCCAACCAAGATTGGATATCCAATACCTTTGAACTCGTCGAGTCGATTCAACAATTCATAGTTGTGGTGTACTTTTTTTCCGAATCCAATACCGGGGTCAATAATAATTTTTTTTATGCCAATTTTTTCTGCTTTATTACAAGTTTCTACAAAATAATCGTAAATATCATTTACTACATCATTATACTCAGGATTATTTTGCATCGACTTGGGTGTTCCTTTCATGTGCATTAAAATTGCTGTCGCCTCAAACTTTTTAATTATTTCTGGCATTCTGGCATCAAAGGCAAAAGAACTGATATCATTGACGATTTTAGCTCCTGCTTTTAATGCTTCTTCTGCTACTTCCGATTTTGTAGTGTCGACGGATATCAAAACATCCGATTTGGATTTTATTATTTCTTCTATAACTGGCAGAACTCTATTAATTTCTTCGGTGGCTGGAATTGGATCGGCTCCTGGTCGGGATGACTCTCCTCCGATGTCGATAATATCAGCACCTTGCTCGATCAGTTCAAATGCATGTTCCACTGCTTTGTTCTTTTCAAAAAATTTTCCTCCGTCGGAAAATGAATCAGGCGTTACATTTAATATTCCGACCACGTAAGCTCGCGACATGTTAAATTCTTTTTGACCGATCTGAATTCTATTTTGGTCGTAGTTTATCAAATTGTGTAATAGTCTGGAAAGTCTCAATCCTGTGTCTTCGTTTCCGATGGCAATGATTTCTTTGGCGAGTTCTCTAAAAAATGTCAGAGATCCAATTGAGAGAACGTCGTAATATTCATCGTCTGAAGTTTGAGTAACATAACATATTTCATTGTTCGCCAGTACAATTTTTTTTATTCGATGTGCTAATTTTTTTTCAACCGAACGGAATTCAATTGCAAGCAGGTCCTTTTCGTAAAGATTACGATAGATATTGTATTTAGCACTGTATCGTCTGAATACATGAGGATAGAAAATGTCGATTAGTTGAATTATCAATACAGAGCTCCGATTACTTATTAATAAGATTTTTCAATTCAATTGCTGCGGCTGTAATATTATCGCTGCCAAAAATTGTGGAACCTGCGACAAAAACATTACAACCTGCTTGAGAAATGGCTTCGATGTTTCCATTATAAATACCGCCATCGACTTCAATAAGAAAATCATAATTTTTCTCTTTTCTGATTCGATCGAGTGCAGCTATTTTATTGATCGACCTTTCAATAAATTTTTGACCTCCGAAACCGGGATTAACAGACATTACTAACACCATATCTAAGTATTCCAGCACTTCTTCTAATGTATCTACTCGGGTTGATGGATTGAGTGCCACTCCCGCTTTTATTCCCCTGCTCTTAATGTATTCAATTGTTCTGTGAAGATGCACTACTTCTTCTTGATGAACGGTAATATAATCAGCACCTGCTTCAATGAATTTGTCTATTAAATTATCCGGATTTTTAACCATCAAATGAACATCAATCGGTAAGTTTGTAATTCGATTTACTGCCTCGACAACCATTGGTCCGAATGTAAAATTCGGAACAAAATGGCCGTCCATTATATCGCAATGAATAATATCTACATTTGCCAGCTCCACGTAACGTATTTGCTGAGATAAATTTGTAAAGTCAGCCGATAAAATTGAAGGTGCCAGTAATTTTTTTTTAGCATTCATAATTTTCTCAATTAATTTTGAATCAGAACTACGTTAACACTATCCCCTACGCTAACGAGGCTATTTTCCGAAGGCTGCTGGTCAACAACAGTATTCGGTAAATAATTAGATGAATGGATGTATGTTTTAAAACCAATCCTGAGTGAATTTCGTTTTAATATTGCTTCGGCTTCCGATAAAGATTTACCGATCAGTCTCGGAACCCGCACTTTACCAATTTGAGGACCGATACTTACTTTCAATTTAACTTTTGTACCCACCGGAATCGATACACCTTCAGTGTATTCCTGTTCGGCAATTGTCCCTGCGGGTAATTCTGATTCAACTTCAATAAGTGTATCGACCTGTAGCCCCATTCTTTCAAGTGTTATACGTGCGTCACGAACAGACTTATTGATTAAGAACGGCATCTGCACTTTCTGAAGTCCTCCACTTACAGTCAGGTAAATTTTCCGTCCAGCTTTGACAACTGTATTTGGTCTGGGATTCTGAAAAATGACATGGTCTTTCGGGTAAAATTCGTCATATCTTGAACGGTTTATAATCGGTTCCAGATTGCTTCTTTCAATAATTTCTATCGCTTTATTTTTATGCAATCCAACTACGTTTGGAACCTGATATTCATCGGCGCTAACAAGGTAAGGCATTATAATCTTGTCGACCACGAAAAATATTACTGCAAATACCAATATCACAGTTAATGATTTGGTAAGTAAACTTTTCATCCAATTTTTCATATGATTTATCTATTTTAGAAACAAAAATAATAAACTTTGGAATGATTTTGTTTCCTCTTTTTGAGGATAATGACAAAATTTAATTAGTTATTTTAATAAAGGAATTAGTATGAAAAAGATAATTTTAATATTTGAAGATACTGGTTTTCTGGATTTATTACCAATTTCATATTTAAGGCCAGTTTACGAGTTACGATCCGGCATCTTAAGTTTGCTCTCAAAAATTGAGTATGCTTTTGAAGGCAGTGAAATTTATCTATTCTGCCGTAAGTATCTGGAAGAAAATTACAGAGAAAAAAAGAAGAATTACCGCATAAACTTACTACCCGAAACTAATGAAGTAGTATTGTTGAATGGACGAGTTTTGATGAATAGAAAACTTCATCAGGAAATCGGTAAATTACAAGTCGGCGAAGCTTTGAAATACGATGAAGATTTAATAGCTGCCGTTATCGATGCGGGAAATATTAAAAATATTTTTGACGAAGAATTTCTTCCCCATTTCGATAATGTGAAGTTTAAGTTTAAGGCTATCGAAACGGAAATTATCAAATATCCGTGGGATCTTGTAAATAGTAATGGAAAGGAAATAGAGAACGATTTCAAATTGCTCCAAAAGCGTTCGAAGAAAGTCAGGTCTGCCGTACATCCTAAGTTCAAAAAGGTCGAATTGCAACACAAGAAATTGATTCATATCGATAAAGGAGTGAAAATCGAGCCGTTTGTTTTCGTCGATGCTTCAGAAGGTCCTGTTTTTATTGATGAAAATGTTCATATAATGTCGAACAGCGTTATCAAGGGACCAGTTTTTATCGGAAGAAATTCAATCATAAAAGCCAATAGTACCATTTATCAGGCAACATCGATCGGGCAATATTCAAAAGTTGGCGGCGAAGTTGCAGAATCGATCATTCATTCCTATTCAAATAAGCAGCACGGCGGTTTCCTCGGACATTCCTATCTGGGTAGCTGGGTTAATCTCGGCGCCGGTACTAACAATAGCGACCTTAAAAATAATTATGGTACGATTACCGTAACATTAAATAATAAAAAGATTGATACCGGCTTACGCTTTCTTGGATTAATAATGGGTGATCATTCAAAAAGCGCAATCGGGACAAAATTTAATACTGCTACCGTATGCGGAGTAATGTGTAACATTTTCGGTGACGGTTTTCCACCTAAATTCATTCCTTCTTTTACTTGGGGCGGTGTTAACGAAAGAACTCTTTTTGAAATAGAAAAGTCTATCGAAGTTGCGCGTATTGTCACAGCTCGCCGTAACGTTGAATTTACTGAAACAGATGAAAAATTATTACGGAAAGTGTTTGAGCTTTCAAAGGATGAACGCAAATTTTAATGCTATGTACAAAAATTACTTATATCTATTAAGAGCAGTTGTTGAACTCAATGAATTGATAAAAAATCATTCGATAAGAGAAATTTATACCCAGGAAAAAGATAAATTGTTTATCTCAATTCCCGACCAAAATTTCGAAAAAAAACATTTAATTATTTCAGCCAATCCTCAAAAGCCCTATTTAATTGTCAGGAACAATCACTCGAAAGCAAAGAAGAATTACAAAAATTTCTTTGAAGAATTTTTGCCGTCTAAAATTAATTTAGTCGAAATTGCCGACAACGATCGAATTATCAGATTCTCGTGCGATAATTTTTATATCTACTTTTTGGTTCGGGGTGCAAATACGAATATCATTCTTATGGACTTAAATAACAACCTCTTCCCTTTTAAGAAAATCGAAGAAGAGAAATTGAAAATCGTTAGTGAAGAATTTCAAAAATGTCATTTTGTCTCTTCATACGATCATATTTTAAAAGATCTGCAGGTTATGAATGACGAAGATTTGTTGAAGACATATAAATTTATCGACAGGAAAATTCAAACAGAATTTTTGACTAAAGGTGTTGAATTAAAAACAGTCATCACTGATTTCCTGTTTAATGAAATTATTGTTGCTCGAGATGATTCAAACGCCTCAATAATTTTCCAACCTTATGTTGTTGATGACGCAGAAATAATAGGTAAGTTCGATACTTATCAGGATGCAATAAATGCTTTTGTGTCTAATTATTATTCACTTTCAAAAGAGAAAGTATTAACGGCGAACATAAGAAAATTTGTTAATAATGAACTGGAACGGCTCAGTGCGAAATTGAATAACCTGAAGGCTCGCATCGAGATTGGTTCGAGAGAGGATGAATATGCAAATTATGGCAATCTGCTTCTAATAAACATTTCTGCACTTAAAAAAGGACTCGATAAAATTCAAGTCAAGAATTTTGAGGGTAAAGAGGTAACAATTAAACTGGATCCAAAACTTACTCCCCAAAAGAATATCGAGAGATATTTCGACAAAGCTAAATCTGAAAAAATCGAATACGAAAAATCGATAGAACTTTACAATGAGTTGAAGAATAAATTTGACTATCTTAAAAACGTTGACAGAAAACTCGAGAACGATCTTTCCTTAGATGAACTGGAAAATATCGAAAAACAATTAGGGATTAAAAAGAAAATGGAATTACAGGATAAATCGCAACCGAATTTCAGGCATTTTTTAGTCGACGGAAAATATCATGTTTATGTGGGAAAAGATAGTAAGAATAATGACGAGCTTACATTACGGTTTGCTAAACAAAATGATTACTGGTTTCATGCAAGGTCAGTTTCAGGTTCGCATGTGGTATTGCGTGTTGATAATCCGAAAGAACCTGTTCCAAAATCGGTTTTAAAAAAAGTCGCATCGCTCGCTGCATATTATAGCAAAGCTAAAAGTGCAGGGCTGGCACCTGTCAGTTACACTTTTAAAAAATATGTAGTTAAGAAAAAAGGGATGGAGGCTGGTAAAGTTGCATTATTAAAAGAAGAGGTACTTCTGGTTAAACCTGAAATACCTCCTGAATGCGAAACAGTTGATTAATGCTATTTGGGGCGAATACCAGGTGCATAGGGAAATTCAAGACTTTGATAATACTCGAGTGTTTTATCGGGTTTTTCGAAACCTTCCTGCACTGGTAGTTTTGAAAATTTCTGGAAATACAATACGCAGGCATTACGCCACCAGATTGCTTCATCTTCTTGAATTTTCATTAACATAGCAACATGATTAAATCGCTCGTTGTCTATCATGCCTTTCAGTTTATTCCATTTTTTACGCATCGACCTTACTGAATCTACGCCAGCATAGTAATGATTGCATAATTCTTCCCATAGAGTTTTTCCAGATTTCAATTTATAATTCCATGGGACATGATGAAACCAGAGTAAATATTTTTCCGGACATTTCTCAAGTGAATTAAAAATTTCAGAAACTGGAGAATGATACTGACTGACTGCATTTGATCCGTTTATTGTTCTGTCGAAACCAATTCCGATACTGTCAGCGCGGTGGTAATAAACCGAAGTCCAATCAGCACGAGGTTTATCTTTTATCCAGGGAGCAGGCCCATAATGATGATCCCATCCCATAATATGATGCAGACCAAGTGGAGTCATATAATTAACTGTGTTTTCACGTGACTGCATCATAATTTCTTTAATTAAATGAACAGTTTCACTGTTATTATTAAATGTAAGACGAATCCATTCCTCTGCAATCTCATCCGACGTAAGATTGTGATTCCATGCAATTCTTCCGAAAGCATACCAGTTAGCCTGCCCGAATAGATGTCCTGTCCAGTTTCTTTCGTTCCCGATGTTGGAAACGCCTGCAATTCCAGTCAGGTTCTGGTTATCTAAAGAACCGTCAATAACTTTTGCAACAGTGGAGCCTTCGCCCCGAGCGTAAGTATCGGAATTGAGGGATTCTTCAAAAAGTGGGGCAAGGTAAACGAGATGTGTCCCCTGTCCTAAGTATTCCTGCGTAATCTGAAACTCCATCATTAACGATGTTTGGGGCATTGCACCGAAAAGTGGATGAAAAGGTTCGCGTGGCTGAAAATCAATTGGTCCGTTTTTAACCTGTATCAATACATTCTTTCTGAACTTTCCATCGAGAGGTTTAAATTCGTTATATGCCTGTTTGGCGCGGTCTTCGGGCACATTATTATCGTAAACGAAAGCACGCCACATTACAACGCCGCCATATGGGTGGACAGCTTCTGCTAACATGTTGGCACCATCAGCATGGTTCCTCCCATAATTCTGAGGGCCGGGTTGTCCTTCAGAATTAGCTTTTACCAGGAATCCACCAAAATCAGGAATTAAATCGTAAATTTCCTTTGCTTTTTCTTTCCACCATTGACGCACATCTGGATTCAGTGGATCAGCTGTAGGCAAATTCCCGATTTCCATCGGCGCACTGAATCTTGCTGTTAAATATACTTTTATTCCATAGGGTCTAAATACTTTTGCTAATGCTGCAACTTTTATCAAGTATTGTTTTGTGAGTACCAACGAATTTGCATTCACATTTGTCAGTACAGTACCGTTAATGCCTATCGAAGCGTTTGCTCTGGCGTAATCTTTATATCGCGGATCAATGTAATCGGGAAGAAGATGCCAGTTCCATATCGAAAACCCTGCATACCCTCTTTCAACTGTCCTATCCAGATTATCCCAATGATTTAAGAGTCTCAGTTTTATTAATGGTGTTTCCACAATGTTGAGATTATCGATTTTACTATGCGTCTGTAAAAGGCGAATAAAGTGAAACGTTCCATATAAAACACCGATATCTTCATTGGCTGTTATTAAAATTATTTTCTTCCCTTCAATTTCAATTGACTTTATTATATATCCTTCTTTACCCAGCGTTTTTAATTTTGTACTAATTTCAGAAGGCAAATTTGTGCTTAGTTTATTAAAATTGCCGGCAACTATTATATTTGAGCACAATTTATTGACCGGCCATATTTTATTTCCCAGCAATCCTTTCAAAGCAATTTTCAACTCTTCTTCTGCTGCTTTAATGCTCTCTGAATCGCCTTTGAACAAATATCCTTTGATTTGTTGCAAGTATTTTTCAAGTAATGCAGGATTATCTATTTTATTATATCTAAGCCAGAGATTGTATCCATCTTCAGCATACGTGATATGAAATGAAAAAATAATTAGCAGAAACAGGAAAGAGTACTTCATTTATTCATCCTCTATTTCATTTCATTTACAATCTTAAGGACTGCATCAAATGCAGGTTTGGGTTTAAGGTTCCTGTCAAACAAAAGAGGATATGAAGTTCTTCCGAAAATGGGCCAATTATTAAGCCACGAATGTCCGTCGTGAATTCCCCAGAATGTAACACGAGTTATTGAATCGTGGTATTTTAGAAAAGTTCTGAATAGTTCAGCATATCTATTAGCAAGGACAGTTTGCATTGAATCTGGCAAACCATCTGGATAAGGATTGTATTTTTTTTGCAGTTCAAAACTTTTGGTTATTTCGGCGCCAGTATAGTTATCTGGTGTAGGAAGAATATTTATGTCGAGTTCAGTAATCATAATTTTTAAGCCGGTTGCAGAGTATTCTTTTAAACTTTCATCAAGTTCGTCCAGACCTGGATAGTCTAAACCCCAATGTCCCTGCATGCCAATACCATGAATTTTAATTCCCTTTTCGAGCAACTTTTTAATCAGTTTAATTATACCGTCTCTTTTGGCTTTGTGCCATGTATTGTAATCGTTATAATAAAGTTCGGCATCTGGATCGGCCTCGTGTGCAAATTCGAATGCTTTTTCGATAAAGTCTTCTCCAATAATTTCCAGCCATTTACTTTTTCTTAAACTACCATCTTCGTCTACAGCTTCGTTTACAACATCCCACCCTTTAATTTTTCCTTTGTATCTGCCAACGACAGTAGAGATATGTTCTTTTAATCTAACAAGTAGTTCTTCCCTGCTGAGATAATTACCTTTGTCGTCTTTAAAAACCCAATCGGGAGTTTGATGATGCCAGACTAATGTATGTCCTACGATAAACATCCCATTCTTTTGACCAAATTCTACTAATTTATCAGGAAGGTCGAAATTATATTTGTTTGGCTCGGGATGAACACGTTCCCATTTAAGCATATTTTCCGGTGTTATGGTACTAAATTGTTTAGCAGCAAGTTGCAGCGCTTGTGGTTCTTTACCTGCTGCTTGAAAATCACTGATAGCACACCCAATGAGAAAATAATCTTTGTATGCATCTTTGAGAGTTTGAGAATAGAGCATTGCTGGAAGAGTTGTGATTACTAACAATGAAAATAAAATTGAAGCTGTCGATGACTTCATTAGTCCCCCACATTATTTTTATAAATTTGTTGCCTCAAGATTAAGAAAATTTTCGAAAATATACTTTAAAACTTTTGAGTAAAATTATTTTTGCCATAGTGTAAATTTTACCTAAATGATAAAACTAAAGTAGAACTATAAAGAATTATTGAACCAAACGAAAAAATTAAAGTATTGAAAATATTTTCAAAAAATAGTCATAAGAATATCAACTAAATAAATGGAGATGGTAATAAGAATTTCTGCTGCATATTTTAATATAAATAAGAGTAAAATCTGGTAACCCAAATTCAGTTTTCGGGTGTGAGCTTTTTTTCCTATTTTTGAAATAATTTAATACGAGAAGTGCATTGACCGATAAAGCTATTAAAAAAATACTCATTATAAAATTACGTGGTATTGGCGACGTTGTTTTATCGACTGTGGTGCTCGACGATCTGTTGAATTTTTTTCCTGAAGCTCAAATCGATTATTTGACCGATAAATCTTCTGCAAACTGGCTGAAAGGACTTACACAGGTTAATACTGTATTAGTTTATCCAAAGTCGGGGATGCTTAATAAACTTAAATTGATAACTGAGATTCGCAAAAAAAAATATGATATCGTTTTTGATTTTTATTCTAATCCCTCCACCGCTCAAATTACATTTTTAAGTGGTGCTGAATACAGAATTGGATTTCCGTATCGAGGCAGAAAATATGCTTATAATCTTTACGGTCCAAATGAAAGAGGTAAGTACCATGCCGCCGAACTTCATCTCGAAGTACTTAAATCGGTTGGTATACCTGTAAAGAATAATTCCAAACTTTATTTTTACTATAGTAAAGATGACGAAAATTATGCAGAGGAATTTTTGTTACGAAGCAATTTAAATGACAAAGTTATAGCTGGCATTTCACCTACAGGTGGATGGCAGTCGAAGAGATGTCCCCCGGAAAAATTAGCCGAACTTGTCAGAACACTTAACAAAAAATATAACATTCCATTGTTGATTCTCTGGGGTCCGTCGGATTACGAGGATGCAATTAAAATTAAAGAAATAGTTGGGGATAGTGCACATCTATCACCTCCTACAACAGTCGAACAAATGGCAGCGTTGATGAGCAAATGCGCTTTTATTGTTGCAAACGACAGCGGACCGATGCATATTTCAACTGCAATTGGAACTCCTGTGCTTTCGCTG
This sequence comes from Melioribacter sulfuriphilus, assembly GCF_051488685.1. NCBI lineage: Bacteria > Pseudomonadati > Ignavibacteriota > Ignavibacteria > Ignavibacteriales > Melioribacteraceae > Melioribacter > Melioribacter sulfuriphilus. Next base: position 147,905 of record NZ_JBPSEH010000002.1, read on the forward strand.
CATGGACCGACAAATCCTTTGCATCAGGGTCCTTTTGGCAGCAAACATGAATATATTGTTCTAAACGAACTGGAATGCATTATGTGTAACCTGCTCGTGTGTCCGAAAAATCAGGAGTGCTTTAGAGATATAAGCGAAAAGCTATTTCTCACTAAAGTTGAAATCCTCCTCAATAAAAACAGTATACGGATTTAAGTTGAAAAGAATTGAGATATTGCTAAAGAAATTGCTTCTCAAACTTTTTTTAATGCTGAGGCAAAAAGAAGGACAGACAAAAGCACCGCATTTGACCGATAAATCGAGAGTAGTGATTATAAGACTGAACCGAATTGGAGATGCCCTTACTTCAACACCTTTTCTTGAACTGTTGAAAAGGAATTATAATTGTAATCTTACACTTGTTTGTTCTAAATCAAATCATTTTATATTCTGTCAAAAAGGATTGGTAGATAATCTGATAGTCTATGATAAAAAACAAAATAATCTAACTAAAATCATCCGCATGATTTCGGATATTAATCCCGATCTTTTGATAGATTTGCACGACGATGTCTCCTTTACGGTTAGTATGATTATTGCGTTCTCGGCGTCAAGATGTAAAATGGGCTTTTATAAACAAAATCATAAATTGTTTAATTTACTGATTCCCAGACCCGACTCAAAAGTTTACCATATTGTCGATCGTAACCTTGCATTTGCAGATGCACTCGGTATTCGTTACAACAAAGACGAAATTAATATTATTTATAAACCAGATTTAGCTTCTATTTCTATTGTCGATAATTTCTTAAAGAAAAATAACCTCCGAAATAGATTTCTTACAGGTATTAATATTTCAGCGGGCAGCGACGCAAGATTTTGGGGTGTTGAACGTTACCAGAAATTAATCGATTATTTAAGTAAATACGACACCAATATTCTACTACTTACAGATAAAAAAGATCTGGAAAAAGCTAAAGCAATATCTAAGGGTAAATGGATTATTTTTCAGGACGACAGTTTTGATGTATTTGCAGCGATGGTCGGTTCTCTCGATTTTTTATTTACTCCCGATACTTCAATAGTGCACATTGCTTCAGCTTTTGAAGTTCCTCTCTTCGGTCTTTACGTAAAGTACAAAACCGAAGATATAATTTGGTATCCTTATAAGTCGAAATACGAAACAGTTATAACAAAAAATGCGAATTTAAGTAGTGTCGATTTTGAAACTGTAATAGAAAAATTAAAACCCTTTTTTGAGAGTATTTACTATGAAAAAAATTCCTGATTGTAAAAATTTTAGCGGATATAAACCATGTTTCCCTTATCACAATTGTCTCGAAGACGGCTGCAAGGAGGAACGGAAGTTCGGGAAAAAAATATTGATAATAAATCTCGACGCAATGGGCGATGTTTTAATGACGACAGCGCAACTTCCGGCCATTAAAAGAAAATATCCGGTTTCGACGATTTACTGGATTACGCTGAAAAACGCCGTAAGAATCCTCGACAATAATCCTTATATCGATCGCGTTTTTCCATTCGACTTTGAAAGCATACTGATTCTCAATGAAATGGAATTCGATATAGTAATGAATGTCGATAAATCGATGCGGTCAGGCGCCCTTGCCATGCAGCTTAAAGCAAAAGAAAAACTCGGTTTCGGAATAAATGAAAACGGGCAAATCATACCTTTGAATAAAGGTGCAGAATATAATTATATGCTGGGTCTCGACGACAATCTAAAATTCAAAATTAATCAGAGAACTGGACAGGAATACCTGGCAGAAACTTTTGAACTCGACTATCAACGCGATGAGTATGTCTTTAATTTTAACGACGAAGAACAAATGTTTATTGAAAATTATAAGAAAGAAATTGGAATTATGCCGGATGACGAAATAATCGGTTTTAATACCGGCTGCTCTCTCCTGTATCCCAATAAGAAAATGACAATTGAACAACATATTGTGCTGATTGAAAAATTTTTGTCTTTTAACCGATTTAAAATTATGCTTCTTGGAGGACCGGAAGACACAGAAAGGAATAAAACAATAGCAGAGTATTTCAAGGGAAAAATAATAAATACTCCCACTAACGAAGGCTTACGACGCGGCGCCTGCTACGAAAGTGTGCCTGAGGTTATAATAACCGGGGACTCGTTTGGAATGCATCTGGCAATAGCACTCAAAAAATATGTTATTGCATGGTTCGGCTTGAGTTGCTGGACAGAAATCGACCTCTACGACAGAGGAGTCAAACTATATCCAGAAGGACTTTTCTGCGCTCCCTGCTGGAAAAAAGAATGCCCCTATAATCTTGAGTGTATTCAAATGATTGATCTCGAAAGAATCGTCAAAGAAACGGTCGATTACTTCGACAGAAAAAAATGAAACGAATCGATATCATGCACATGCATGCAGAAAAAAGAATTTTAGTGCTCGATGGAGCAATGGGTAGTTTACTTCAGCAATACGGCGCAGCAAGCGATAAGTACTTATGGTCTTCTTTATCAAATTTGAAAAACCCTGAAATAGTGAGAAAAATACATAAGGAATATATCGACGCGGGAGCTGATATCATTACTACAAATACATTCAGGACTAATCCAGCAAGCGTTAAATTATCTGGTCATTCAATTTCAGTCGAGGAATTTGTAAGGATAAGCGTAAATCTGGCAATTGAAGCAAGAGAAGATAGAAATGTTATTATCGCTGGATCTAATGCGCCTGCAGAAGATTGTTATCAGAAAGAACGTACTCTGTCAAAAGACGAATTGGAATACAATCATAAAAAACATATTGAATTACTCTGGGAAAGCGGCGTGGATATAATCTGGAACGAAACTCAAAGCCATTTAGATGAAATAGAAATCATTTGTAATTTTTGCCACAGTCAAAATCTTCCGTATGTAATTAATTTATTTTATGATAACCAGTTGAATCTTTTAAGTGGTGAAAGCCTAAGGGACGCTGTCAAAGTTGTTGCAACTTTTAAACCGACTGCAGTTGGATTCAATTGCATTAAGCCAGAACTTTTTCTTGATAAGATAAAGCCTGATTTATTAGTTGACAGGTGGGGATTTTATCTTAATTGCGGTAGTGGAGAGTATACCGACGAATCAATTTCGTGTGGCATAAGTCCAGAATATTATCTCAGTTTGATTAAACCCCTTCTCGAATTGAAGCCGTTATACGTCGGCTCTTGCTGTGGTTCCTCGCCTTCTCACACAAAAATAATAAAGGAATATATTGATGAAGTATATCGAAATTAAAGCGCCTGCAAAGATTAATATTGGACTTAGAATCCTTTCGAAAAGAAGCGATGGTTATCATAATCTTCATACACTCTTCTATCCGATAAACGACCTCTTCGATGAAATTATTATAAAAAGACAGGAAGAGTTTGAATTTAGTACGAATACAGAAGAATTGAATACCGACGATAATTTAATAGTAAAAACTGTACAATTGCTCGGTGATTATTCTAAGAAAAAGATTGGAGCCAGTATTATATTAAATAAAAAAATTCCAATTGGAGCAGGACTCGGCGGAGGCAGTTCGAACGCTGCTGCAGTTTTAATTTCTCTGAATGAAATGTTTGCTCTCAATCTTAGTTATAATGAACTCATTGAACTTGCTCTTAGATTGGGGTCGGATGTTCCATTTTTTATCAAAGCCAAACCAGCTATTGGTTATTCAAGAGGCGAGGTTTTGAAGCATATTGATTTTGAAATAGAAAATCCGATATTAATTGTCAATCCCGGAATTCATATATCAACAAAAGAAGCATTTAACAATATTGTGCCGTTTAATTGCGAACTTGATTATAAAAGTGTTATTGTTAATGGTAAGCCGAATTATAAGGCAATGAACGAACTGGTAAATGATTTTGAAGAATATGTATTTAATAGATATCCGGAAATTGCTGAACTAAAAGAAAAATTTTATCATTATGGTTGCTTATTTGCGCAAATGACTGGAAGCGGTTCGACGGTCTATGGCATATTTGAGAATCAATACGATGCCATGAAAGTCATTCAAGATATTCCTCAAACCTACTTTTATCATTTAAGTAATTGTCCGGACTAATCTGAAAAATGTCGTATGATTTTGACTGAAAATTATATTCAAGCGATATGATGAAGCAAGATCCCGGGGTTTTCCCTGCCAATCTCGACGGACTTTCTGCAGTAATAGTTCCACCGAGACGTTCTATAATTTCTTTTACTAATGCAAGTCCCAGCCCGCTTCCTTCGTGCTTGCTCCGTATTACATTCGAAGCCCTGTAAAACTGTTGGAAAATATTCGGTAAATCTTCTTTTGGGATACCGATACCGTTGTCGCATATTTCAATAAATAATTTGTAATCGTTTTCTCTGAGTAGAATTTCGATAATGCCACCTTCGTTGACGTACTTAATTGAATTAGCAATTAGATTTGAAAAAGCCAGTTCAAGAAGAGTTATGTCCGATTTAATTATTTTCTTCGATTCCCTGATATCTTTCACACTCAAATCGATCGATTTGGCTTTAATAGTTTCCTCCATTTTATTGATTTGACCAATGATCAGTTCATATATATCGATCTCTTCCGACGAACGGATGTCGAGCAATTTAAGTCGGGATAATCGTAAAATGTTATTGAGCAGTTGTAGGGTTTCATCTGTTCTTAATTGTGCCCTTTTTAATTTATCTCTTATTTCTGAATTAATATCTCCCAAAAAGTTATTCAGAATCAAATCTATTATTGATTTTATTGCAGTTACAGGAGTTTTGACTTCGTGTATAATTCCTATGGTGTATTTTTGTTTTGCTTTTTCGGCTTCGTCGAGGCGTTGTAAAGTATCCCGCAATTGTTGCTCGCGCTTGTAGAGTTGTCTTACTATATTATTTGCGAGATAGACGCTTATAAAAATCATTGCGGTAAATGTTATTAAACTCAGGATATCATAAGCCATCGTATGAGGTATTCTTACGTCGTATAAACCACTTATCAAATGTGTTTCGATAATACCTAAATTTTGCATTATAGTTAAAAAAGACAACGTAAGGCAAATGATGCATGCCATAATGTAGACTACATATGCCGGGAGTATTAAACTTCCGATAATCATATGAAATATAAAAAATAAATAAAGAGGCGATTCGATGATTCCTGTATAATAAACAAGTATCATTAATGCAATCAGGTCGAGAATCATTTGAATCAAAGAAAGATGCAGACTATTGAAACTCGATACATCACATTTAATGTAGGCGCGTAGTTTATAAAGGATAATATTGTACGAGAGAATTGAAATTATAATGATGGATATAGCAATTTTCTGAAGATTACTAAACTGAAAGTTGAGTAAAAATTCACCAGCTATTAGAAAAAGCAATAGAGAAATTACGGCAAAGTAGCGGAGTCTGATAAACCAGAGATTTCGAATGCGAATTGCTCGCCAGAATTCCCCGTAATTTTTAGCCCATTCTGGTATCAGAGCTTTCATTTAATTATGAAGGTGGTCTCAAATTCCTCAGTAAAATATTGAATTAATACTTAAATAAAAAGCCCGTCCACTACTGAAGGACGGGCTTTTATTATCAAGCGATATATCTTCCCCGTTTTACATAATGAGTATGAAGAAGTTTGTGAGATAAATGACTGCAAGGTCCTTCTGTCAAAAATTCTTTGTAAATCCTGATTACATTCGGATTTTCGTGCGACTTTCTGATTTCGAGGGATTCATCTTCTGCATAGATTGCTTCGGCTCTCTTCATACGTATTTCTGGAGTTGTAGGAATTGGTTGACCGCCACCGCCGAGGCATCCACCCGGGCATGCCATAAATTCAATAAAGTGACACTCGGAGAATTTACCGCCTGATTTAATATCTTCCATTATTTTTTTTGCATTTGCAGTTCCGTGGGCTACAGCAACTTTTAGTGTAGCACCTTTCAACCAGTCCCAATCCGGAATTAAATGTTTAATTAAATCAGGTACTTTACCCACTTTATTACCAATCGGAATTTCCATATACTTAATTCCTTCAAATCCGCGTAAAGGAATAATGTTGGCTCGTTCGAAAATGTCCTCGGTTTTGTTTCCAGTGACGAATTCAACCACAGATCTTAATGCAGCTTCCATTACCCCACCAGTTGCACCGAAAATGAGTCCAGCACCGGAAGCTTCGCCGAAAGGAGAATCAAAATTGCTCTTCGGCATTTCTGGTAAGTTTATTCCTGCTTCTTTAATCATTCGAGCCATCTCACGCGTGGTCAAACCGTAGTCGACATCTTTGTACCCGCTTGAATTCATTTCCGGTCGATTGCACTCGAACTTTTTAGCTGAGCATGGCATCAATGCTACAGAGACAATATTTGCCGGATCAATACCTACCTGTTTTGCATAAAATGTTTTAATCAATGCACCAAACATTTGCTGAGGTGATTTTGCCGAGCTTAAATTGTCGAGATATTCCGGATAATAATGTTCGATAAATTTAACCCATCCAGGCGAGCAGGAAGTAAATTGCGGAAGTGCAACTTTTTCCTTTTTGACCAATGCATTGTAAAGACGGAGAATTAATTCAGTACCTTCTTCGATGATCGTGAGGTCAGCTGCAAAGTTAGTATCGAATACTTTATCGAACCCAATTCGCCTAAGAGCAGTGTTTAATTCTCTTGTCATAGAAGTACCGGCTGGAAGTCCAAATTCTTCGCCAATTGCGGCGCGTGGCGACGGTGCAGTTTGAATGACTACATGTTTGGTTGGATCGTCAATTGCCTCCCAGATTGCATCTGATGGGTCGTTTGCTCGCAACGCAGCTGTGGGACACCGGTTAATGCATTGTCCGCAATTTATGCATATTACATCTGCAAGTGGCTTTTCGAGGAAAGTGCCTATATGTGTTTTATCGCCTCTACCTATGGCTTCTAAAACACCAACTTCCTGCAAATCAATACAGGTACGTACACATCTTTTACAAAGTATACATTTACTCATATCTCTTACGACTGAGTACGATGAATTGTCAACTTCGAAACGTGGCTTGTCGATGTGTCCGAAAGTATAAGTATCTACACCATATTCCTTTGCCAAGTTTTGCAATTCGCAATTTCCATTGCGAAAACATGAATAGCATTCGCCATAGTGTTCGCTCAGCAGCAAGTCGATAATATGTCGGCGAGCTTTTCGAACCATTGGCGAAGATGTCTTAATTTTTATCGGTGAAGTAATCGGGAAGGAACAGGCAGCCTGAAGCGTACGCATCCCTTCAACTTCAACTACACATATTCGGCAGACACCAGCAATGCATAAATCATCATGATGACAAAGTGTTGGTATCGATATGCCAACTTTTTTGCAGGCTTCTAATATTGTTGTACCTAACGGAACGGAAATTTTCTTTTCGTTTATTTCAACTGAAACAGTACCGCCAATACCAGTGATGTCTTCGGGAATTGGCACGCTGTGTGGTACTTGACTTATGGGTGCTCTGAAATCTCCTTTACTTTCCATTTCGACCTCCGTTTCCGTTAAAGATTTCTTCTTTGAAATTTTCCAGTATCGATATAAAAGCATTTGGACTCGATTGACCGAGGCCGCATTTAGAAGCTACTTTCATCGTTTCGCCCAACTCTTTTAGTTTATTGATATAACTAAATGTATATTCACCTTTTTCTATCATTTCGATACCTTCTAACAACTTAGTATTTCCAATGCGACAGGGAGTGCACTGACCGCACGATTCTTCAACAAAAAATTCCATGAAGTTTTTCAATACATGCAGCATATTTCTGTTTTCGCCAAAGATCATAATCGATCCACCAGTAGCAGCATCTTCATATGCAAGGCTACGATTGAATTGTGATTTCGGTATACAGATGCCAGAAGCTCCTCCCACTTGAACAGCTTTAACAGATTTTGCTCCGACTATTTCAAGCAGTTCATTTATTGTTGTTCCCCACGGCAATTCGTAAACACCAGGACGTTCACAATCACCTGATACTGAGAAAAGTTTCGAACCCGTAGATTTGTCAGTTCCATATTTCTTAAACCATTCTCCCCCTTTAAGAATTATATGAGGAACCGATGCAAGAGTTTCTACGTTGTTAACAACGGTTGGCTTACCCATGTAACCGGTGTTGACAGGATATGGTGGTCGATTTCGGGCTTCACCGCGATTGCCTTCGAGAGATTCAATTAATGCTGTTTCTTCACCGCAAACATAAGCTCCTGAGCCAAGTCGGATTGTAATGTCGAAATTGAATCCGTCTTTGCCAAGTATATTTTTCCCGAGTAAATTATCTTTTCTCATAGCCTCCAAATAATCGTATAAAGATTGGAACATATATTCATATTCTCCGCGCAGATAAACTATTCCTTCAGTTGCTCCAATTGTATAAGCGGCAATTACCATTCCGTCGAAAACGAGCTCGGGATATTCAAGCAAAAGCACTCTGTCTTTGAAAGTGCCGGGTTCGCCTTCGTCGGCATTACAGATTATATATTTTTTATCGGATTTAGCCGCTGCTACCATATTCCACTTAGTAGCTGTAGGAAAACCTGCTCCGCCCCTGCCTTTTAATTTTGATTCTCTTAGTTCGAAAAGAATTTCTTCACGCGATTTTTCGAGTGCTTTTTTAATTGCCTCCCCCCTTTTGTATTCAGAAAAGATGACGATGCCATTTCTTTGTTTTTTCTCCATAGCTTACCTCACTTTAATTCACTCAGAATTTGAACGGCTTTTTCGGGTGTCAATTTTGTATATACTCTTTCATTGACAATCATTGCCGGACCCTGGTCGCACATTCCTAAACAGTTGGCATATTCGAGCGTGAATTTATTATCCTTTGTTGTTTGACCGAATTTAATGCCGAGTTCTCTTTCGATAGCTTTAGCAACTGCTTCCTTGCCTTGCATATCGCAGGCGATGGTTCGACATAGCCTGACGATATATTTCCCTTTAGGTGTTGTACTCAGAAACGAATAAAAAGTAATTACACTGTAGACTTCGACGGGATGAATATCGAGTAAACGCGCTATCTCCTGCTGAGCAAAGTCGGGGATATACCTATGCTTTCGTTGAATATCCTGAAGTATCGGAAGCAAAGAAGATCTGGAACGACCATATTTTTCGACAAGTCGTTCTATCTCTTCGGTCATTGCATTTTTTTCTAAAACCAGCATCTTATTTCACCTCCTTTGCTTTCAACAAATTATTGACCTTATTAATTAGTTCTGACGGTGAAATCGGTTTTTCTACAAAGTCGTCTACGGGTACCATTTCACTCTTATCGTATTCCATGCCTGTGGCTTTTGAAACCGAGGTGTACATTAAAATTGGGGTTTTAATTCCTTCTTTACGAAATTTTTGAGCAAGATAGAAACCATCATCCGGCTCATCCATCATAACGTCGAGAATAATCAAATCGGGTTTTTGTTCGACGACGATTTTGTAGCCGTCGTGAGGGTTGCCGGCAGTAACTATGTTATGCCCTTGCGATTTGAGTACAATTGAACTGCTGTCGAGGATGTCCGGATCATCATCGATGATTGCAATTAGAGCCATATGTCACTCCTGTAAGTTATTTTATGTTTATGGGTAAATTGATTATAAATGTAGTCCCTTTACCAAATTCGGACTCCACTTCAATTTTCCCGTGATAAGAGTCGACAATTTTTTTGACGATACTCAATCCCAAACCGGTACCGCTAATACCGCGCGTCATTTCATTTTTGGCTCTGTAAAATTCATTGAAAAGTTTTGCTTTTTCTTCTACCTTAAGACCGATACCACTATCACTAATTTTTAGCGCAAGGTAATTATGGGATTTATATAGTTCTATATTAATTTTACCGTTAAGACGATTGTACTTTATTGCATTGCTCAACAGGTTGGTGACCACTCTTGTTATTTCATTATGATCCGCATTTATTAAGGGGAGATTTTCTTCTAGATGTGTTGTAATCGAAATGTTCTTTTTCTTTATGTCGAGTTCGAAAAATTGAATCGAATTTTCGATTATTTCGCGGAGATCGATTTCTTCAATTTCTCTTTGTTTCGTGTTTAATTCAATTCTAGAGATATCGAGAAGATCGTTTACAAGATCGGTTAAGCTTTTGAGGCGTGTAATGGAACGTCTAATATAGTCTTCCTGTTTCTCTGGCGGCAATTGTATCGATTTGTCAATTAATACATTCAAATAACCCTGAACTGCAGCAAGTGGGGCTTTCAGTTCATGTGCGACCATCGATACAAACTGCGATTTCAGCAATTCTATTTTTTTGTATTCTGTAATGTTGCTGATGATTAAAACAACACCAGCAAGACTACCATCGGAATTTGGAATAGGAGTGGTTGAAAATTCCACTATAAGTTCATTATTCGGCTTGAGTTCGATTTGCTGTGAATAACTTTTTAAGTGAAATGTCTCAGAGTCAAAAAGTTTATTTACGGTCTTGACTACTTTTTCCGGAAGTATATTTAATATTTTACTACCTAATTCAATTTCTGTGAGGTCGAGAAACTTGAGCGCGGCATAGTTATAATAGACAAGTTCGGCATTCTTATTTATTACAAGGATGCCGTCGTTAATCGATTTTATTATTGCATTGAGGCGTGATTTTTCGTTTGCTAATTCGAGAAGATTTTCTTCACGTTCCTTTTTCAGTTTTTCCGATTCAAGAATTAATTTACGTTGATTGATGCCCTGCTCGATTTGATAAATTATTTCCTCAGGAGAAAAAGGTTTGGGTATATAGCCGAAAGCACCAAGGCGTGTCGATTCAATAGCTGTATCATAACTTGCAAATGCAGTTGCAATAAAGCACACTGTATTGGGATGGACGGATTTAATTTCCTTGAGTACGGTCAATCCGTCCACATCCGGCATTTTTAGATCGATTATTGCAACATCGAATTCTTTTGACTTACCAAGGCGTATCCCATCTTCACCGTTCGAAGCAGTTTCGACATGGTATCCTTCTTCAACAAGAAGCCGTTCCGTACCTAATCGTAATCCATTTTCGTCGTCAACAATTAATATTTTGGATTTTTCATCCATTAAATAATTTATTACATGTTTTTTAGTTTCGCTATCAATTCCTCAATGACAATTGGTTTATTCAGAATTCCGTCACATTTCAACCATTCTTTTTCTTCGTTTGTAGAAGCGCTGAATTTATAACCTGTCGTATATGGTGCCGAAGTTACAATAAAAACTGGTACGTTGGGGTTTCTTTTTTTAATTCGATGGCATAATATAAAACCTGAATCCATCTCTTCCATTATCAGATCGATTATCGCTACGTCAGGATTTTCTTTTTGGAACAATTCCCAGCCATCGATCCCGTTTTCTGCTGTAATTACTTTATATCCTCTGGATTCTAATAATACTTTGTTCTGTTCTAGTAAATCGATATCGTCATCGACTAACAGTATTTTTTTTACGTCCATTTTAACACCATCCTTTTTAATTCAATATCATATAATTTTGTTTAATAGGTAAAGTCACTTCAAATACAGAGCCTTCGTTTGGTTTGCTTTTGACCGTAATATCTCCACGGTGCATTTTAATAATTCCATACGTAATTGCGAGTCCTAAACCTGTTCCCTTTCCCATTTTTTTTGTAGTAAAGAAAGGCGTAAAAATTCTATTGAGATACTCCGGCTTTATTCCACAGCCTGTATCCATAATGACTACTTTGACTTTGCTATCAGTTCCTGTAATAACAACTGAAAGGACTTTCTCTTTAGAATTTTCCATCGCTTCGCAAGCATTAATAATAATGTTCATAAAAGCTTGTTTGAGCTGGTCGCGATCACACTGTATTTTAATGCCATCAGTTTTATCTTCTACTTTGAGTTGAATATTTGCGAATTCTGTGCGAATTTTAATTAACTGAAGAATCGAGTCGATAATCGACTTGATCTCAATTTCTTCAAGGCAAAGACGTCCCTGTCGCGCAAAGTTCAAAAGGTTCGAAACGATTTTTTTACAACGTTCCGTCTCTTCAATTATTAATTTTAAGTCCTCAATGCTTTGTTTTTCGCCGCCAAGTTTTTCTATTTTTTTCTTTAACATAGAAGCATAGATTAATATAGAACCGAGTGGGTTGTTCAGTTCGTGAGCAACTCCAGCTGCAAGTTGTCCTATGGAAGCAAGCTTTTCGGCATTAGCAAGTTGCTCCTGCGTTTCCCTTATTTCTTTATTAGCTTGTTCTAATTTGTCGATCAAATAAGGCAAACACATATCTTCTTCGGCCAACCCTTTGGCAATAGCAATTGCATATTCCCTGCAAGTTGGATATCCACATGCCCCGCAGTTGAGTTCATCCGACTTGGATAGTTTATTTGAATTTGCCAGTATGGCTCTAATTGTTTCTTCTGGTGGAGTTGGTCTCCGTTGATTTTTGATCGTAAATTTTCTTGAAAGATTAATATCCCGATTGTTGTACAAAGTGCTTTGCCATACTTTTTTGTCAAAAGAATTGATGTCCGATTCGATAAAAGAAATTACTTTTTCTCTACGGGAGTAATAATTTAATTCGGAATCGATGGCAGGACCGTTTATACAACCTTCACAAAAAAGGATGTCCACAAACTTCGATTTTATTTTTCTATCGGCAATCTCGTTGAGAATTTCCTGTACTTTATCTTTTCCTTCAACTACAATAATTTCCTTTTCAAGTATATCACCGTGAGTATCTGTAGTTTTCAGCAACCCGCCCGTAAGCGGATAAGCTTTTCCCATGTAGGCATGAGGTGGATCAAAAGACGACCTTTCAAGCAAATTAAGATCTATCTGTTTTTGTTCAAATATTTGTTTGATTTCTTTGAATGTCAGTACAGCATCAATTGCGTCGTCGACTTCCGGATCGAGGTATTCGCTCTTCTTTGCTATGCAGGGACCAATAAATACAACTTTAATATGGTTGCCGTAATTTTTCTTAAGGAATCGTCCCATTGCTATCATTGGAGATACGACTTCAGCAAGGTTATCGGCAATTTCCACAAAATATTTTGTAATCCAATTATAAATTGCTGGGCAGGGTGAACTAATTATTGTTTTGCCAGGATTGTTTTCGATATAAGTTTTATATTTATCGCTTATAAGGTCGGCGCCGAAAGCTGCTTCGCTTACACGTTTAAATCCGAGTTTTTTAAGAGCTGTGATGAATTGTTTTTCGACTCCTGGAAATGATGCAGGAAAAGAAGGTGCTACAATTGCATAAGTATCGTAACTTGGAAGAAACTCATTGAAAACAATTCCAACATCGTCGAGCACCTGCTTGGCGTTTTGAGAGCACACTTTGACGCAATGCCCGCAGACAATACATCGTTCTTCAATAACTACTGCCTGCCCGTTTAATACGCGTATTGCTCGAGCAGGACATTCCCTGACGCAGGAATAGCATCTTTTACATCTTTGTCCTATGGTTGATACAATTCCCATAGAATCATAATTCTTCTAATATTTTTTTTCTGTTGACATATGTAGTATGCAACAGTTCGTGAGAAAGATGGCTATTCGGTTCACCTAAAAATTCGTTATAAAGTTTTTTGATAGATTCATTCTCGTGAGATTTTCTGTGTTTCATTTTTGCATCAATTTCATAGAGAGCGCGAGCGCGTTTTTGTACTTTTTCCGGTTTTTGATGAATTGGTTGACCACCACCGTTTATGCATCCTCCAGGACATGCCATAACTTCGATGAAATGATATTTTGATTCTCCTTTTTCAATTTGCTCAAGTATACCACGTACATTTCCGATTCCATTTACCACAGCGACATTTACTGTGGAACCGTTAATGTCGACTGAAAATTCTTTTACTCCTTCAAAACCGCGTACGTCTGTCAAATCTACGTTTTCCAGCTCTTTGCCGGAAAGTTTAAAATATGCGGTTCTCAGAGCTGCTTCCATTACTCCACCGCTCGTACCAAATATTGCAGCAGCGCCAGTCGACTCGCCTAAAGGATTATCAAACTCGTCATCCGGCAAATCGTTAAAATCGATACCTGCAACTTTGAAAAGACGAACTAACTCTCTCGTGGTCAGTACTGCATCAACGTCAGGTAATTTTGCTTCGGAAAGTTCTGGTCTGCTGGCTTCAAATTTTTTAACCGTGCACGGCATAATCGAAACGACGAAAATATCTTCGGGATTCAATCCCATCTTTTTTGCATAATATGACTTGACTATAGCACCTTCCATTTCGTGAGGTGATTTACAGGTAGAAATATGATCGAGTAAATGGGGATAATTTTGTTCTGCAAATTTCACCCATCCAGGGCAACAACTTGTGAACATTGGAATAGTTCCGCCATTGCCGAGTCGATTTATTAATTCGGTGGCTTCCTCGAGGATAGTTAAATCTGCACCAAAATTAGTATCAAATACTTTATCGAAACCGAGTCTTCTTAGACCTGTTATTATTTTACCAGTCACATTCGTACCAATTGGAAGATTATATTCTTCACCCAGAGTTGCTCTGACAGCCGGTGCAATCTGAGCAACCGTGAATTTCTTTTTGTCGTTTAATGCATTTACAACTTCTTTTGCATGGCTTCTTTCACGGAGTGCCGCTGTAGGACAAACCAAAATACATTGCCCGCACAGAATACAATCGCTTACATTTAGACCTTTGTTAAATGGAGTTGTTACGTTACTTTTGAATCCCCGGTTTGTAAAATCAATTGCACCAATTTTCTGGATTTCATTGCATGTTCTTACACATCTTCCGCACAAAATACATTTAGCAGGATCGCGTTCCATCGATGGACTTGAAATATCGATTGCGTGGCTTTTCTTTTCGCCTACGTATCTGTGTTCTCTGATATTGTAACGCTCTGATAAATCCTGGAGTTCGCAATTCTTATTTCTAACACAAATCAGACAATCCTGCGGATGATTTTCGATTAATAGTTCTATAATTGTTTTTCTTGCTACTCTTACTCTGGGCGAGTTTGTCTGAACTTTCATCCCCTCTTTAACAGGGAAAGCGCAACTGGGTGTAAGATTTCTCATTCCATCCACTTCTACAACGCAAATTCTGCATGCACCCGAAGGGAATAAATCTTTCATATGGCATAAAGTCGGAATATGAATCCCGACGGATTTAGCTGCTTCGAGTATAGTCATTCCTTCTTCGGCTTTAACTTTTATATCGTTAATTGTTAATTCTATCATAATATACTCCGTTAGAAATTAATTTACTTTAATTGCGTCAAAACGACACGATTCAAAGCACATACCGCACTTGGTACATTTAATCTGAATAATTTGATGCGGCTGTTTCTTTTCGCCTATGATTGCTTCAGCGGGACATTTACGCAAACAGACACCGCAGCCATTACATGCATCCGGATCGATCTCGTATGTTAATAATTCCTTGCATACTTTAGCACTGCACTTTCTTTCGAACAGATGTTCTTCGTATTCTTCCCTGAAGTAGCGAAGACCCGACAATACTGGATTCGGTGCACTCTGACCCAATCCGCATAGCGATGTATCCTGAATAACTTTAGCGAGTCTCTGAAGATGAATAATCCCTTTGAAACGTTGTAGCTGTTCTGTCTTGTCTCCGTTTGTACCGTATCGGACTGGAATTCTTTCAATGATTTCAAGCATTCTTTTAGTACCTTCACGGCACGGTACACATTTCCCGCATGATTCATTTTGAATAAAAGTTAGGAAGAATTTGGCAACATCGACCATACACGTATCTTCATCCATAACAACAAAACCGCCGGAACCCATCATAGCACCAACTTCTCTTAATGATTCATAATCAACTTCGGTATCGAGTACAGAATCAGGCAAACATCCACCCGATGGACCGCCAATCTGTACTGCTTTGAATTTTTTATTGTTCGGAATACCGCCACCTATGTCGAAGACTACCTCTCTCAGAGTAATACCCATTGGAACTTCTACCAGACCGCTATTTACAACTTTTCCGCTCAATGCAAATACTTTTGTGCCTTTACTCGACTTCGTCCCAATGGATGAAAACCATGCCGACCCGATGTTTATGATTGAAGGTACATTTGCAAAAGTTTCTACGTTATTTATCACTGTTGGTTTACCCCATAGACCACTATCGGCAGGATAAGGAGGTCTGGGACGTGGCATGCCTCTTTTGCCTTCGATCGAAGCAATTAATGCAGTTTCTTCACCGCATACAAAAGCGCCTGCTCCTTTTTTAATTTTAAGGTCAAAATCGAAATCGCTATTAAGTATATTTTTACCGAGCAGACCGTATTCTCTGCATTTAAGAATTGCCTCTTCAAGTCTTTCGATTGCAAGCGGATATTCTGCACGACAGTAGATATAGCCGTAAGAAGCACCGATTGCGTATGCTCCTATAATCATTCCTTCAATTAGTCTGTATGGATCGCTTTCCAGCACAGACCTGTCCATAAAGGCTCCTGGGTCACCTTCGTCCGCATTACAAATGATATATTTAGTATTCGAGTTCTTTTTGTATGCAAGTTCCCATTTAATTCCAGTCGGGAAACCGCCTCCTCCCCTACCTCTAAGTCCACTGGTTTTAATTTCTTCAATAACTTTTTCAGGACTGAGAATTCGAAGTGCTTTATCTAAGGCTTTAAATCCTCCGGAAGCAATATATTCGTCGATTGAATTTGGATTTATGACGCCGCAATTTTTTAGAACGACTTTTTTCTGTCTTTTGAAAAAGGGAATTTCATTAATATTTGGAATATTGTCTTTGGTTTCGCCGTAGGTACCGAGTAATTTTTTCTTATAAATTTTTCGATCTATTATAGTGGTTTTTATCAATTCTTTGACGTCTTTGGGTTGAATTTCACAATATGAAACCCTGTCTTCACCCGGTAATTTAATATCGACTATTGGCTCGCGGGCACAATATCCAACGCATCCGGTAGGTACTATCAAAGCTTTAATATTTTCATTGGCAAGTTCTTCTTCAATTGCAGCTTTTACTTTATCTGCACCCGAAGCCAGTCCGCAGGTGCCCATACCGATAAATATTACAGGGACTTTTGTTGATTCGTAGCGAAGCTTTTCATTAAGACTTTTATATTTTTCTTTGCATTTATCGTCTTTGTGACAAAGGGGTCCTTCCAGGCAGCAGACTACAAAAAGTTCGCATGGTGTACTGGGAGAATGCCAGCACTGGTCGCAGCATTTTTCAATGAAACTTTTCATTCTATACTCACTGCTTGTTCTTGTTTTTTGTACTTATTGAGAATTTTGGGTATTTCTTTTACAGTAACTCGTCCATAATAATCGTCGTTAATATTAATAACCGGGGCGATACTGCAGGCTCCGATACATGCGACAGTTTCGAGTGTAAATAATTTATCACGTGTAGTTTGACCGGCGCAAATGCCCAGTTCGTTTTCTAATGCCGTTAAAATATTAGCGGAATTTTTAACATGGCATGCTGTTCCCCGACAAACTCGTATAATATTCTTTCCAAGTGGTGTTAAACGAAATTGATTGTAAAATGTGGCAACACCGTAAACACCGCTCAAAGACATTCCGATGTGTTCGGCTACTTTACGTAGTTCTTTTTCGGGCAAATAGCCATGAATTTCCTGAATATCCTGCAGTATAGCTATTAAATTACTACGGTCGTTTTTCGGATATTTCTGAAAAATATTGTCATCCATGTTATATTTCTCTTATTTATTTAGGTTATTAATTATATACAGATAATATGCCAAAAATTTAAAACTGAAATGACTTATTTATGTGTAAAAAATGAGGTTAGTGTCCGTTTTTTTGCTTTTAACTTTCCTAAGTGTGAGAAAAGTAAAATATGAATTCTAAATTTATAAAGTATATCGTGTCTTAATATGCTATTATTTTTCTCTTTTTTTGTGCAAAATGATTAAGAGAGATAATAATTTTTTAAAGAGAGGGTTCAAGTTATGAACCCTGCACTAAGGAGTGTAAATTTATGAGAGTCTTACTGATTGAGACTTGAATCTTTTTTAAGAACTTCTTCTTCCATCATTTTTTTGTATTGAATAATTTTTTCTGAGAGATTTGAATCGTAAGTGGCTAAAATCTGGATTGCAAGAAGGGCGGCGTTCTTTGAACCATCAATTGCAACTGTGGCTACAGGCACTCCACCTGGCATTTGAACTATCGAAAGTAATGAATCAATTCCCTGTAAAGCACCGCTTTTAAGTGGCACACCAATGACGGGCAGATGAGTGTAGGCAGCAACTACGCCTGGTAAATGAGCAGCCAAACCCGCCCCGGCAATTACTACTTTAACGCCCCTTGTGCTTAACTTTTCAACATAATCCTTCAAATGATTCGGCACTCTGTGAGCTGATAAGATCCTCATTTCATATAAAATGCCAAATTGTTCCAAAATTTCGGCAGCTTTTTTCATTACGGGAAGATCTGAATCGCTTCCCATTAAAATGCTTACCAAAGGATTTTTTGCTGTCATATTTGCCTTTCTATTTTATATGAAGATGTAGAGCAAATATATAAAAAAGTAATTTCCTGAAAACAATTATTTCCTGCTGATCGAACCAATTCCAGAAACATTCGTTTTTGTTTTTTCTGGATCGCCATAATAATCAATTGAACCGACGCCTGATACTGATGCGTTAAGATATTTTGATGCGTATACTCTTGCGCTTGCCGCACCGCTGACAGATATATAAACATTCTCGGCTTTAAGGGATTTAGCATCAAAATTTCCAGCTCCAGAAATTTCTGCGTGTAAAGTTTTAACTCTACCATCCATCTCTATATTTCCAGCTCCGCTCAATTCGACGTCAAAATCTTCTGTATCAACATTATAAACACGAATATTATTTGCACCAGAGCATCCGATATAATTTAATTCAGGTACTGTTACAACAATTTTTATTTCTTTTCTTGGTGAAATGCTTCTGCGTGTGTCAATAATAAGTCGGTTCTGTTTTACTTTCGTTTCAATAAGTGGTAGAAGATTTTCTTCGGCAGTAATTTCTATTGATTCTTTTTCGCCACATTTTATTTTTATATCGTAAGCTCCCCCAACTTCAATTTTTTGGAAATTTCTTATCTCTCTCATTTCTGTCCTTAAACTTCCGCTGCCCCTTATTCCCCAGACTCCACATCCTGCAATATTAATTGCAAGCATAAGTAGAATTATAATCTTAGCTTTCATGATAACTCCGCTTGTTGCCTGTTAAGACGTGTATAATCCTTAATGGTTCTATATAGCAAAAAATTTTTTAAATTATAGTAAATCCACTTAACTTTTTATATTTTATTTAACAAAAAATCAATTTATCATACTGCCCTATGATGAACGAAGATTTAAATAATCTTCAAACCGAAATATACGAACATTTGTGGAATGGCAGATATCGTTTAGCGCTTACTGCTGCAGAAAAATTATATTCACTTCGACCGAACGACCCTGAAGCGATTATATCGTTGGCGTGGGCGTATCTCGAAAATGGAAATCCGACTAAAGCTCTCGAATATGCGAATTTAGCCGTTGAACTTGATAGCGACTCTTCCCGAATTCGCTTTCACAGGGCTTATCTCCTTTCGCGTATGTGTATTTATGAAGGCGCCCTTGCCGATATCAACAAATCGATTGAAAACGAAGTAAATTTATTAAAATGGACGCTGATTACAAAAATACGAGCTTTGGCAGGTTTAAAAAAATATCGAGAAGCTCTCAATTTATTAACTAGTTCTCCCTTATTGACAGTTGAAGGAAACGAAAAGCTAAATGACTTGAAATTGCTTCTTCAACAGGCTATTCAAATCTCCGAAATAAATAAAAATCTTGGTAAAAAAGATTCCGAAAGATTACTGGGACTTGCTACCGACGCTTTGAATAAAAAAGAATACTGGTTTGCGTTGTTAGTATCAGAAAAGTTACTCCAGTATTCCGAGTATTACCGCGACGAAACCGAGCTACTCAATATCGAATCGATGTTTTATCTTTTTCAATATCTCCCAGCTTATCGTAAAGCTGAAGAGGTTAAAGTAAAATTTGCTCAGAACAAAAAGTTTAATTTTATCTATAATTCCCTGCTAAAATTTAGAGAGATGGAAACTGATGAAGAAGATAAATCGATCAGTCGAACTAAAGAAAGCAAATTTATTTTGCCTGATTTATCGAAAACAGACGAAAAGCCTTCTCAATTTAAAAGTAGCACCCTCCTTTATCCCAATGAGCATATTAAGTTGATCTCAATAAAAATTTTCGATCCGGAACGTGAATCAAAGACCAGAGCACGCGAATACTACAAACAAATCGACAAAAATAGCAGCTGGATTAGCGTGGAAGTAATTTTTGACAATCCTGAATTCAATAAAAACGACCGCGAATATAATTGCAAAATTATATCATACATCGACGATATAGAAGTTGGCACTGCAAACTTTAAATTGAACGTTCCAAAAGAATGGGACTCGGTTATATTCACTCAAAACATTGGTTCTGAATTACCAGGATTCTGGAAGAAAGGTCAGGGCAAATTAGAGTTATACGTAAATGAATTTAAGGTTGGTGAAAAATATTTCGGCATAAACGAATTTCGCATAAAAGAAAAAGACGAAAAACACGAAGAAAAAAGAATTCTAAAAACCAGAGATTCCCAAAATTACACCAGACCTCCTGACGATAAATCCCTCGAGGAGTTGCTTGGTGAACTCGATTCTTTTATAGGACTGAAAACAATCAAACAAACTGTTCGCGACTTTGTAACATATCTTGAATTCATTAAGGAAAGAAAAAAGTACGGATTAAAATCAGAAGAAAAGATAGCTATTAATGCCATTTTTCTTGGAAATCCAGGTACAGGTAAAACTACAATTGCTCGTTTGATCGGTAATATTTTAAAAGCAATGGGTATACTACCCTCTGGCCATGTCGTTGAAGTCGATCGAGCAGCACTGGTAGGACAGTATATAGGTGAGACGGCTCAAAAGACAGAAAAAGTTATACAAGATGCACTGGGCGGCGTTCTTTTTATCGACGAAGCATATACTCTTAGCAAAAAAAGTAGTAGCACTCAGGATTTCGGACAGGAAGCGATCGATATTTTATTGAAAAGAATGGAAGACAAAAAAGGGGAATTTGTTGTTATCGCAGCAGGATATCCAGACGAAATGAATAATTTCCTCGAATCTAATCCCGGACTTAAATCGAGATTCACACATACTTTTATTTTTGAAGACTATACACCTGATGAACTTGTTGATATTTTCAAAAAATCTGCTAAATCTGAAGATTACAGACTTGACAAAGATGCTGAAGATTACCTTAAAAAAGAACTTATTAATCTTTACAGAAAGAGGGATAAATCGTTCGGCAATGCGCGACTTATTAAAAAAATTCTGGATGAATCAAAACTAAACTTAAGCAAAAGAATATTATCGTTACCCGATTCTGCTAGAAGCAAAGAAATATTGACCACTATAACAAAGAGCGACCTCGAAAATGTATTTAAACCGGTAGCAGGTAAAACATATAAAACACCTATTAATGAAGAGCTTTTAGCTGAAGCTCTTAATGAATTGGATAATCTTGTAGGACTTGCAGGTGTTAAGAAAGAAATAAATGAGCTGGTCAAACTTGCTCGTTTCTTCGCTGAGGAAGGTGAAAATTTAACCGAAAAATTTTCTGACCATTATCTGTTTTTAGGTAATCCCGGCACAGGTAAAACCACAGTTGCGCGTTTATTCAGTAAAATATTTTCAGCCCTCGGCATTTTGAGTAAAGGTCATCTGGTAGAAACGGATCGGCAGGGATTGGTAGCAGGTTATGTAGGACAAACTGCCGAAAAGACCAAAGCAGTTATCGATAAGTCCATCGGCGGAACTTTATTTATCGACGAAGCATACTCATTGACAAAAACGGGCGGAGGCAATTCCGATTTCGGTAGAGAAGCTATCGATATCCTTTTAAAAAGAATGGAAGACGACCGAGGCAAATTTATTGTGATTGCTGCCGGTTATACCGAGGAGATGAAACAATTTATCTACAGCAATCCCGGTCTCGAATCACGATTTACTAAATCAATTGTCTTTGAAGACTACACTCCTGATGAAATGATGGAAATCATTAAACGTGCTCTTTCGAATGAAAATAAAAAACTTGCTTCAGATGCCGAAGAAGCTCTTTTAAGTTATTTTAAAGAACTATATGTACATCGCGATAAAAAATTCGGCAACGCACGTATAGTTCGGAATCTACTCGAAAGATTAAAAAAGAAACTTTTACTAAGAATTGCAGACCTCGATTCGAAAGATCGCACGGAAGATATTATGAATACTATAATTCTGGAAGATATAAATGAAGTTACTGGAATTACATATAACGCCAGTGAATACAGAGTTAAAGGTGATCCCCTGAAACTTCAAGAATATATGGATGAACTCAATTCACTTGTTGGTCTCGAAAAAGTAAAAGAAGGGATACTGAAATTAATAAGCGGTTCAAAAATTGCACAACTTAAACGTGAAAAGGGTCTCCATGTTATTGAAAAAAATATGAATGCAATTTTTATCGGCAACGACGGAACGGGAAAAACCACAGTGGCAAAATTGCTCGGCAATATATTACGTGAACTCGGTATTCTTTCAAAAGGACACCTAATTAAAGTTGAACGAGCAGACCTTGTTAGAAATTTTCAGGATTCAACTCAATTGCGAGCTGAGGAATTAATTAAAGATTCACTCGGTGGTATATTAATGATTGATAATTTCTCGAAGCTCTTTACCGAAGATTTTGGCAAAGAAGCTTTCGATGCAATTCTTAAAGGAATAAATTTTCATAAGAATAAGTTCGTTGTAATATTGGCGGATAATTTTGACGATGCAACTTCTGTCATAGAGAAAAATCCCAATTTATCCGACTATTTTGCACAGGTGCTCTATTTCGAAGATTATACTCCACGACAACTTTTAACGATAGCATATTACATCGCAGATAAACATGGTTACTCGCTCGACGAGGGAGCACTTCAAATGTTGCTTGAAATTTTCAACGATCTTTATGAAAAACGAGACGTCAATTTTAGAAATGCTATGACAGCACGAAACGTTCTTTATTCAGCAATCAGCAATCAAGAGAACAGGATCGCATCTTTAATTAATCCATCCGACGACGACCTCAAAACCATCAGACTCGAAGACGTACAAAAAATCAGATTCTAATTTTTCACATAAATTGAGCGGGCAATTTTTTCCGCAATTGATAAAGATAATTTAACAGGAATTATTCTCCCGGCAGTAGCTAATATTTTATTAATTATACCATCAAGAACAGTCGGCTTTTTACCCAAAGATTTCATTGCAGTTCTTACAACTTCGTCGGCTCCTCTTTGAATAAATCCTCCACTGGAGCCGGCAACTTGATGAAACTCTGTTTTAGTAGAACCAGGATTTATAACAAGAATATCGATCCCCTCTTTTTTTAATTCGCTGTAGAGAGTCAATCCAAATGTCAAATCGAACGATTTTGTAGCCGAGTAAACTGACATATACGGTGTAGGTTGATAAGCTACCAGACTTCCTAAAAATATTATGGCGCCTCTTTTTTTCTTCAACATTTTATCAAGCGCAATGTGAGTCAAGTAAACAGGTGCAGTGCAATTCAAATTAATCATTTCTATATATGTACCAATATCGTTTTTCATAAAATTGCCCGCCTTTCCGAAACCAGCATTATTTATTAAAATACCGATATCCCGTACTTCAATTTCTTTTTTAACAATTTCTAAATTTTCAGGTACGCTCAGGTCTAGATCGAGTGTAATTATCTCCGTACCGTACTGATCTCTTAAATGTTTTGCGAGTTTTTCCTTACTTCTACGTGATATCAAAATTAAATTCATTTTTTCTTTTGCAAGATAAAATGCGAATTCTTTTCCTATTCCAGAAGAAGCACCTGTTACAATTGCCCATTTGCCGTATTTATCTGAGAGGTTCATATTTTATTGATATTTTTATATTTAAATTATATAATTAAAGTGAGATTTAGGAGATATTATGAAAATAATTAATATAAAAGAAATGGAAGATCGCCTGATTGAAATGGCAGGCGCATATAAAGTACACAAACAAATTCCAATTTCTTCGGCCGACGGCACACCAGCATATTCGATGCGTGTTTTTACACTTGAACCAAGCGGATATACTCCCTACCATAGCCACGATTATGAACAGTTGAATTATGTAATTGAAGGATACGGTGTTCTGGTGGATAAGGAAGGGCACGAGCACACATTAAAAGAGGGCGACTTTGCGCTGGTACTTCCAAATGAATACCACCAATACAAAAACATCTCAGAGAATACAAATTTTGTCTTCATTTGTGTAGTACCAAAACAATACGAGTAATCATATCATCTCACTAAGTAATTCTTTGCGTGGTCTGGGAATAACAACTTTATTGACGAGCAATCCTCTATCAGCTATTACCTTTGCACCTGCATCGACTGCACTCTGAACTGCGGCAACTTCGCCCGTTAAAGTACAAAATGCTTTTCCACCGAGTGCCATGGCAAGTCGAATTTCAATCAGTTTTACGCTTGCGGCTTTAACTGCTGCATCGGCTCCTTCAATTAAAGATGCAACTGAGAACGATTCAATAATTCCGAGTGCTTCAAGCATTTCAACATTAGAATGCCCGGCCAGTGCAGGGAAAATATCTTTATGAACATTCGGTATAACAAATGTATCAATTATTCCGAAAGATAATTGATTGACTGCGTTTTCTACAGCGGTTTCAACTTCTGCTACCTCTCCACCAATAAGTACCATATACTTTCCCGAGCAAATTGTGCGTGATAATATCAATTCTACGTTCGAAGTTTTTAGCATTATATCTGCAGCTTGCATCCCCGCTGCAATACTCGTCATTTCAACTAATCCCAGTGAGTTCATTATATTCCCTTTTCAATTATTATAAAATTATCTGTAATTTCTTTTATCACACCATCAATCGAAGCATGAATCTTTGCCCCAACTTTATCGGGTTCGATATCGGCAATCAGTTCACCTCTGGTTACTTCTTGGTTTAATTTAACTACTGGTCTAGCAGCCTGACCTGCATGTTGCTTAAGTAATAATTTTACACGTTTGGGAGTATATTTAATTTCTTCAAATGGTGTCGGTCTGTCATAATCTGTAAGTTGTAGTTTTTTCATTAACATTTTAAGAGGCACTCTTCTGCCTTCTTTCATAGGATGAACTTTGACTTCTTTTGTTTGATTATATCTGATGCCATTTTTTCTTAAATATTCTTTCCCCTGATTGCAAGCTTCACGAGGATAGAGATCTTCAGGGCAAGCGTAAAGCGAGCAGAGCCCGCACGAACAACACAGGTCGGCATATTGATTCCAAACACTTTCTCCTGTTGTTGTGAAAGCCAGAGAACGCATTACTTTATGAGGTTGAACGTCGTATCCCAGAAAATAACGGGGGCAGAATTCAGTGCAGTAACTACATTGATCGCAGGCAGATTTTCCGATTCTGTTCATATCGTGAATTGGGCGTTCCATCCTTTTTATCAAATAATGATTTTGGGGAAGTATAATTATTCCCGCTGTTGTTTTGGTTACCGGCTCATCTAAGTCAAATGTTAACTTTCCCATCAAAATTCCACTGACAAAAATACCGTAATCATCCAGCGTTGTTCCGCCAGCAAGTTCTATCAATTCTTTGAAACTCGTTCCTACCGGTACGAAAAAAGATTTCGGATTTTTTACAGCACCCGTTACAGAAAGGAATTTAAGTGTAACTGGAATATCTTCTACCGCATTTGATATGTTATATAGAGTTTCAACATTATTGACCAGACAGCCCACATCTAAAGGTAAGCCATGCGGAGGAATTAATCTGTTTGTTGCTGCATAAACGAGTTCGTATTCATCACCGGAAGGATAAAAATCGCCCAGGAGAGAAAGATTTATCGTTGGGTCTTTAATCGAATCGGCAATCGAGTCAATAGCTTTTTTATTTTTTTCTTTTATGCCAATAAAAGTTTTTTTTGCTTCGACATGTTTTGCAAGCTGCTCAATTCCTTCTATAATTTTTTCGGGGAAATGAACCATTAGTTCGTAATCTTTGTGAATTAACGGTTCGCATTCAGCACCGTTAGCCAATAAAAATTCTACTCTGGATCTTGCCTTTATGTGGGAAGGGAAACCTCCGCCACCAGCCCCAACCACTCCCGCGTTAAAAATTTTTTCTACTAAATCCATCATTCATTCCTTTTTATTACAACGATGGTTTTATCGTCCTGATACTTGCTTTCACCTGTAGAAAATTTTGTTACATCATCAAGAATTGCATAGGCTACATCTCTTGCAGTAAGATTCGAGTTCTTTTTGATTATACCTGATAGTCTCGATTCTCCATAAAATTCGTATTTATTGTTGGCTGCTTCCGTAACACCGTCTGTATAAATAACAAGCAGGTCATTTTTGTCGAAATTAATACTATCGGTTTCATATTTAGAATTGGGAGCTGGACCGAGCAGCGGACCTGTCGGAGATAATTTAATAAATGAATTCGTGCTCTTTTTGTAGAATAAAGGAGGATTATGCCCTGCATTGGAATAAAGACAAAGTCCTTTTTTGTCGACGGACAATTCGCAATAAAAGAGCGAGACGAATTTATCGTCGCTGAATATTTTATTGACAAGTTGATTTAGTCTGTACATCATCGGCGAAATTTTTACCTGAAAAGTGGAAGCCATTCGAACTGCACCGGAAATATACATTGCTTCGGCTGCAGCTGCAAGCCCCTTCGAAGCTGCGTCACCCACAACTATGCCAAGCCTCTCTTCGTCTTCACCAATTTTTAAATAATCATAGAAATCACCGGCTACTATTTCCGCGGGAATTGTAACTCCAAATATTTCATAAAAATGAAAATTGTATTGATGCTCCGGAAGAATACTCCTTTGTAACTCTTTTGCTTTGTCGATGTCTTTTATCAGATTTTTCCTGATTGCTGTAAGATATCTTTCACGTAATTTTGAAGTTAATACGGTGGCCAGCGCATTTAATGTGTCGCGTAATTCTACACCAATCTGTTCACTGTTAACAGCGAGCAGATATTCGTAATACTTTTTACCATTCACATTAATTTTCTTACCGACACCCGAAGCGGAATACCTAAAAATTCCTTTCGAAAGCAAAGTCATGTCGGTTTCATCTGCTAAGATTGTGCGTTCCTGTGCAATCTTTTCCAGAATCGGATTTTCTGCTATCGATAGCATATAATTTTCGGGGATCTTGGTCAAATTTCCGATTTGCAATACCAATTTATAAGCAGCCGACGAGGCATCGAGTTTCCAGAGTCTTCCGCCGTTTAAGTTAAATTGTTCTTTACTTACTATCTCTTCGAGAACATATTTAAGCAGTTCGGTATCTGTTTTAAAATTTCCCGAAGCAATTGTGTCAAAAGTCTTTATTAGTTTTTTCTGATCCATTATTCAGAATAAAAATTAATTACTTTAATAATTGCTTTTCGGCACACTTCATTAAATTCACTTGAACTGAACGACCTCATCAAACTGTTGAGTGTAGGCCTGTAGACTCCTTTTGAAACATAACCCCCACCCTCAAACACACCAATTTTGTTGGCGTAGATTGAATCGTTAGGTGTCGGAACAGGTGTATTTTCGTCGATTAATGATTTCCATTTGGAATCAAAATTTACAAGTGTCGTAATATTTGGTTCCCACGGCTCAATGGCAAGATTATAAAATTCATTATACGTTGTAGTGTCTGCATACTCGTCGGCAAGTCCTGCTAATCCGTGACCAAATTCATGTACAAAAATCAATTTAGACAATCGATTGTCGGAAGCTGTAACGTTATAAAAATTATAAATTGCCCCGCCGCCATATTTGCTCGTATTGACTAAAATAAATATCTGATCGTATGGAGCATTTGATGCAACGTCTCTTACACTGTAATAATCTTCAGTCATTAAATATCGCTCACTATCAAAGGTATAAAATCTGGAATTAACAAGAGTATTTTTCCAGATATTTTCTGCAGGAATATCAGTGCCGGTTTCTTCTGAAGGGGCTTCAATTCCCCAAATGTTGATTTTTTCTCTTGATTCAGAAAATGGTGAGAATTCAAAAAGATATTCGGCAAATCGATCACAATCATTATGAAATTTTTCCATTTCCTCTTTCGTGTAGCCTTCGGGGACGATCACTATATCAAGTTTTTTGTGATGATCTCCGCTATAATGGACTTTGAAAGCTTCATATTTTTTCGATTGCTCTTTAATTATAAAATAATTATTCGGATCGATTGTATAAGTAAATTTATTTACGAACTTACCATTTCGGTCCCTCTTATCGATTTCGATTCTAACCTTTGACTTAGGATATGGAAAGGTCACAGAGCACGTGAATGTTTTGACGACAGTATCGGCTTCGTCAGTGGTTTGCCATTCTTGAAACAAGGTTGAAAAGCCTCGTGAATAGATCAATTTGTTGGAGTGTAAATCATAAACTTTGAAGAAATAATTTCCATAAAAAAACGTATCAATTAAGTTGACGTCTGAACCACCCCAATACTTCTCTTCAATTAATCTGTTAATTGAAATTATCTCATTATTTTTATCGCCTGTTTCATAAAAATCAATTCGTAATGTTTTATCCAGAAAATATTTGTTGAATTCCACTTGAGGATATAGTGATACATAGAATACAAAAATGAAAAAAGTAATTTTTCTCATATTATTATTTAATTTTTCTGGAACCTGGTTTTACGAGAGGTATTTTATTTTCATTACAAAGTGGGCAATCCTCAGGAAGATAAGATTTAACCTCAAGTTGTAATGTACTGAATTGAGGTACACCAAAGTTAACTTGATTGTTACTCCTGTCTACTATAAAGCCAACTCCAGCTACGATGCCGCCTCCTTTTCTAACAATTTCCATTACCTCGAAAACAGAACCTCCGGTTGTAACCACGTCTTCGCATACCAGGTATCTCTTACCTGCTTCAATGTTGAAGCCTCTTCTGAGTGTGAGAGATTTCTCCTCGCGTTCGGCAAATATCGATTTCTTATTCAATTGCCTCGCAACTTCCTGCCCTACAACAATTCCGCCGATTGCCGGTGAAATTACGATATCGATTTCGTAATCTTTAAAAAAATCTGCAATCATTCCAGAGATTAATGAATTGTATTCTGGATATTGAAGTACAAGTGCGCATTGAAAATATTGATTGCTATGTCTACCAGAAGTCAATAAGAAATGACCTTCGAGGAGAGCTTCTGTTTTCAAAAAAATATCGAGAATTTCCTTTTTATCCATGAGATTGCAGTAGATTTATTGAATTTGCAAGTTTAAAGTCATTTTCAGTAATGCCGTTAACGCTGTGGGTTTGTAATGTCACTTCTACATTATTCCATCCGTATATTCTGATGTCGGGATGGTGGTCAATTTTTTCGGCTTCGATGGCAATCTTAACAACGAAAGCAACTGCATCTGAGAATGAATCGAGTTTGAAATTACGTATCAACTTATTATTATTAAAAGACCACCCTTCTATAGAGGGCAGTCTTTCGAAAATTGCTTTCTCGTCGAGTTTATTCATTAATAGTGTTTTCTTGTTCGCTGTTTTCTTCTTGTTTATCCGGATTTTTTATATCATCGTCTGCTTTGTCCTGAATTTCTTCATTTTCTTCAGATGATTTTTTTTCGGGTACAAAATAAAGTTCATCGGTATTCTTTTTATGTTTTACAATAATCTTATCGCCTTCTTTGAAATGGCCTAATAGTAATTCTTCTGCCAGCGGATCTTCGATATACTTTTGAATAGCTCGTTTCAAAGGTCTTGCACCGTATTTAGGATCGTACCCTTTTTCGGAAAGAAATTCAATTGCAGATTTGTGCAATTCGATATCCATCTTGTTTTCCTGGATATTTTTAACCAGGTCTTTCATTTCGATGTTGATAATTTGTTTGATGTCTTCTTTATCGAGACTTCTAAAGACAATGGTCTCATCAATCCTGTTTAGAAATTCGGGATTGAAGAGTTTCTTCATTGCATCTTCAACAGTATTTTTTAATTTGGTATAAGCATCGGTTTCTGAAACATCGCCAAAACCAAATCCGCCGGTAACTTTAATATCTTTCGTACCAACATTTGAAGTCATAATGATTATTGTATTTTTAAAGTCGACTCTTCGGCCGAGACTGTCGGTCAAGACTCCATCGTCAAGAACTTGCAAAAGAATATTAAAGACGTCAGGATGAGCTTTTTCAATTTCGTCGAAAAGTACAACGGAATACGGTTTCCTTCTGACGCGTTCGGTTAATTGACCGCCTTCTTCGTATCCAACATATCCAGGAGGAGCCCCGACCAATCTGGATACGGAGAATTTTTCCATATACTCGCTCATATCAATTCTTATAAGGGCATCTTCAGTATCGAAAAGGTAACGAGCAAGTTCTTTAGCTAATTCAGTTTTACCAACGCCTGTTGGTCCTAGGAAAATAAATGTACCGATCGGTCTATTAGCACTTTTAAGTCCTGCTCTGGTCCTGCGAATTGCTTTGGCAAGTTTTGAAACGGCTTCGTCCTGCCCTACAATTCTTTGTTTTAGAGCTTCTTCCATCTTAAGAAGTTTTACGCTTTCAGCTTGTGCAACTCTTGTAGTTGGAATGCCGGTCATCATCGATACAACAGTTGCAATATCTTCTTCCGTAACGTCGTAAATCATATCCTGAGTTTTAGCTTCCCATTCTCGTTTAGCAATTTCAAGGTCGGACTGCAACTGGCGTTCTTTATCTCGTAATCGAGCTGCCTCTTCGTAATCCTGCTGCTTGACCACTTGAATTTTCTGTAATTTTACTTTTTCAATTTCTTCTTCAAGTCGCAAAATTTCTTCGGAAACAGTGAAATTACCCATATGAACACGCGACCCTGCCTCGTCAATTACATCGATGGCTTTATCAGGTAAGTGTCTGTCTGTTATATAACGTTCACTGAGACGTACTGCAGCTTCGATAGCTTCGCGTGAATAACGTACGTGATGATGTTCTTCGTATTTGAATTTGATGTTTTCAAGAATTTCAATTGTCTCTTCAGGTGAAGGCGGATCGACCATAACTTTCTGGAATCTTCTGTCGAGAGCACCGTCGGTTTCAATATATTTCCTGTACTCGTCAAGAGTTGTAGCGCCGATGCATTGAATATCGCCGCGTGCCAGTGCAGGCTTGAACATATTCGAAGCATCAAGCGATCCGGAGGCACCACCTGCGCCAACTATCGTATGTAATTCGTCGATAAATAAAATTACGTCGTCGGCTTTTTCTAGTTCGTTCATTAAGGCTTTCATTCTTTCTTCGAACTGACCGCGGTATTTTGTACCGGCTACTAATCCAGCCAGATCGAGTGTAACAACGCGTTTGTCCTGGAGTATGCGAGGTACTTTTCTTTGAACGATACGAAGAGCTAATCCCTCGGCAATAGCTGTTTTTCCGACTCCTGGTTCGCCGATCAGAACCGGATTATTCTTTTTCCTTCTGCTCAATATCTGCGCAACTCGCTCAATTTCTTTTTCTCTACCGATAACCGGATCCAGCTTGTCTTCAAGAGCAAGTTTTGTTAAATCCCTGCCGAAATTGTCTAAAACAGGTGTCTTGGTCTTTTCAACTTTCTTTGCTGTAAAAGGTTGTGCAAATGAAGTAGGAGTTTTATGAGTTTCTTTGCTCGAAAGTATGTTATTCAATTCCGCTCTTACATTGTCGTAATTAACATTGAATTGATGCAAAATTTGTGTAGCAATATTGTCTTCGTCTCTCAGAAGTGAAAGAAGAATATGTTCTGTCCCAATTACGTCGGATTTATAAATCTTGGATTCAATCTGCGTAATTTTCAAAACTTTTTCGGCTTGCTTGGTAAGCGGAATATTGCCAATTGTCAGGGTACCACCCGATGTTCTTACTGTATCTTCGATTGCTTTTTTTAATTTAACCAGATCTACGCCAAGGTTTCTCAATATTTTAACAGCTACACCCTCTCCTTCACGAATAATGCCCAGAAGCAGGTGTTCCGTACCGATGTAATCATGACCCAGTCTAAGTGCTTCTTCTCGACTTAATCGAATTACTTCCTGTACCCTTTCAGAAAAATTTCCTTCCATAGATATCCTCTCTTTTTCTTTCAGTCTTAAACACTAAATCGTCTCAAATGGTTTCTTAAATATAAATATTGAAAATTCACTTAGCAAGGTAATACAAATTATTCTTTTTTAATTACGATTTCACCCAGCATGAATTGTAATAGTCGGATTGAATTTATATTTTGTAAGGGGATTAAAATAATTTGGAGTAAAAATGGAAGCTTTAACGGGGGTATCAATAATTATAATTATAGCGATTGTTCTTTTCCTTATGGTATTTTTCTATTTCGTTCCTATCGGACTTTACATAACTGCATATTTTTCGGGTGTTAAAGTAAAGATTTTCAGGGATTTGATTGGAATGCGATTAAGGAAAGTTTCTCCGCAGGTAATCATCAGGAACCTTATATCGGCTACAAAAGCGGGAATTGACCTCGATATATCACTTCTTGAAGCTCATTATTTAGCAGGTGGAAATGTTACTAAAGTTGTAAATGCACTGATTTCGGCAAACAAGGCAAATCTTGACCTCGGTTTTGAAAAAGCCGCTGCAATCGACCTGGCAGGAAGAGACGTTCTCGAAGCAGTGAAAATGTCGGTAAATCCGAAAGTAATTGAAACCCCTCTTGTAGCAGCAGTTGCCAAAGATGGAATTCAATTGAAGGCTATAGCCAGAATAACCGTAAGAACGAATCTCGAACGACTTGTAGGCGGAGCTGGCGAAGCTACAATTTTAGCACGTGTAGGAGAAGGGATAGTTTCTACTATCGGTTCCAGTAATTCTCACAAAGAAGTTCTGGAAAATCCCGATAGTATTTCGAAAGTAGTTCTTTCCAAAGGACTCGATGCAGGCACTGCATTTGAAATTTTGTCAATCGATATTGCCGATGTTGATGTTGGTACTAATATTGGCGCAATTTTACAGGCAGACCAGGCGGAAGCCGATTTGAAAGTTGCTCGCGCAAAAGCCGAAGAAAGACGTGCAGCTGCAGTTGCTCTTGAGCAGGAAATGACAGCCGAAGTTGCACGTATGCGTGCTAAGGTTGTCGAAGCAGAAGCAGAAATTCCAAAGGCAATAGCCGATGCTTTCAGAAAAGGCAATCTCGGCGTGCTTGACTATTACAACATAAAAAATATTCAAGCTGACACGGAAATGAGAGCTTCGATTGCCAAACCAGAAGAAAGCAAAGATAAAAATAAAGACCAATCATAATGGACAGCTTATTTGAAATATTGATTGTGCTTTTTCTCATTTATTCACTTGTCAGTTCGATATTTGCTGCAAGGAAAAAAGAGGAAAATTCAAGTACGGGAGGAGAAAGTTCTTCTTCCCCCGATTTATTTGAGGATTTATTTGGCACAAAAATGCCAAAGAAAACTCAAAATGAGAATACCTTTTCCTGGAATCCCGAAGAAGAGTTTATTAATATCAAAAAATCTGAAAGTACAATCCAGAAAGAAACTATAGCTAAATCTCCAGTAAAAAAATTAAGTAAACCATATCAGGAAAAAACTACTAAAACTAAGGCAGATTCAATTCGTAAAAAAATGAAGGATCCCAAAACAATACGAGAACTCATTTTGATATCCGAAATTCTGAATAAACCGAAAGCTTTCCGGAAATAATGGCTAAAAAATACATACTTAAGAGAATTAATAAACAGGATGTTACCGACGAATCCCGATTTAGTATTAATTACCGAGAAGAATTAAATCCTTCTCAATACGAAGCAGTTGCAGCTGTTGAAGGCAACTATCTTGTTATTGCAGGCGCCGGTAGCGGTAAAACCCGTACACTTGTCTATCGTGTGGCTCGACTTACAGAATTGGGCTATGATCCATCATCCATACTACTTTTGACCTTTACACGCAAAGCTGCAAAGGAGATGCTCGACAGAGCTGCTATGCTCCTCGATAATCGATGCTCGAAAGTAAACGGTGGCACCTTCCATTCTTTTGCAAATATTACACTTCGTAAATATGCTAAAGCAGTTAATCTGGACAACCAATTTACCATACTCGATCAGGGCGACAGCGAAGACGTAATAAATTTAATCAGAAGCGAACTCAATCCAACCAAAGACAAAAAGAGATTCCCGAATAAACAGACTATTTATAAAATTCTCAGTCTTTCTGTCAACACAGGCAAATCAATCGAAAAATTGATTGAAGAGGAATATCCTCATTTCCTCGAATATACCGATAAATTTATCGATATTAAAAAAGTCTACGATTCCTATAAAAGACAAAATAATCTCCTCGATTACGACGATTTATTGATTTATCTGAAAAACTTTTTGTTCGATTTAAGTCCCGCTGCAAAATCATTCCTCAATACAATTAAGTTCGTTATGGTTGACGAATACCAGGATACGAATCATTTACAGGCAGAGATAATAAAGGGACTCGGTCAGGTTAACGAAAATATTATGGTTGTTGGTGACGATTCTCAATCGATTTATTCATTTCGCGGTGCCACGTTCAAAAATATAATGGAATTTCCAAAACTGTTTAAAGATGTAAAAATTATCACACTTGAAGAAAACTATCGCAGCACACAGGAAATTCTCGACTTTTCAAATTACATCATAGAACATGCAATTGAAAAATATCCGAAACATCTTTACAGCAGAAAAAGTGGCGGTGAGTTACCCGGAATAATTTGTGCTGCAAATGAAAATATGCAATCTCGATTTATCATAGAAAAAATTCTTGAATTACGCGAAGAAAATGTACCATTAAATGATATGGCGGTTTTGTTCCGTTCTTCGTATCATTCATTCGACCTTGAAATTGAATTGAACAAAGCTAATATCCCATACGTAAAATTTGGTGGTATGAAGTTCATTGAAGCAGCTCACATTAAAGACCTGCTTGCATTTTTAAGGATTGCTTCTAATCCACTTGATTTCGTAAGCTGGTATCGAGTTCTCCTTCTACATGAAGGTATCGGTCCCAAAAAAGCAAGGGAAATAATGGATAAACTTGCAAAAGGAATTCTGACAATCAAAATTAATCCTGATAAAACTTTGAGCGCAAGCTATAATGACAAGATTTATAATCTTTTCAGTGTTTTGCACGAAATTCACACGAAAAATATTCTGCCAGCCGACAAAGCTGAAATAGCCATGAAATACTATCATAATTTATTTATCGAAAAATATGACGACTGGAACAAACGGAAAAAAGACCTGGATATATTCATAAATATTGCTGAGAACTACAGGAGTCTTGAAAGTTTTTTGACCGACATGGCGCTTGAGCCGCCTCAGGATTCAGTAGTCGATATTGAAGCAACGGATAAAGAAAAAGAAATTCTTACTTTATCAACCATCCATTCGGCCAAGGGACTTGAATGGCATACAGTCTTTATAATTCACGCAGCAGATGGATTTTTCCCATCAACGCAGTCGTTCGACAAGCTCGAATCTCTGGAAGAAGAACGAAGGCTGATGTATGTGGCTTCAACACGTGCCAAACAAAATTTATTTGTTTGTTATCCTATGAATATATTCGATCGATTTCAAGGAATAACATTTGCAAAGCCTTCCAGATTTATCGACGGTGTGGGAGAAAATCTTGCCGTTCAATGGCTGATAGAAGAGGAATAATTTTTTTTGGTTTAGTTAGTCTGATTCAATTATTTTTCGTATAAAAATTGGTTATCATGTTGAATAAAAATGAATTAATCTCAAGGGCAGTTGAAGCAGCGCAAAAAGCTTATGCCCCCTATTCTAATTTTCATGTAGGTGCTGCATTAATTACAAAAAGCGGGAGAATTTACCTGGGTGCTAATATCGAGAATTCATCATATGGATTGACAATATGTGCCGAAAGAACGGCAGCATTTAATGCAGTGCTCGACGGTCAAAAAGAATTTGACGCAATTGCTATTGTTAGTGATTCTGGAAATTTTACCCCGCCTTGCGGTGCTTGTCGACAGGTGCTTTCCGAATTATGTGGCAAAGACCTGCTAGTTATTATGAGCAATAAAAAAGGCGAAGTTAAAGAAATGACCCTTGAAGAATTACTTCCTTTCTCATTCGATAAAGAAAATTTGATATAATATGGAACCAGTAACGCATTTTCATCCATTGGGCACTGGCTGGATTGAAGTAATTGCAGGCTGTATGTTCAGCGGCAAAACTGAAGAATTAATACGTAGGTTAAAAAGAGCAATCATTGCCAGGCAGAAGGTTAAAATTTTCAAGCCCAAAATCGACACCCGTTATTCCAGTACAGAAATAGTTTCTCATAACGAACAGTCGCTTCCCTCAATTTTAGTTAACAATGCAGAAGAAATTCTGGAATATGTGGAAGATGCTCAGGTCATAGGAATTGACGAAGCTCAATTCTTTGATTTGAAACTGGTCGATGTTTGCAATAAACTCGCCGACGAAGGCAAAAGAGTAATTGTTGCCGGACTCGATCAGGATTACAGGGGAGTTCCGTTCGAACCAATTCCGCAATTGCTTGCAACAGCTGAATTTATTACAAAAACTTTAGCAATATGTGTTGTCTGTGGAAATATTGCAGACAGGACTCAAAGAAAGATTTCTTCAACCGAAAGAGTACTCGTTGGAGCTTCGGATAGTTATGAAGCTCGATGTCGTAAATGTCACTATATACCGGATTAAAGATGGATCTGATTTCACTTTTCAGGGGAATTACAGGCATATTTTTATTAATCGGAATTGCATTCCTGATTTCAAACAACAAATCGCGTGTAAACTGGCGATTAGTTATTTCGGGTTTATTAATCCAGATCATATTTGCAATTTTGATTCTTAAAGGAGAAATACTTGGTACCTATTTCTCACCACTCGGCTGGCCAAAAGAATTTTTCAGATTTGTCAGCAGTTTTTTTGTACTGATTCTTAACTTCACTACCGAAGGCGCAAAATTCGTGTTCGGTAATCTCGGATTAGGTCCCGGCAACGATGAAAGTATGGGTGTATTCTTTGCTTTTCAGGTATTACCTACAATTATTTTCTTCGCCAGTTTAATGTCGGTGCTTTATTATCTTGGCATAATGCAAAAGATTGTCGAAGGGATGGCATGGGTAATGGCAAAGGTTATGGGAACAAGCGGAGCCGAATCATTATCCTGCACTGCTAATATTTTTGTTGGTCAAACAGAAGCGCCCCTGATGATAAAACCCTATTTGAAAGGAATGACCAAGAGCGAACTTTTGACAATTATGGTCGGCGGCATGGCTACAATTGCAGGCGGAGTAATGGCAGCATATATCCAGATCTTAGGGATGGCTTTTTCAAAAACACACAATATTCCTCTTGAAGAAGCACAATTGATTTTTGCAACGCATTTATTGGGAGCCAGCGTAATGGCAGCACCGGCTGCATTGTTGATTTCAAAAATAATTTTCCCTGAAACCGGCGAACCAGAAACAAAAGGTAAAGTGAAAGTTAAAGTCGAAAAATCTGCTTCGAATCTAATTGAAGCTGCGGCAGCAGGAGCTTCCGAAGGAATGACCCTGGCTTTGAATGTAGCCGCTATGTTAATTGCTTTTATTGCCTTGATAGCAATGATTAATTATTTCCTCGCCTGGCTGGGGGACTTTTCGGGAATCAATTCGTTTCTTTATAATAAATTCGAAGCAAAATTAAGTCTACAATTTATATTTGGCTCTCTTTTGCAGTTTCTGGCATACGGCATTGGAGTACCCTGGGAAAGCGCATTCCATTTTGGAAGTTTAATTGGAACTAAAATCGTCCTGAACGAGTTCGTTGCATATCTCGATATGAGCACGCTAATTCAATCGAACATATTTACAAACGAAAAGGCAATGTTCATGGCAACATACGCATTATGCGGCTTTGCAAACTTCAGTTCGATTGCTATTCAAATCGGAGGAATTTCACCTCTGGCTCCTTCACGTAGAAGTGATCTTGCTGAACTCGGACTTAAAGCTGTAATTGGTGGCACTCTGGCTAATTTATTAACAGCTACTCTTGCAGGAATTTTAATCTGATGTTAAACCTGAAAGATAAATACAAAAAGATTGTTGAAAGTATTAATAGTCAAATGCCGTTCACACCTGAAATTTGCATCGTTCTTGGCAGTGGTCTGGGCAGCTTTGCAGATAATATTAAAAATAAATTTACAATTCCTACAAAAGATCTCCCTGGTTATCCATCATCAACCGTTGAAGGCCACAAAGGATATCTTCATTTTATGGAGATCCATAATAAAAAGATTTTAGTGGTCCAGGGCAGGCTCCATTTTTACGAAGGCTACAGATTATCGGACTGTCTTCTTCCCGTTCATATTGCTTCACAAATTGGTGCAAAGAAAATAATATTGACCAATGCTGCCGGCGGAGTTAACAAAAACTTTGTACCCGGGGATTTGATGCTTGCTTCTTCTTTCATCTCATTTAATATAAAAAAAGAGATGGCAGAAGTTATGGGTGCCGGCAATTTTGATAGCCGAAATCGCAGTTTCCCTTCCGAATATCTTAATGAAATTATTAAAAAAGCAGCTGCTGAAGAAATGATTTTTCTCAAAGAAGGAGTTTATTGGTTCAATAAGGGTCCTTCATACGAAACTCCAGCAGAAATTAACATGCTTTTGAAGATCAATTGTGATGCTGTTGGAATGTCAACCGTTCATGAAGCTTTTTACGCCCATTTGATGGGCATGGAAACTTCATCAATCTCATGCATTACAAATATGGCGGCGGGTATTTCTCAGAATAAACTGTCGCACCAGGAGGTAATCGATACTGCAGAACTGGTTAGAGAAAAATTTGAACGTCTTGTAAAAAAAACTATCGAATTGCTGTAGCCAGAACGGCAGCTGCACTGATTATTGCAGTTTCACTTCTCAATCTATTTTCTGTCAGTCTCAAAATTATCGTATTTCCCAGTCTATCTATTTCTCTCTTTTCAAAGCCACCTTCCGGACCGAATACGAAAGAATAATTTCGATTTAGATCAAAATTATTATTTATAAAATCCTCAAGTGGAATGTTTCCTTTCTGATCAAAAACAACGATTTCTCCGTGAATAATTATTTCGTTTAAACTTTCGAAATAGTTAATAATCGGTTTCCAGCATCTCAAGGATTGTTTCATGGCAGCAAGGGCAATCTTGTTCCATCTCGTTAGTTTTTCTCCTCGC
The DNA here is from genome assembly GCF_051488685.1 of Melioribacter sulfuriphilus. Taxonomy (NCBI): domain Bacteria; kingdom Pseudomonadati; phylum Ignavibacteriota; class Ignavibacteria; order Ignavibacteriales; family Melioribacteraceae; genus Melioribacter; species Melioribacter sulfuriphilus. The sequence goes on from NZ_JBPSEH010000002.1 coordinate 187,145, forward strand.
GCGACAGTTCTTTCTGATTCAAAAATTATGAAATTGGTAATACCGAGCTCGATCGATTTCTCAAGTGCAAATTCGAATCTTTCCGAATTTCTGAGACGTGGGATACAAAAGGTTATATTTTTTAGGATGTTTGGATAAGAATATTTTTGTTTTATATCCACACTGACTTCTCTCTTGGAGATATTGCTGATTGTTGTCAGGTAAATATTTCCATTCCCGTCCGTAACGAAAATTTCGTCTCCGATTTTGTGACGCATAACGTTTATAAGATGATGCGATTCATCGGAAGTTAAAATAAGAGAGTTGTCGGTCTCGACAATTTCGGAATAATAGAGCTCTACATCGGTTAGATAAGAATCTTTCAATTACCTACTCTCCGAAGCACATTGAGTGAGCAATTTTAATACACCTGTCTTGTATTACCGTAATACCCTTCTTAATTAACGGAGCGACTGCACTATCGTTTTTTATTCCCTGCTGCAACCATACTCCACGTGGATTTATTTTTAGGATATCAGTTATAAGTTCTGGTATCTCTTCTGATTTTCGGAAAATATTCACAATATCAATTTTAATTGGGACATCGATTAGCGATTTATAGACAGGAATATTAAATTCATCATTGTTGTATGGATTGATGCCAACTACTTGATACCCGTGCCTTATTAGATAATCAGCAATCATTCTGCTAATTTTAAACGGATTGCGTGATAAGCCTACCACAGCAATCCGTTTTGCTTTTTTTAATAATTCACATTCAGTAAAGTTATACATTTTCACACAATCATTGATACTGAGATACTGGCGGACAACTGCAAACGAGATTTCTATCGCCGTATGCGTTGTTTATTCTACCAACAAAAACCCATGGTTTATAAATTTTAAGATAGTCTACAGGAAAAGCAGCTTTTGTACGTGAATATGGATGCTTCCATTCGTCTGAAGTTAGTTCAAACGAAGTGTGTGGTGCATTTTTCAATACGTTATCTTCAGTATCAAATTTGCCTTCTTCGATTTCTTTTATTTCGTTATAAATTGAAATCATAGCCTCACAAAAACGGTCGAGTTCATATTTCGATTCGCTTTCGGTCGGCTCTACCATTAAAGTACCAGGTACTGGAAAAGATACTGTAGGTGCGTGGAATCCGTAATCCATTAATCGTTTGGCTATATCGTCGACGTCAATTTTTGCCGATTGCTTGAATTTTCTTGTGTCGAATATCAATTCATGTGCAACAAATCCTCGTTTACCTGAATAGAGAACCGGGAAATAATCTTTCAATTTTTCTTTAACATAATTGGCATTTAATATTGCAGTTTTAGTTGCGTGAGTCAATCCCTCGCCACCCATCATTTTAATGTAGGCGTAAGAAATTATTAAAATGAGGGGGCTACCAAAAGGAGCAGCAGAAACAGCAGTTATGGCTTTTTCGCCACCTGTTTTTATAATTGGATGTCCTGGCAGGAATGGCTTTAAATGTTCAGCTACGGCAATTGGTCCCATACCTGGTCCGCCGCCGCCGTGCGGAATGGCAAATGTTTTATGAAGATTTATATGACATACATCCGTACCGATTTCTGCAGGATAGGCTAATCCGACGAGAGCATTTAAATTAGCTCCGTCCATATAAACCTGACCGCCATTGTCGTGAATGATTTTACAAATCTCTACAATATCTTCCTCGAAAACTCCGTGCGTCGAAGGATATGTAACCATTAAAGCTGATAAATTATCTCGATGTTCTTCTGCTTTTGATTTGAGGTCATTTAAATCAATATTACCGTTTTCATCACATTTTACCACGACTACTTTATTACCAGCCATAACGGCGCTTGCAGGATTTGTGCCGTGTGCCGAAGAAGGAATGAGAACTATATTTCTGTTGCTTTCGCCTCTGCTTCGATGATATGCTCGAATAACCATCAAGCCAGTGTATTCACCCTGAGCGCCTGAATTCGGTTGAAATGAAATGCCTTTGAAACCTGTGATTTTCATTAAGTCTTGACCCAATTCTTCGATTATCCTGTAATAACCTTCCACCTGGTCAGCAGGAGCAAATGGATGAATTTCGGTAAACTCTTCCCACGTAATTCCAAACATTTCAGTGGCAGCATTTAACTTCATTGTGCACGACCCAAGAGAGATCATCGAAGTGGTCAAAGTAAAGTCCTTGACCGTCAGACTTTTGATATATCTCATCAATTCAGTTTCAGAATGATATTTATTAAAAACGGGATGAGTCAAATAAGGGCTTTGTCTTTTCAATTTGTCGGGGATTGCAAAATAATCGAATTCAATTTGCTTGACATTCTCAGAATATGAGATCCCGAGTGCTGTCGAAAAGACATCCACAATCTCAGCTATATCATCGATCGTAGTCGTTTGTGAAATTGAAATTCCAATCTTATCGTTATCCTGATATCGGAAATTAATTTTTCTATCGATCGCCGTTTTACGAACAGAATCGACATCGGAAGGATTAAGTTTAATAAGCAGAGTATCGAAATAGAAATCATTTAACTGCTGTAGTCCCAATTTCTTTATGTGAAGATTTAGAAGCGAGGTCAAATAGTGAATCCGTTTAGCAATATTTTTAATTCCTTCAGGACCATGATATACAGCATACATCGAAGCCATAACAGCAAGCAATGCTTGAGATGTACAGATATTACTTGTGGCATGTTCTCGTTTGATATGCTGTTCTCTCGTCTGGAGAGCCATACGAAGAGCTCGGTTTCCATGACGGTCAATTGAGACGCCGATAATTCTACCGGGGACGAATCGTTTAAATTCTTCTTTAGTAGCAAAATATGCTGCATGAGGACCTCCAAATCCCATTGGCACGCCGAAACGTTGTGTTGTACCGACTGCTACGTCGGCGCCGAATTCTCCAGGTGGGGTCAGCAGCGCCAGACTCATCAAATCTGCAGCAACAGCTTTGAGAATTCCATAATTATCGGCTTTCTTAAACAATTCTGTATAATCGATAATTTTTCCCGATGAAGCAGGATATTGAACAAGTAGGCCAAAATACGATTCGTCAAATGCGGCGTTTTCGGTCGAGTCGATTACGAGTTCAATTCCGAGTGGTTCACTTCTCGTTTTTAATACATCAATAGTTTGAGGGAATAGATCGCTTGATACAAAAAATTTATTAGAGTTTTTCTTCGTAATCTTTTGGAAATTAAAAAGCATTGCCATTGCTTCAGCTGCAGCAGTTGCCTCGTCGAGCAAAGAAGCATTCGCAATTGGTAACCCTGTAAGGTCAATTACCATCGTCTGGAAATTGAGCAGAGCTTCTAATCTACCCTGGGAAATTTCGGCTTGATAAGGCGTATATGGAGTGTACCAATCGGGATTTTCCAGAATGTTTCTTCTGATGACTCCAGGTAAAATAACGGGATAATAGCCGAGCCCGATATAATTTTTAAAGAGTTTATTTTTGCTGGCAATTTCAGAAAGCCTTTCAATCATCTGGTATTCGTTTAATTGATTGCCGAGCTCGAGTTTTTTTGTGCTGCGAATTGACTTTGGCAAGGCTTTTTCAACAAGTTCATCGAGTGAGGAAACTGCGATTGTGTCGCACATTTTTTGAATATCGCTTTCGTCTGGTCCGACGTGGCGATTGACAAATTTGTCATTAAATAATGGGGTCTCCATATCAATTACTCTCTTTTATGGATATGATAAATTATTTAGTATTGCTAATATAGTTAAAAGTATTAAGATGAAGAGGGACTATTCTTAATCTTTGAGAGGGCATCTTTTGCAGCGTTTTGTTCGGCAGTTTTTTTATTTTTTCCTTTTCCACTACCAAGTTTTTCATTATTTATAAAAACATCCACTAAAAATTCTTTATTATGCTGCGGTCCTGTTTCGCTTACCACAACGTATCGCGGGGGACTGATTTTTTTTGAATGTGCCAGTTCAAGCAATTGACCTTTGTAATTCTGGTCATTCAGAATGTTGCCGCGTTCTTTCGAGGGGAAAATGACTGCTTTTAAAATAAACTTTTTTGCGTACTTCAATCCCCTATCCAGGTATATTGCACCGATAAGAGCTTCAATGGCATCAGATAATATGGTTCTCATCCCTTCGGTGGTTTGGTCAATATATTTTTGATTATAGAGTAAAAGTTTTATAATGCCAAGATTCTCTGCGCATGCGAATAAATTGGCTCTGTTTACAATTGTGGAACGTACTTTGGTTAGAAATCCTTCTTCCTGAGTCGAATAGTTACGAAATAGAAACTCTGCCACAACCATATTAAGTACAGCGTCGCCCAGAAATTCGAGTCGTTCATTTGATTTTTCAAATACTGGAAAAAGCTCGAGGTAGGACCTGTGTGTTAATGCCTTAATGTAGTATTCGCTATTCTTTACTTTAAAACCGAGTATATTTTCGAGCAATTTGATGTCGATTAGATAGTCTTTAACAAATTTTCTTTCTCTTCCGGGAAAAATATTTTTAATAAATTTTCCAAACAAGACTACCCTTCGAACTTTTTGAACAAAAGACTTGCGTTATGACCTCCGAATCCAAAAGTATTGCTGATTGCATATTTAATTTCTCTATTAACGGCTTTCTTTGGAGTGTAATTTAAATCACATTCAGGATCGGGCTCGTCCAGATTAATTGTAGGTGGAATAGTACTGTTTTTAATCGCAAGAATTGTAGCTATAGCTTCAACGGCGCCTGCTGCCCCGAGTAAATGTCCTGTCATCGATTTTGTGGAGCTGATATTAAGCTTATAAGCGTGCTCGCCAAAAACCGATTTAATTGCTTTGGTTTCGTTAATGTCATTCAATTCAGTTGAAGTACCGTGGGCATTTAGATAATCGATTTCTTCTGGATTTACATTGGCATCGCGCAAAGCTTCTTTCATAGCTCGAGCGGCACCTTCTCCATTAGGAGCCGGAGCTGTAATATGATAAGCATCGCCAGTTAATCCGACACCGACAATTTCAGCATAAATTTTAGCTCCTCTTGAAAGAGCGTGTTCTAATTCTTCCAGAACCAGAACTCCACTGCCTTCGCCAATCACAAATCCATTGCGGTCCTTATCGAACGGTCGGGAAGCTTCCAGATAGCGATCGTTCCAGGTTGAAAGAGCTCGTGCAGAATTAAAACCCGCAATTGACATTGGAGTAATTGGGGCTTCTGAACCGCCGGTAAAAATCAAGTTTGCAGAGCCTCTCTGGATAAGTATAAAAGCATCTGCAATTGCATGAGAGGAAGTTGCACATGCCGATACAGTAGCATAGTTAGGACCTTTTAATCCATACTTTATCGAAATATATCCGGCTGCTATATCAGGGATCATCATAGGAACGAAAAAAGGACTTACTCTTTTGGGTCCGCCATTAACAAAAGCAGAATGTTGCTCCTCGAAAGTCCAGATTCCGCCAATGCCACTACCAAATACAACACCTGCCATTTCTTGATTTAATTTGGATAGATCTAAAGCAGAGTCTTCAAGAGCCATTGCTGCCGAAGCGAGTGCATAATGCGTATAGGAATCCATCCTGCGAAGTTCTTTTTTGTCGATAAAATCGGCAGGATCGAAATTTTTAAGTTCGCATGCAAACTGTGTGGCAAAATCGGTAGCATCAAATTTTGTAATTTTGCCAGCACCGTTTTTCCCGGAAATTAAACCTTCCCAGAAATCCTTTATGTTATTTCCAATTGGTGTAACTGCACCCATTCCGGTTATAACGACTCTTCTTTTCTGCATGGTATTCCCGTCTTTTTTTGATAAAAGAAGTAGTATGAGGCTGTCCAGCTGAACAGCCTCTCTATTATTAACTTACTTTTTCTTTGAGATACTTAATCGCATCGCCTACGGTTGAAATTTTCTCGGCATCTTCGTCAGGAATTGAAATATCGAAAGCTGATTCGAAACCCATTACCAATTCTACGATATCCAGAGAGTCTGCACCAAGATCGTTTGTAAAAGATGCCTCTGGCGTAATTTGTGATTCTTCTACTCCGAGTTTGTCCATTATTATTTCTTTTACTTTTGCTTCAATGTCCATTTATTTACTCCTTAAATGTTATTGAATAATTAGTTATTGATTAGAAACATTTATATCACATTACCATACCGCCATCGACTGTAATTACTTGCCCGGTTATATAGTCCGAATCGCTGCTGCACAAAAAGACTACAGTTTTAGCGATATCTTCGGGCTTTCCTAATCTTTTTATAGGAACATTTGCTAATATAGCTTCTTTTTGCTGGTCGGTCAATTTATTTGTCATATCTGTTTCAATAAATCCTGGTGCGACAACGTTCACATTAATATTTCTTGAAGCGAGTTCTTTTGCATTCGATTTAGAAAATCCAATAATACCTGCTTTCGATGCCGCATAGTTTGCCTGTCCGGCGTTCCCGGTTAATCCTACAACCGAGCTAATATTTACTATTTTACCATACCTCTGAGAAATCATGTTTTTGAGTACGGCTTTTGTGTAATTAAAAACACTTTTGAGATTCGTATCCACAACAGAATTAAAGTCTTCGGTTGACATTCTCAATAGTAAATTATCTTTTGTTATTCCAGCGTTATTAACAAGGATATCGATACCACCAAGTTTTTCGACGGCAAATTTAACCGTTTTTTCTGCATCTTCAAAAGAAGTAGCATCTGCTTTGATGCCATAAACTTTTTGATTTCCAAGTTCGTTTTCGAGTTGACGCGCGGCATCATCAGAACTATGATATGTGAAAACAACAGAGCATCCTTCTTTAACCAGTTCTTTAACTATAGCTCTTCCTATACCACGCGTGCCGCCAGTTACAATTGCCCTTTTACCCTTTAGCTTCAATTTTTTCCTCGTTCAATTTTTTGAAATATTCTTCCCTGTATTCAACAAGTTCTTTATAACCGTCTTCTCCCAGTATATGAATTATTTCGTCTTTACATGTTTCAAAAACGGTTGAATGTTGATTTTCGGATTTATTGCAGTAATGAAGACGATTCATATGGTCGTCGTCGATTGTAAGAGTTCCTTCATAAACTACGAGAGGAAAAATAACGCAATAGAAGGGTTTATACTCCCATTTATAAATCCCCTCCTGCATTGCAATTTTTTGGAGTGTGCAATATCCCAATTTATCGAGGAAGACACACTTACCATTATAAACCTGTGTGCCAATTGCGATACCGGATTTAAAGTCGTCATCTTTTTCAGGAGCTTCGAACCATTTATCTGGATCTTTAATCTGGGAATCGTCCATTGCTGCAATTACTTTGTCTTTAATTTCGAGAATTTTCTCCGCTTCATATTTATCTGTATAAACACCATAGTAACAACATTCGCCTGCACAAATAGAGGCATCGCAACCCCTTACAAACTTTTGAGTAAAAATTAAAGGATCGATATAAAGTCCTTTTATTTTTTTCTCAAATTTCTTTTCTTTGGACATCAAAGGTACCTTTCTAAGTCTGAATATTTTTCAATACCGAATATACGGACATCGGAATTAATTCTCTTAACAAGACCCTGTAAAACTTTCCCCGGTCCGATTTCGTAAAACTCATCGGCACCATCGTTAATCATATTAATTATCGATTCTTCCCAGCGAACTGGATTCGTTAGCTGAGCTAACAATATTGCTTTAATTTCTTCTTTATTTTGAACAGGCCTTGCAGTTACATTTGTATAGACTGGTATTTTAGCATCGTAAAAAGGAGTTGAATCGAGTGTTTTTTTCAATTCTTCTTTAGCATTTTCCATTAAAGGAGAATGGAAAGCACCGCTGACAATCAATTCCTTAACTAATTTTGCTCCTTCCTTTTTTGCTATTTCCATAGCTTTCTTAACGCCGGTAACAGAACCTGAAATTACTATTTGGCCAGGAGAATTAAAATTTGCGCATTGGACTATTCCTTCTTGACTGGCAATATTACAAATTTCCACTAATTTTTCAGAATTAAGTCCAATTACTGCAGCCATAGTACCAGGGTTTTCAATACCGGCTTTCAACATAGCTTTACCCCGAGCATGCACCAATTTAATTGCTTCATAAAATTGTACCGCTCTTGCGGCCGTCAAAGCAGAATATTCTCCGAGTGAATGCCCGGCAACAAAATCAGGTTCAATTGTCCTGATCAAACTGCTTACAACAATACTATGGACATAAATTGCCGGTTGAGTTATGTCTGTTTGTTTTAACGATTCTTCAGGTCCGTTGAACATCAAATTCCTTAACGGTAGCCCTGTAGCCTCTTCAGCTGTTAGAATCATTTCTTTGGCTTCGACGGAATTCTCGTATAAATCTTTCGCCATGCCTACATATTGAGAGCCCTGGCCAGGAAATATGAATGCTTTTTTACCCATCAGTCGATACTCCAGGTCAAATAAATTGCGCCCCAAGTATATCCAGCACCGAAAGCAGATAGAATTAGATTATCCCCTTTTTTCAGTTTACCATTACGATAATATTCTGTCAGACAAAGTGGAATTGTAGCAGCTGTCGTATTGCCGTATCTATCGATATTAATCATAACTTTATCCTGAGAGAGACCCATCCGTTCTGCAGTGGCTGAAATGATGCGTAAATTTGCCTGATGAGGTACCAGATAAGCTATATCTTCTGGTTTCAAATTGTTTCTAGTCATAATTTCATAGGAAACGTCTGCCATTCCTTTTACAGCAACTTTGAATACAGCTTTACCGTCCTGATAAATGTAATGGAGTTTTTTATCGACAGTTTCATGAGAAGCCGGCATAAGGCTACCGCCTCCTTTCATATATAAGCTGTCCTTACCCGAACCGTCGCATCGAAGTATTGAATCTTTAATTCCATACGACAAATCATCTGTAGGTTCGAGCAAAACTGCAGAAGCTGCATCGCCAAATAAGATGCAAGTATTTCGATCGGAATAATCTGTAATTGAACTCATTTTATCTGCCCCTACAACCAGAACCTTTTTGTACCTGCCTGTTTCGATTAATGCTGCTCCAGTTTGAAGAGCAAATAAAAATCCGGAACATGCAGCCGAAAGATCGAAACCCCATGCATTCTTTGCGCCAATTTTATCCTGTACCAAACATGCAGTAGCTGGAAAGAACATGTCGGGTGTTACGGTGGCGATAATAATAACATCAATTTCTTCTGGATTTAAATTGGTATTTTTCATCAGATCTTGAATTGCACCAACTGCCAGGTCGCTGGTTGCCCCGTTTTCTAAAATTCTTCTTTCTTTAATCCCTGTTCGAGTAACAATCCATTCGTCGGATGTGTCAACTATCGATTCGAAATATTTATTGTCAAGAACTTTATCGGGAACATACATTCCCACTGCTGTAATTGTAGCATTTATTGGATTATTTTGAGTTGCCATATTCTTTAATTGCTTCCTCGAATTTTTGAATAAGATTTTTTGTGTGCATCTCTTTTGCTCTTAATATCATATTCTTGATAGCCAGTGGGGTACTCGAGCCGTGTCCTATTATAGTTATACCATTGACACCAAGGAGGGGTACGCCTCCGTATATCTGATAATCCATATCTGCCAGTGACTTTTTCAATACACTTTTTGTAACGAGTGCCTTAATTTTGTTAAGGAATCCTTCGTTCGCATAATTTTTTATTTTTGTTTTTAGGAATGTAAGAACACTTTCGCCAAATTTGAGTAATATATTCCCCACAAAGCCATCGCAGACAATAATATCCACTCGTCCGTTAAGAATATCTCTGCCTTCAACATTACCGATAAAATTGAGATTCGAATTTTTAAGAAGTTCATAAGTAGCAAATACAAGTTCGTTACCTTTCGATTCTTCTTCACCAACGCTCAGTAAACCTATAGAAGGATTTTTCACACCATAAATTTCTCGGGCAAAGATTGTCCCTAATACAGCATATTCAAAAAGATGCTGAGGTTTGCTGTCCACACTTGCACCAGCATCAAACACCAGGCAGAACTTGCCTGCTGATGTTGGGAAGGTGGCTCCAATTGTGGGTCTGCTTACACCTTTAATTCTTCCCATAATTAATGTCGAAGCAGCCATAACTGCTCCAGTATTACCTGGACTAACAAAAGCATCTACTTTCTTTTCTTTGATTAATTTTGTGCCAACAACAATTGAAGAATCCGGTTTCGATTTTATTGCAGAGACGGGAGAATCATCCATCTCGATTGTTTGTGAAGTATGGTGAATAAGTTTCTCGTCGAGAGCAATTTTTTCCTTTTCAGCTGCTTTAAGAATTTCATCACGGTTGCCTACTAAAACAATATCAATAGATTTGTCTTCTTTAATTGCATCGAGAGAGCCCAGCAGATTATTAAGGGGGGCATAATCTCCCCCCATAGCATCAATTGCAATTCTACACTTGATGTCAGTAAAGTTAGAATTCATTTAATTAGTGATTATTTTTATGATTCTGGTACAAATACTGATTTGCCAGCATAGTATCCACAATTCGGGCACGCACGGTGACTTAATTTCAGTTCACCGCATTGAGAGCAGCGACTTAAGGAAGGAGCCGTAGCTTTATAATGCGCTCTGCGCTTATCTCTCCTGCTTTTTGACATTTTACGTTTCGGATTAGGCATCGTTCAACCTTTGGTTAGTTATTGAATTTCAATTTTTTCAGTGGTTCCCAAATATCGTTATTAACTTTTACATTGCAATTACAACTTCCTTCGTTTAGATTCTGACCACAACGCGGGCAGAGTCCTTTACATTCTTCTTTGCATAATTTTTTCAGAGGTATTGACAGCTCAACGTAATCGTAAACATCCTTTGTTATGTCAATTTTGTCTTCATCGGGCGACAGATAAAACACATTATACTCTTCCAGTCGAGTGCTCTCTTTTGAAAAAAGATAGCTCAATTGAAAATGGTTATGTAAATGCGTTTCATATTCCGAATTGCATCTGTCGCACGTAAGCCTGGCATCGGCTTCTACATCGAAATCGATGATTATTTGATGCGACGACTTATCCATCCTGCAGTTGACAATAACATTACCAAAAAAATTTTCGTCGAGCCCGATATTTTTTACCGGTTCGTCAAATTTAATTTGATGGATACCATCTGAAAAATTTGTATATTTTATAATCATTTTAACAAAGAGCAAAAAATTACCTCAAAATATAGTATGTGGTATCCTTATAATCAAGAATTGATAAATATTTGAAAACTTTCAAATGCTGATAGTAATTTCTTTACTTGCTTCATTTTTGCCAGCTTTGCTCTATCTTTATTTTATTTGGAAGATGGACAAAAACGAGCCAGAACCCATTTCATTCATCGTTTCTCATTTTATCTGGGGAGCGCTTGGTGCAGTTTTAACGGGCGCAGCGGGAAGTTATTTTATTACGACATTATTTGGACGGGGTGAATATACGGATTTATTCGAAGCTTTAATTTCTGCACCATTAGCAGAAGAATTTGCAAAAGGTTTTTTTCTTCTTTTTTCTTTCAGGTCAAAGAAATTCGATAACATTACCGACGGTCTGGTCTATGGAGGCGCAATTGGACTTGGGTTTGGTATGACAGAAAATTTCATTTATTTTATAACATTTGATGGCCTTATTAAATACTGGATAGTTCTTATTGTTATTCGTTCTTCATTTACTATTATTATGCACATGATATCAACCGCCGTTTTGGGCGCAATGATCGGCTTTGCTAAATTTTCGGGACGTTTTTCAAGAATCTATCTTATTTCTATTGGATATCTAATTGCCATTCTTATTCACGGAGCCTGGAATTTTTCCGTCAGTTTTATGGATACATTCTATTTCGGATTGATTTTTGTGATTGCTTTGACAATATTTTTTATTATGTTTTTTAGATATTCTCTTGCGAAAGAACAGTTGATTCTACAAATAGAACTTGTGGAGGAAGATATTCCCTACGAACACAAATTGGTACTCTTTTCAAATAAAAGATTTCAAAAGGGCTGGATCGACGAAACTATAAGAAAATTATATGTCAAAACTGCAGTCGGATTGGCTTTCAATAAACATCAATATAAAATTAGCAGCGGTAGTCTGAAGGAATTTTACGCATCCGAGATTGAAAGAAAAAGATCAATACTTAAAAAAATAATTGGCGAAATATGAGTCAAAAGATAGGGATCTTTGGAGGAACTTTCGACCCGATTCATGTAGGTCATTTGATTACGACTCAATATGTACTCGAAAAAAGAAAACTGGACAAAATAATTTTTGTCCCCTGCTATATTTCTCCTCACAAGACGGACAAAAATTTATCAAATCCAATTCACCGACTTAATATGTTACGGCTTGCTATTGAGGATATTCCTTATTTCGATCTTTCAGATTACGAAATCAGAAAAGGTACTATTTCTTACACTTATGATACAATTGTGGAATTGAGAAAAGTATACTCTAACATAGAACTTATTATTGGATACGACAATCTAATTGTTTTCGATAAATGGCACAAACCAGAAAAAATTGTAGAGTTATCTAAATTGATAGTAATGAAAAGAGTAATCGACAAAGAAGTTGAAACAAAAAACAAGTATTTCGAATATGCCACTATTCTGGATACACCGACAATTGAAATTTCTTCTTCTGAGCTGAGGGAAAGAATTAAGAATAATTTACCGATATCATTTATGGTTCCACATAAAGTGGAAGAATATATCTGGAAAAATAATCTATACAAATAGTTATGATAGACGAATATTTCATAAATAAAATAAGAGAGCAGGATAAAAAGACAGTTTCCCGTGCAATCACGTTAATCGAATCTTCAAATGGTTCTGCAAATCAATTATTGAAATCTCTCTACAAATTCACTGGAAATGCTTACAGAATTGGAATTACCGGACCTCCTGGTGCAGGAAAATCTACATTAACAAATCAATTGACAAGTTACTACAGAAAACTTGGCAAAACCGTCGGGATAATTGCAGTCGACCCGACGAGTCCATTTTCGGGTGGGGCTCTACTGGGCGATCGAATTAGAATGTCTGATATCGGTTGCGACGCTGGTGTATTCATTAGAAGTATGGCTACGCGTGGCAGTCTCGGCGGTTTAAGTAAAAAAGCCGTCGAAGTTGCAGATTTGCTCGACGCTGCCAAGTATGATATTATCATTTTTGAAACCGTGGGAGTTGGACAATCGGAACTCGATATTGCAAAGGCTGCAGATACCACAGTGGTTATTCTGGTACCGGAATCAGGAGACTCAATTCAGGCAATGAAAGCAGGCTTGATGGAAATTGCAGACATTTTCGTAATAAATAAATGCGATCGACAGGGCGCCGACGCGACCTATACGGCTCTTACAACAATTCTTCATCTCTACAATAAAAAAGAAAGAGTGCCAGAGGTTGTGAAAGCTATTGCATCTGAAAATAAGGGGATCGCAGAACTGGCTGAAGAAATCGATAAACATCGTAAATTACTTATCGAGACAAATCAACTTGAATCAAATAGAATGAAAAAACTGAAAGAACGAATTCTTGAAAATCTCAATTACCTAATCAATGAAGAAATTTCAGAACTTATCGAACCAAATTATGTTGACGAAATGGTGGCAATGACTTTGCAAGGAAAACTATCATACGTCGAAGCTTCGGAATTGTTGCTTAAAAATTATAAGCAAAGATTGCTCGGGAAATGAAGAATCATTTTGCCGGGTTTGTAATTGTCTCTGTAATTTTAATCACACCTGCATTAAAAGCTCAGTCGCTATATGAAGGTATAAATTTCGCATCAGAAGCAATTATTTCCCTAAGTAATTCCAATAACAATTTAACGGATATTCAACTTGTAGATTCGTTTTACTGTAAAGTACTGAATTATTATGATGGTAACGTTTCAGAAACGTTACTTGCATTAACATTTGCATGCTTGCCTTTTAACAAAATCAACGTACGCTTTTTATTAAATTCTAATATTATAATTTCCTTACCCTCGCCTACTGATTCAATATTCAAAAAACGACTCGAATGTTTACCTTCAAAATTATTTTATGATTCCCCTTCGACAGATTTTGGTGATAAAGATAAGCTTTCGCACTTTTTCGGCAATGCTTTTCTTGCGTATAATTTCGGGAGTTTCAATTTATCAGATTTTATCGGTATTTTTGTGGAAAACATCGAACAGGAGCTCTTAATCGAAGGAGACTACAGCTTTAAAGATATTATTGTTAACGGACTCGGAAAAATATATGGTTTTAATCTCAGAAAGAACAAAAGTTTAATGCCTTCGGATTTTCTGAATTTTTATCATTTCATTTTTATGAGGTTTTAGAAATGAAAAGTGTACTAATTATCGACGACGAAAAAGAAATATGCGAGTCGATTAAAATGATTTTAGAATATGAAGACTATGATGTCGACTACACGACAGATCCGGAGACAGGATTAAAAAAGATCGAATACGGAAATTACAGCGTATTATTACTCGACATACAAATGCCTGCAATAAGCGGCTTTGACATCCTGCAAAAGATTAACACAAAAGAGAACGGACTGCAGATAATAATTATTTCAGCACACGCCAATTTAGGGAATGCAATTAAAGCAACAAAGCTTGGCGCATTCGACTTTATCGAAAAACCAATCGACCGCGATAAATTATTAATTTCAGTCAGAAATGCTTTTCTTCAATATCAACTTCGTAAGGAAAATAAAAAGCTGAAAGCAGATGCAGAATTCGAAAATAAAATTATTGGAAAAAGCCGGGCTATACAGTCAATTCTCGAAACGGTCGAAAGAGTTGCCAGGACGGATGCCCGTATTTTAATAACAGGTGAAAACGGCACTGGCAAAGAACTAATCGCGCAGGAAATTCACAAGAAAAGCAACCGGGCAGATAAAGAATTAGTAGAAGTCAATTGTGCAGCCATTCCTCAGGAATTGATCGAATCGGAATTATTTGGTCATGAAAAAGGAGCTTTTACCGGAGCAATTAAAGACCGCATCGGAAAATTTGAACTTGCCGACGGCAGCAATCTATTCCTTGACGAAATCGGAGATATGAGTTTACAGGCGCAGGCAAAAGTACTTCGTGCTATTGAAGAAGGAAAAATTGAAAAAGTCGGCAGTAGCACCAAAATAGAAGTCGATGTAAGAATAATTTCGGCTACAAATAAAAATTTACTCGAAGAGATTGAAAAAGGTAACTTCAGAGAAGATTTGTATCATCGTTTAAATGTCATTCCGATACACATTCCTCCACTCAGGGAAAGAAAAGAAGATATTCCATTGTTGGTTCAACATTTTTCCGATTTTTTTTGCAGGAAGAATAAATTTATTCCAAAAGAATGGGAGCCAGATGCAGTGGAGTTTTTAAAAAATTTACCGTGGAAAGGAAATGTGAGAGAATTGCGAAATTTTGTAGAAAGGGCAGTAATTATGATTCCTCATGAAAAAATTAAGAAGGTCGATTTGCAGCCCCATTTACCTGAAACAAAGATAAAAACCGATGAACTTTTTAGTTCTGTCAATACATTTCAAGAATTCAAGGAAAAGTCGGAAAAGATTTTTATCGAGAGGCAATTAAAAGCCAACGACTGGAACATCAGCAAAACAGCTGAATTACTCGGCATTCAAAGGAGTCATTTATATAATAAAATAAAAAAATACGGTATAGAGAAGGAGCAGTAATGGGAGAAACAATATTCTCAAAAATAATCCGGAAAGAAATACCCGCCGATGTCGTTTATGAAAGTAACACCGTACTTGCTTTCCGCGATATCAAACCTCAAGCTCCTGTCCATATTCTGATTATTCCCAAAATAACTGATATTGAGACAACAAAAGATATTAAGCCGGCGGAGCACGCACAATTACTCGCTGAAATGTTCGATGCCGCCAATAAAATTGCAAAAGAAATGGGAATTTCAGAAAGCGGATACAGACTGGTTATTAACTCAGGACCTGACGCAGGACAGGAAGTATATCATCTGCATATGCATCTTTTAGGCGGTAGGAAATTTAGCTGGCCTCCGGGTTGATTTACTCAACCCGGCTTTTCAAAGCTTTGCCTGCAATATCTTTTCTATAATAAATACCATCGAAATAAATTTTAGATAAACCTTCGTAAACTTTCTGTTTAGCCTTAGTTAAGTTATTTTCTTTGATAACAGATGTAACATTTAAAACTCTGCCCCCATTAGTAAAAATATGTCCATTTTCTTCTTTAGTTCCTGCATGATAAACAATAATTTGTGGATCATCAATTTCGAGTCCTCTGATTTCCTTCCCTTTTTCATAAGAGTCAGGATAACCAGTTGATGCAGCTACAACACAAACGGAAGATCCTCCGTTATAAGAGACCGCATTCTTATCTAAATTTCCTGAAGCTGCAGTGTAAAGTAATTTGAGAAAATCTCCCTTTAGAAGGGGGAGCACGGCTTGAGTTTCTGGATCGCCAAATCGGCAATTGAATTCAACAACTTTCGGTCCTTCTGTTGTTAACATTAAACCGCAATAAAGGCAACCTATGTATTTATTGCCAGTTTTGTTCATCGCCTCGAGCGTGGGCTTTATTATCGTATTCTCGATAATTTTCATCATCTTATCGTCGACGAATGGAGTGGGCGCATAAGCACCCATCCCGCCGGTATTCTTGCCTGTATCACCTTCTCCAATTCTTTTATGGTCTTGAGCCGCAGGAAGAACTACAAATTCTACACCGTCAGTAATCGCAAATACAGATGCTTCCTGCCCTCTCATAAATTCTTCGATTACTACTTTGTAACCGGCAGGACCAAATGTCGAATGTAAAAAACAATCGTCAAGTGCTGCTTTTGCTTCTTCAAAATTTTCTGCAATAATTACACCTTTCCCTGCTGCAATACCGTCGGCTTTGATTACCGTCGGGAAAGTGGAATTTACCAAATAATTTAGTGCATCTTCATATTCATTTTTTGTAAAAGTTTTAAAACTTGCTGTTGGGATATTGAAATCCTGCATCAGTTTTTTTGCAAAAGATTTTTCTCCTTCAATTCGTGCTGCATTTTTATCTGGACCGAATACTTTTATTCCTTTGCTTCTGAGTGCATCTGCCAGGCCGTTTGTGAGCGGTTTTTCAGGACCAACAACAACGAGATCAATTCCCATCCTTTGGCAAAAGTCTACGATTTCATCATTTTTATCTGGATCTAATAATATATTCGTGCCTAACTTTTTTGTGCCAGGATTTCCTGGAATTATGAAAAGTTGTTCTAATAAAGGGCTTTGAGAAATTTTAAGCGACAGAGCGTGTTCTCTTCCCCCTGACCCGATTACTACAACTTTCATACTGGTTCCCTCATGCAAAATTGAAATAGCTTTGTTAATTGTTCGGTTAATAATTTTCTGTCGTGCTTTAGAACGAATTCTTCATTCGGAGTGGGCAGATTTTTTTCTGAATAATCGTAATAGATTTTAATTAATGTCTCTTTAATTTCGTTGATATCGTCGGGTGCAGTTATGTAGGAAGCACCGTATTCTTTTAAAGCTGTTTTAGCGGCTCCTTCTGGTACACAGCCAAGAATTGGCTTACGTGCGCCGAAATATTCGAAAAGTTTACTGGTCGATATGGTCTCGGCTTTATTTGTTTTGCCAATCATCATCCAGAGTATATTCGTTGCTTTTAGTCTTTTTACAACGTCTTTATGTTCAATATAGCCGTGGATTTTAACTGATTCGTTGAGTCCTAAATCGACAACCAATTTTTTATATTCATCACGAAATAGCCCAATAAATTCTAGTTCAATATTTGATGCAATATCAGGTCTCTCGATAGATAACTTTTTAAATGCTTTTAGAAAATAGATTGGAGTGATTGATTCGTAAAACAGTCCTGAATACGTAAAGCGCAATTTTTCCTTACTTATAAGGTCTTCGTCCACTTCTACGTTAAAATCTTCCTGATCATATCCGTGAGGAATAATAACTACTTCGTCAAAAGTCAGGAATTGATACGTTTGAATAAGATATTCCTTAATTCTTCTGTTGACTGTTACAACACGATCGGCCGCGTGGAGACTGCTATATTCAAGCTTTTTATGTCGAGCTCTGTGATAAGGCGTAGGATAATGTGCAAAATGGTTGTCCAGCCACAGATCTCGATAGTCGACAATTAATGGAATATTAAATTCCTTCTTCAATTTAGCAGCATACACGAATGTAGAATAAGGAGGAACACTTACAAAGATTGCATCGAAATGTTCGTTTTTTAACAAATCACGTGCTTTCTGGTAAGCCCGTGCTGCCCACGATTTTTTATTGTCTGGAATAAAAAATATTTTAGAAAAGTTTGAGAATGCTTTCCTTATAAATTCTTTTGGAACGTTAACAGTGCTATATTTTTTCCCGAGGATAGAATTCAAGTCAAAGGATTCAGTTCTGATAATTCTAAGGTCTTTAACCTCCTCGAGAAGACTAAAGTCGTGGGCATAGTAGGCAACATTGCCTGTAGTTATAATTGTAGGTTCCCAGTTAAAATATGGAAAATACTTTGTAAATTTTTGTACTCTTTGTACTCCGCTCAGTCCCATTGGCGGATAATAGTATGCAAGAACGAGAACTTTAAACATATCGGTTAACAGGTTTAATATTTTTTAGTAATTTGATAATTAGGAGCTTCTTCAGTAATTACCACATCATGTGGATGGCTTTCTCGCAGTCCTGCTGAAGTGATTTTAACAAATTTTGTTTTAGTTTTTAATTCATGAATATTTTTTACTCCACAATATCCCATCGCGGCTCGCAATCCTCCGACAAACTGATAGATTGTATCTGCCAGAGCTCCTTTATAAGGTACTCTGCCTTCAATACCTTCGGGTACCAATTTTTTAATATCCTCTTCCATATCCTGAAAATATCGGTCACCACTACCCTGTTTCATAGCTCCGAGTGAACCCATGCCTCTGTATACTTTGAAGCTTCTGCCTTCATAGAGGACTTTTTCGCCTGGTGATTCGTCGCAGCCTGCCAGCATACCTCCCATCATAACTGTATCTGCTCCAGCTGCAATTGCTTTTGGTACATCACCTGTTTGTTTGATACCACCATCAGCAATTATCGGCACTTTCTTCTTAGATAATGCGCTTGCAACTTCAAGGATCGAACTTATTTGCGGTACTCCTACTCCTGCTACAACTCTTGTCGTACAAATGGAGCCGGCACCGATACCCACTTTTACGGCATCAACTCCACATTCAACCAGCGCGAGGGCTGCTTCTTTTGTAACAATATTACCGGCTATTAATTGAATATCTTTAAATTTCTTCCTGATTTCTTTAATTGTTTTTAGTACACCTGCAGAATGCCCGTGAGCTGTATCCACAACTATCACGTCTGCATTTGCATTTACAAGGGCTTCGACACGTTCCATCGTATCTTTTGCAACCCCTACTGCTGCACCCACTCTTAATCTTCCCAGATCGTCTTTGCACGCATTCGGAAATTTTTTCTTTTTCATAATGTCTTTATAAGTGATCAATCCTTTCAATATTCCCTTATTATCGACGACTGGCAATTTTTCAATGCGATGTCGATGCAGAATTTTTTCGGCTTCTTCGAGTGTTGTTCCTATTGGTGCGGTAATTAAATTATCTTTTGTCATTAATTGGCTTACGAGTAAATTGCGATTTGGTTCGAATCTCAAATCACGATTTGTCAAAATCCCAATTAATTTACCGTTGTTGTCGACAACCGGGATGCCGGAAATTCGATACTTGGACATAATTTCTTCAGCTTGATAAATCGTATGTTCGGGCGTCAGGGTTATCGGATTGACAATCATACCGCTTTCGGAGCGTTTAACTTTGTCGACTTCGTCAGCCTGTCTTTCAATCGACATATTTTTATGAATTATACCAATACCACCCTGAGCAGCCATAGCAATTGCCATTTCCGATTCTGTAACTGTATCCATCGCTGCTGAAATAAATGGAATATTTAATTTTATTTCGCGAGTTAGATATGTTGTAATATCTGTTTCTCTCGGTAATATTGAAGACTTAGCTGGAATAAGTAGTAAGTCGTCGAATGTCAAACCTTCGAATTCAATTTTATTATTCTTCATAAAGCCTCAATTTCTCTTTTTTTAATTCGCAAATTTAAGTAAAAGCCTGGAAACCTGTAATATCTTCTCCGATAATTAATGTGTGCATTTCATGGGTGCCTTCATAAGTTTTAACCGAATGGAGATTGGCAGCATGCCTCATTACAGGATATTCATTTAAAATTCCATTTGCTCCTAAAATTTCACGGGCAATTTGTGCAATTTCAAGTGCTTTTTCGCAGTTATTTCTTTTAGCCATTGAAATATGCGTATGTTTTACTTTGTTTTGGTCTTTTAATCGCCCTATCTGAAGATTTAATAATTGAGCTTTTGTAATTTCAGTTAACATATAAACAAGTTTTTCCTGAGTCATCTGGTAGGCGGCAATTGGTTTTTCGAATTGAATCCTTGATTTCGAATAATCAAGAGCACTCAAATAGCATTCGATCATCGCACCTGTAACACCCCATGCTATACTATATCTTGCCTGATTTAGACACATTAAAGCAGATTTTAATCCCATCGATCCGGGCAATAAATTTTCTTCCGGTATTTCCACGTTGTCCAGAATCAGTTCCGAAGTGACAGAAGCACGCAATGAATGTTTCCCTTTCATTTCGACGGCAGTAAAACCCTTACGTTCTTTTTCGACAATAAAACCTCTAATTGTCCCTTCCAGTTTAGCCCAGATTATTGCAATATCTGCAATCGAGCCGTTGGTAATCCACATTTTTGCACCGTTGAGTAAATAACCACTATCGGTTTTTTCTGCTTTTGTCAACATTCCAGCAGGATTTGAACCAAAGTCAGGTTCGGTCAATCCAAAACAGCCGATGACTTCTCCACTTGCCAATTTAGGCAACCAATATTCTTTCTGCTTTTCCGAACCAAAAGTATAAATTGGATACATTACAAGTGACGATTGGACTGAAGCAAAACTTCTAATACCGCTGTCGCCTCTTTCTAATTCCTGCATAACCAGCCCGTAGACCACATTGTTCATATTGGCACACCCGTACTTCTCTGGAAGTGTAATGCCAAAGATTCCAAGTTCGGCCATCTTTGGTACTAAATGGAGAGGGAACGTGCCTTCTTCATAATGCTTTTCAATTACAGGAATTATCTCTTGACGGACAAATTGATAGATATTGTTTCTAACAAGAATTTCTTCTTCCGAAAGGAGAGAATCTATATCCAGATAATCAACACCGCTATATATAGACATAAATTTACCTTAAATATTAACTTAAAGATAAATAGTTTGGAGTTATAAGCAAAATTAATCGCAATCTAAAAAGTCGTATTCATTCAAAAGTTTCATAATCAACTCGGAAGAGTAACCTTTAGATTTCAAATAGGAAAACAATTTTTGTTTCTTTTTTTGAGGTTCCGTGTTTTTAAAAGCAGAAGTTTTGATTTTTTTATTGAGTAGTTCACGTGCATTTTCGATAAGTGTATTTTCATCAATCTTCTTCAATACATCCTCGATAGTCTCGTTATCCACACCTCTTTTAAGCAGGTCATTTCTTACTTTTATGATGCCCGATTTCTTTTTTGTAATCGCTTCTTCGGAATATTTTTGTGCGAAGTTGTAATCGTCTAAATAATTCTTGTCTGAAAGTTCTTTTAGTAATTCATTAATCAGATTAATATCAAAACCTTTCTTCAGCAGTTTTCTTTTTATTTCGGCAGAAGAGTGATCTCTCCTGCCAATTAATCTGTATGCTGCTGTTTTAATTTCGAAAAGTTCGTCGGCTTTAAGGAGCTGATTTAATTTATTTTCGTCGAGGTCATCCCCTTTCCGCAGAGCAAATTGTACTACTACATTGTAATTAACGTACAAAGACGAAGAATCGTCAAAAGTAATTTTAACTTTGTTGTTTTTTCTTACCAACGAATTGATGATCATTTTGATTTTTTCTTCTGTGCTTCATCCTTCTTTTCTTCTTCCACTTGTGTTTCAATCATACCGAGTGAGGTTTTAACTTCAGTCTCCAATTCAGCGAGAAGTGCTGGATCTTCAAGTAATTTTTGACGAAGTTGTTCGCGTCCCTGATACCTTTCGTCTTTATACGTAAACCATGCACCACTTTTTTTAAGTATTCCAATTTCAGTGGCAAGGTCTATCAAATCTCCTGTTTTACTAATACCCTCATTATAGAGAATGTCGAACTCAACTTCTTTGAATGGTGGAGCCACTTTGCTTTTAACGATTTTAACTTTGGTTCGGTTTCCTATAATATTATTGGAATCTTTGATTGCTGCAATTCTACGTATATCGAGGCGAACCGAAGCATAAAACTTGAGGGCATTTCCTCCGGTCGTAGTTTCGGGATTGCCAAACATAACGCCGATTTTACTTCTTAATTGATTTGTAAAAATAACGCACGTTTTCGATTTGCTTATTGCTCCTGTAATTTTTCTAAGAGCCTGTGACATCAATCGAGCTTGCATAGCCATTTGAGGATCGCCCATATCGCCTTCAATTTCCGAGCGAGGAACCAGAGCCGCAACTGAATCCACAACAATTACGTCGAGTGCATTACTTCTAATGAGTGTATCGACAATTTCGAGAGCCTGCTCGCCGAAATCAGGTTGAGAAAGCAAAAGATTGCTAACATCAACGCCGAGACGTTTTGCATAATTTACATCGAGTGCATGTTCTGCATCAATAAAAGCAGCTATGCCTCCCTGTTTTTGAGCTTCTGCTATTATGTGTAAACATAGTGTAGTTTTACCAGAAGATTCTGGACCATAAATTTCAATGATTCTGCCTCTCGGAACGCCTCCAATTCCGAGTGCATAGTCGAGCGATATTGAACCTGTAGAGATGGCTTCCACTTTGTTAATTACTCCATCCCCTAGTTTCATTATGGTTCCTTTACCATAAGTTTTTTCGAGATTTGCAATTGTATCGTCGAGAATTTTCAATCTTGCATCTCTTTCAAGTGCCATTATTCCTCCTTTTAATCAATTTAAAGCTTGCAATCGGTTGATAAACTGAACCTGTCGTTTGAAGTATACTCCTGTATAAAGTAATTTCATCTGATATGAACTCAGGTATATCAATTTCCAATTTTGTAAAATTTTTAATTTGATCCAAATGTCTATCGTTTTTTATTCTAAGAAGCGTTAAGTGCGTTTTAAATTTTCTTTTCTCTTTTTTATAACCAAAACTTTCCATTAAGTTTTCAATTTCTTCGTAGATTCTTACGAGATATTCATTCTCTAAGAAATCGAGATACAAAATCGCAGGTTTGCTATCTCTGTAAAAAAGTCCCGCCTTAGATATCTTTAAAGAAATTGGAGAATGTTCTTTTACAAGATCAGAAATTGACCTCGTAATATCCGGGATTAAATTTTCATCGGTATCGCCCAAGAATTTTAATGTAATATGCAATTTATTCTTCTCTTCCCATCTCAGCCCGGACGTATTTTTAAAGAAAGCGTCGCGAAGTTCAATAATTCGGTCTAAAACATTTTCAGGTAAATTGAGAGCAATAAATGTTCTAATCGTCATACGGTATACCGAGCAAATTTCTTCTTAACATTTCTAAAGCTGCCTGTGAAGTACGATCTTTATTAAGAAGTCTATCGTCACCGAAGCGAAATTCTTTTGCTGTACAAATTGTATCGTCACAAATGCCGATATAAACCAGTCCTACTGGTTTATCTTGAGTTGCGCCTGTAGGTCCCATTATACCGGTTACCGAAAGGCCGATATCTGTTCCGCTTATCGATTTTATTCCTTCTGCCATTTGTCTTGCCACTTCGATGCTAACAGCACCATATTTAGAAATTACATCCTCATCCACTTTAAGTAATTCCACTTTTGCAGCGTTACTGTATACAACGACGCCCCTTTCAAGGAATTTACTGCTGCCGCTTACATTGGTCAAACGATGCATTATATACCCGCCGGTGCACGATTCAGCCACTGCTAAAGTTAGTCCCCTATCAATAAAAAGTTTGGCTACCACCGATTCCAGCGTTTCGTCATCTTTGCCGTAAATATACTTACCTATTTTAGTTCTCAATTTTTGTTCAATTGCTTCAATTCTGGATTTAGCAGAATTCTCGTCATTATCTTCTACCGTTATTCTTAGTCGTACGCCGAATTGATTTGGCAGGAAAGCCATTTTAGAATCGCCCAATAATTCATTCAAGTCGCCTATGCGTTCGTAAAGATGGGATTCTGGAATTCCTGTTGTAAGCAGATTTTTTCTCAATACAATCTTTTTTCTATCGCTTAGTTTTTCCTTCAATCTCGGAATCACAAAATTTTCCATCATCAAGTGCATTTCGTATGGAACGCCGGGCATTGCAATAAATATTTTATTGTCCTTTTCGATCCAGATGCCTGGAGCGGTGCCACGGCTATTTCGAATTGGAATGGCAATTTTGGGCACAAGCGCTTGCTCTTCGTTTATTTTAGTCAGCTGTCTGCCCCTTTTTTCAAAAAATTTTTTGATGTCGTTGAGTACATCCTGGTCGATAACCAGTTCAGTTTCAAAAAAATCGACAATAACTTTACGTGTTACATCGTCGTGAGTAGGACCGAGCCCGCCCGTTACAATAACAAGGTCAGAAAAATCGAGTGCTCTCTTAAATTCTTTTTTAATAGCCTCCTCGTTGTCAGGCATTACGGACGATCCAATTACATCAATACTAAGTTCAGATAGTTTTTCTCCAATGTAGGCTGCATTTGTGTTGATAACTTGCCCAATTAGAATTTCATCGCCGATAGTAATAAGAAATGCATTCATAGTAAAAATCCAATTTGATTAAATAAATTAAATAATAGATGAATTAAGAAAAAAGTATAGAACCCAGCTACTATGTCGTCCAATATAACACCCCAGCCGTTGCCAACTTTTTCCAGTTTCTTGATAGGATATGGTTTCAATATATCGAACAGTCTCCATAAAATAAATGCAGGTAAAATATACCAAATAATTTTGGGTATAAAAAGTAATGAAATCCAGGTACCAATAAACTCGTCGAGTGTAAATTCTTTTGGGTCGTTTCCATAGAGTTTTTCGAATTTGTGAGCAATTTTTTGACCTATCAGAATAAAAAAAGAAATCAAAGAGAGCATTATTACCGGGCTTTCGAATCCAGGAATAAGATAAATTAAAAGTGCGATGAAACTCCCTGCTGTACCACTGAAGTAGGGAAAATATCCACTGAAAAAACCTGAACCGATAAATTTTTCTAAACTACTAATTTTGTTTGCCAATTGTTTTCTTTATTAATGAAAAATTTGAAATAAAATATGTTAATCCAGTATAGAAGGTGAAAATGGTAATTGCCAGCATTGTGTAATAAATAAATTCTTGATTTAATAAAAGTCCAAATAGCCATTTATATTCTCTATAAAGTGAATCGAAACTTCGAAGGGTAAAAACCAGAAGCAGGTAGTACTGAAATGCCATCTGGAAAAAAGTTTTCCATTTAGCAGATTTACTCGTAGAAAACGACACCTTTTTGTAATCAGCCCAAACTCTTAAACCGGTTATAATAATATCTCTGAAAACAATAATTAAGACCATCCAGAGTTCGAGAATACCAACAAGTACAAGAGCAAGAAATGCGGTAGACGTAAGAATTTTATCGGCCAATGGATCGAGAAACTTCCCCCATTCCGTAATATAATTAAATCTCCTTGCCAGCCACCCGTCATACCAATCAGTAACAGCCGCAACTATGTAAATTGCAGCCGACATTTGAATTAAGAAAGGCTCACCAGATAAAAACAAAAAGAAAAAAACAGGGGTTAGGATAATTCTTAATACCGTTAATTGATTTGGAAGTACCATATCAGGTGTTTAGACCAGCAATTTGTAGTAAATAGTTAAACTCGTAGATTCCGGTATCATGGCCGTCTTTCCAGATAAATTTCAGGGCATAATTTCCCACCCGTTCAATTCGTTCTAATGTAATCTCCTCGTTTGAATAAATCGGAATATAATTTTTGCCATTTTTTGCGGCTTCTGCGTGGCATGAAGCGCATGGACAAAGAGATCTCATATTGGCGTTTTTAATCTTAGATATTCTTCCGTCCTGCCAGTATATAGTAATATTATTCTCGTTTATACTAACTTTTTCAGGGAACATTTTCAATACCGGTAAGCATTTTTAGCGCTTCAAAATATTTTTTACTTGTATTCTCAATCACTTTGTCAGGTAAAGGAGGAGCCGGTGGCTTTTTGTTGAAATTAATCGAAAGTAAATAATCTCTTAAGTATTGTTTATCGAAACTGTTCTGGGATTTCCCTTTTTCGTAGTTTTCAAGTGGCCAGAAACGTGACGAATCAGGAGTAAATAGCTCGTCAATTAAAATAATTTTCCCGTCATAGTAACCGAATTCTACTTTTGTATCGGCGATAATAATTCCTTTTGAGAGTGCGTATTCAGCTACTTTTTTGTAGAGTTTGAGAGAAGTATTTTTTATGAGGTCATATGTCTCTTTACCAACGATTTTTATTGCATTTTCTTCGGTTATATTTTCGTCGTGTAAACCGATTTCGGCTTTAGTGGAAGGCGTGAAAATTGGTTCCGGTAATTTTTCCGATTCAACCAATCCCGCAGGCAATTCAATTCCACAGACTTTACCCGTCTTTTTGTAATCGTTCCAACCGGAACCAGTGATATATCCTCTTACAATACATTCGAGAGGTATCAATTCTGCTTTTTTGACAAGCATCGACCTTCCATTTAATATCTCTTTATACTGCCGGCATATTTCGGGATATTCATCAACATTTATTGTAACCAAATGATTATCCACAATATCTTTTGTAAAATTAAACCAGAAAGCTGAAATTAGATTTAACACTTTCCCTTTATTCGGAATTCCCTCGTTCATTATTACATCGAAAGCTGATATCCTATCAGTAGAAACAATTAAAAAATATTCTCCAAGGTCATAAATATCTCTAACCTTCCCTCTTTTAAATAATTTTATATCTTTGAAATCTGAATAGAGCAATGCTTCATTTTTCATGATTTTTCCTCATTAATGGGTTATTTCAGGTAAGCAATATAAAAATTGAGGTGTGCATAAAGCAAATTGAGGCTGCCAGATAAATCGGCATTCGAAAAAAATTATCTGGCAGCCATCAAATGACTTATCTTCTTCTGATTATGTTTCTTTCTCGGTCACGTCGTGTATTTTCATTGTAGTTTCGAGCATCATCTTCTTTGTTTCTTCTAATATTATTTTTGTATTCACGCTCATCGACTCTAATATCTCTTCTTTCATTGTCTTTATATAAATCGCTATTCCTCATCCTTCTTTCGATATAGTATTTTTGAGGTGGATCATAGTGACTTTTCTTAAAGTGCGGTCTGTCGAAAATATTTCTAATGTGTCTTTCGTGAATTAAATAATCTCTGATATTTCTTGAATAGAAATGATTATATGAAACAAAGCACCAATAATCCGGAATAGTTATCCATTTGAATGAAATATGTATATCGATATCCAGACGGAAATGTGAAGTATATGGAATAGGAGCCCATCCGATATAATCGTCGTCATATCTCCACTCGACCCACGCTGGTGCCCATTCATCATCGGGGAACCAGATCCAGCCGTAGTGAGGATGATATTCCCATCTACCGTAATGATATACAATTTCTCCGTAAGGCTCGTAAGATACCCAGTACCATCCAATCGAAGTCCATTTCCATCGACCGATTGTATAAGGCTTCCAATCAATATGAACAAAGGTCGGTCTCCATACATTCAAATTGTGACTGAGGGTAATCCATTCACCGTATGGTTTAAGAGCCTGGTAAAAGTGAGGGCGATTCCGATAAGAAGCTTCTGAAGAAATTGTTGTCAATGTAAATATGGTTAATATGAATATCATCTTTTTCATGAGAACCTCCTTTTTTTTATTTTTATGTCAATAAATATGCCGTTGTTTGAATGCAATTTTTAAATCTATACGGCTTCTTGATTTTATTATGTTCACTAAAGAGTACAATTACGTTTGTTAAGACTACAATCAAAATGGAGAAATTAATGACGAAGAAATTTTTCCTCGAAAAACGTCCGCATAATGGAATGACATACGAAGAATATATGGACAACTTTCGAAATACAGTTGAAATGATAAAAAACAGTTTACAAGAAATAGAAGACCCTAATCTCAACTACTTATTGATGAATTTTCAAAGGTCGCAAAGAATTGAGAAAAATTATGTTGTGAATGAGGAACTTTGCAATGCGATAAAGAAAATAACTGCACCTCAACTCTGGATGGTTTTAACAGAATATTGGTGTGGAGATTCTGCACAGACATTACCTTACATAAACAAGATAGCAAAGTGTAGTACTCTTATTGAACTAAAAATACTCGAGAGGGATAAAAATCTTGATATAATGGACCTTTATTTGACAAACGGTACAAGGAGCATACCGAAATTAGTGGCATTCGATTATGAAGGTAATGAATTGTTCCAATGGGGACCACGTCCAGGTGAGGCACAGGATTTAATTAAACAAGCCAAAGAAAATGGGAAATCGAAAGAAGAATTTATGAAAGAATTGCACCTCTGGTATGGCAGAAACCGTGGTAAAGCAATCGAAGAAGAATTTAAGAATATTATTAATAATCTAAATTAGTCCTCGTAGTTGAAGGGAAAGATTATTCTGACGCGTGATTTTAATTCACGACCGTTATTCTTTGCTGGATGAAAAGATGTTTTATATAGTGCCGACTCTACCGCTTCGTCGCAGCCATATCCAATACCTTTAATTATTTTAGTATCAACAACGAATCCAAATTCATCGATTTCGGCCTCAATAATAATTTCACCTTTTAATTTGAGTCTTTTTGCAATTTGAGGAATTTCGAGGTTATCGTTAATACTTTTTAATCCGCCCTTTGGATAAGGACATTCTTCATAGTCGCATTGGATTTCAGTTTTAGTCAAGACTTCTGGCACATGATTAATTTGAGCTTTATTATTTTCTATCTTTGGAAGGTCAGGATTTTTAACCACAAGATTTCTGTCGAATATTTTAAATTGTACATAAAGCGTAACTCTGCTTTCAACAGGTTTACCGGCAGTTTGTCCTGGAATAAATTTAGTTTTTTTGACCGCTTCTCGAGCTGCTTCGTCGCAACCCAGTCCTAGACCTTTTACAATTTCGACATCTTTGACATTCCCGTTTTTGTCGACGGTAGCTATCAGTATCACTTCACCTTCCAGTCCATAAAGGAGAGCATGCTCGGGATAGACAAGATTTTTTTGGATTGCTTCTATTCCATCAATCGGGACTGGACAAATTTCTGCATCGCAAATTAATTCCTGATTCTTTCTTTTAATCAATTCACTTTGCTTATTCCCCGCCAGGAATTCTTCTGGTGATGGTTGATAGTTCGGGTCGATATCGAAGAGGTTTCTTCTAATTAATTTTCCGTCTTCGTAGACAGAGATTTCTTTTAACGATCCATTCTCATAGAAAATTCTCTCAGTACCATCCTTTCTTCCGTTCTTAACATTATATTCTCTTTCTATTAAACCGTTGGGATAATAATAGACTACCCTGCCATGGAGAAATCCGTTACTGAATTCTTTATAAGATTTTAAATTACCATTAGGATAATATTCAACGGCAGCACCGTCGAGAATATCGTTTACGTAAGAAATTTCCGAGCGGATACTGCCGTCTGGATAATAACTTCGGCTAATGCCATTTTGTGCATAAACACAGATACTAATAAAAAATAATGCCTTTATAAACTTTCGCATTCGTTCAATTAAATTACTTTTAACGAATTGTCGAGGTCCTGAATTATATCATCTGGATTTTCGAGTCCAACTGCAATCCTGATACCGCCGGCATCGATTCCCCTGTCAGCAAGTTCATCCGGTGGTACAACGGAATGAGTCATCGAAGCTGGATGTTCAATCAATGTCCTTGTATGACCCAAACTTACTGCGAGAGTCATTGTATAAGCATGCTCGGCCACATAATCCATAAATTTTATGCCGTTATTTTTGCTTTCAAGAGGAGAATTTCCTTTGATAACAAAATAAATTAAACTGCCCGGAGCAAAATTACCTTCAAAGTCGATCATCTGCTTTTTAGCTAATTCATAATGTTTGAAATTTTTTAGACCTGGATAATTGACGAACTCGATTTTGGGATGCTCATTCAGAAATTCTGCAATTTTTGTCGCTGTTTCGATTTGCTTTTTCATTCGAATAGGAAGCGTCGGTAGTCCATAAGTTAAAATTGACCAGGCACTTTTGGGATTGAGCACAGCACCAAAATCTTTTCTATACAGTTGCAACATATCCTGGTATTCTTTTCTGCCGATTACAATACCACCCATATCTGTACCAAATCCGCTAATTCCTTTTGTAAGCGAGTGAACTACAAAATCGGCGCCCAGTTCTATTGGCCTTTGACAATACGGCGTTGCAAATGTGTTATCGATTACGATCTGAATTCGATCTTCGGATTTTCGATTAGAGTTTATTTTATCAACGACCTCTCTAACTTTCTTAATATCGATAATCTCCAGATTGGGATTTGCAGGCGTCTCAAAATATATCACCCTTGTTTTGTCGGTTATTTTAGTGTATATGTTTTCTGGATTGTTCAGGTCGATAGGATTCCATTTGATATTATAACGTGGATACCAATTACTGAGCAACGAAAGAGTGCAACCATACAAAGTATTGTGAGTAATAATTTCGTCGCCCGATTTAGTTAGAATTCCGAGTATAGCTGAAATTGCACCCATTCCGCTCGCAAAACTAACGGCAATTTCCCCTTTTTCGACATAAGCAATATTTTCCTCGAGCATATCTTTATTTGGTTCGCCAAGTCGGTCATATATAAATATCGGTTGACCTTCTCCAAATATCTTAGTATTTGCAAACTGTGAAAAGCCCTGAGCTCCCCTTTCCACCGAATCGAGCCTGAACGTTGTTGACGACGAAATTGGCGCTGTTACATGATGTGCATAATCCCATTTGTCAGTCGTATATTTCCCATAGATTAAATGGGTAGCCATCGAATACTTCGATTCATCAATTATCTGGTTTTTCTTTTTTTCATTTGACATGACACACTCCTATTTTTTTCTTACTCTTAAATTATGTAATCCCAGCATACTATAAAAATGGAATTAGAATAATTTATTAACTACGTGCAAAAAAATTAAAGGCATACATTATATCGGTTTTATAAAATTTGAATCTACGGAAAAGATTTTATCTTAGGAGGAAAAGTAAAGCATCTTTAATAAACGCATAATTTTCTCATTCATTGTAAAAAGGGGAGTCTATGACAACTAACCATTTATATATTTCGAATGAATTTTAATGATAGTTGATGAACAATTTCGACCGTATTTAACGACCGGAAATAATTTCCATTTTTACAAAAAGTAGATTGCGTTGTATTGTTATCTAAAGGCAAATAGAAGTAACACCTACAGATTGAGTTAGTATCGAATAAGTTGAATCAATTAGAAGCAAATCATAAAAATAAATACGAATTAATTTCACCTCATGGTATATGAGAGAAATTATTTTTTCTTCTTAAAAAAGTGATACTGAAATTCATTCAATCTTAATGCTTGCTTCTGTTTATAATAGATTGTTCTCCTTGAGCCAATCGTCGTTGTAAATGGTAGAAAAGTATTTATATCCGCTGTCGCAAATAATTGTAACAATATTTGCGGGTCTATCGATTTCACGTGCTAATTTAACTGCAGCCCAGACATTTGCACCGCTCGAACCACCGGCAATAATACCTTCTTCAAAGGCCAGCTTTTTAGTCCAGCCAAAAGCTTTTTTGTCATCAACCTGAAACATATCGTCGAGGTACTGAAACTGAGCCGTTTTAATTATGAACTCGTCCCCCATTCCTTCAATTAAATATCGCGAGGGCTTTATCAATTTTTTATTTTTGAAATAATCATAGAATACAGAGCCTACCGGGTCAACACCGATGACTTTAATCTCAGGATTTTTTTCTTTCAAGTATCTTCCTGCACCAGAAATTGTACCTCCAGTGCCGAATGCTCCGATTAAATAGTCGACTTTACCTTCCATCTGCTCCCAGATTTCAGGGCCTGTGGTCATGTAATGAGCTTCATTATTATCGAGATTGTTATGCTGGTCGATGTAATAAACAGAAGGATTAGCCTTTACGTAATTGAGCGCATAGTTGTTATACGAGTAAGGATCTTCCGGAGGTAAGTTTGCATCGACTTTTATTACGTCGACACCGAGAATTTCGAGCATTTTAATTTTTTCTTTACTTGTGGTATCCCTGATTACGATTTTTAAGTTATATCCTTTTTGACGACAGACGATAGCCAGACCGAGAGCTGTATTGCCGGATGAATTTTCAATAATCGTATCGCCGGGTTTAATTTTACCCTCCTTTTCAGCTTTTTCGATCATATACTTGGCAATTCTATCCTTTATGCTTCCACCAGGATTCATGAACTCAAGCTTGGCATAGATATCTGCCTTAAGATTCCTGGAAATGTTGTTTAATTTTACTATCGGTGTTCTGCCAATTGCATCAAGAATATTTTGATAACAAAAATTTCTCATTTTTATTTCCGTTAAGTTAATGAATAGCCTCTCAAAAATTCTTCCGAAGTCATGATTTTTCTACCTTCGGGTTTAATTTGAAGAATCTGCAGGGTTCCCTCTCCTGTACCGATAAAAATTTCCTTTTTTGTCTGAAGAATCTCGGCGGGTTTTAGTACCGGTTCGTTAACTACAGCTGATTTATAGACTTTATAAATTTTATCATTAAGTGTGAAATAAGCACCCGGCTGGGGCGAAAGTCCTCTAATCAAATTATGAATTTTCTTAGCTGAATTATTCCAGTCAAGGCGACATAATTCTTTCGTAATTTTGGGAGCCATTGTAACCTGAGCCGGGTCCTGCTTCTGAAGAGTGTAATTACCGGTCTCAATTAAATCGACTGTTTTTAGGAGGAGTTCAGCTCCTTCAATTTTCATTTTATTGTACAAAGAACCATAGTCGTCTTCATCCTCGATTTTTATTTTTTGTTGAAGGATGATATTTCCGGTGTCAACATTTTTATCGATAAAAAAAGTGGTCAATCCCGTTTCAGTATCTCCGTTAATTAATGCCCACTGAATTGGAGCTGCACCTCTGTACTTGGGTAAAAGCGAACCGTGTAGATTAATTGTGCCAGATGGTGGAATAGTAAAAACATTTTCTGGTAGAATTCGAAATGCTACGACCACAAATAAATCTGCTTGAACATTATGAAGGAGCTCTATGAAAGAATCATCTGATAAATTCGCAGGTGTAACTACTTCGATGTTATGTTTGAGTGCAACTTCTTTTACTGGGGTTGGCGTTACATTACGACCTCTACCTCTTTCTTTATCCGGAGCGGTAACAACAAGTTTAACTTTGTGTGAACTTTCAATGAGTCGTTCCAGAGATGGGACGGCAAAATCGGGTGTGCCCATAAATACTAAATTCAATTATCTCCTCCGAGCAATTAATCCGACACCGGATAATCAATTTCAACTTCTTTTTTGCGAATTTTTTCGAGCTTTTCTTTAAGTTGCTTCTTTACATCGTCGGCAACTCTGTCGGGAATCATTTTGCCAATTAAATGGTCGTACTCATGAAGTATAACGCGAGCTAAAAAATCAGAAGCATCCATTTCCTGAATATTTTCGTCTGTGTCAAGATATCGTACTTTAATTTCTTTTGGTCTTTCGACCTCGGCACGTAAAGTCGGTAAACTGAGGCACCCTTCTTCCATCGAAACATATTCGTCCGATTCTTCAATTACTTCTGGATTAATCATTACAAGTGGTTTGAATTTTTCGTATCCTTCCACTTCTTTTAAATCGATGACAAAAATGGATCTATCGATTCCAACTTGATTTGCTGCCAGACCAATTCCGTATGCCTTGCGCATTGTTTCAAACATATTTCGGATATTATCAATAACAGTATCATCTATCTGATCAATTTTCTTTGTCTTCTGCCTGAGTATTTTACTTCCGTAAATTTTAATCGGTAAAACAGCCATAATAACTCCTTCTGTTTATAATTTGTTTATGACTTCAGCGCTTAAGTCTTTGTATAATAAAACTTCGCTGGCATAAAAATACATTCGAATCAACAATCGAAAAATAACTAAGATTTGTTGAAGAAGAAAGGCAATTGCCAAAAAGTAATATGGAGTACGCGGCATGAAGTAGACAATTACGTTATAAAGTAGAGCTCCCCCTGCCCCAATAAATGCAATAATAAAAAAAACAATGAAGATAACTCTGAAATTTTTATAAATAAAATGCGCTGCCTTAAAAATGTATTTGAATATTTCATATTTATCGTTGAGTGCAAGAGATACTTTAGTATAATCAGATATGATTGAGATAATACCAATTAAAAATATTAGGAAAGAATATCTCAGACTCCGTATTAAAAATTCCGCCATTACATTTTCAGAATTACGGAAAAAATAAGAAATTACCTTTCCCAGGGAGTCGTTAAAAATAAATGTCAGAGCGTATAATAAGGTCGAAATCAGGAGTACCTTGAAAAAACGAAAGAAATACTTCACCCCTCCGTAAAAAAAATCAACCATGTGGTTCTTTTCGTTTGTATTAAAAACGGAAATCAATCCTCCAAGGTAAAATGTTTGAATCAAGGTATAAATAATAACTACTATATAAATGAGCATAGGGATTTGTTCAAATTGAGTTTTGTTGAGATTTTGAAATTGAATAAACCAGAAATAATCGAACTGTTGATTTAACTGATCGCTAATAATGGAATGACTTAAACTGTTTTCAAGCAAATTGAAAATTACCACACTCGTCAAAAGAGCAAATGCGGAATTTGTAATCCAGAGCAATATGACAAATTTTATATTATAGAATACAAGTCTAAAAGCCTGAATGAGGGCATCCTTTACAGTCAATTTCATCCGATACTCCCGAGAATTATCAAAGCATTTTGCACCCAGAAAAACCAGCGTGCTGAAATCGATAAGGATGCCCAATACCTTTTTTTAATCATGTACGAATTGTTTGCAAAATCGATATCAAGAAGATTTTTACGGAAAGGGTCGATTTCAGCGCCAACTACTTTATCATCAGTTTCGAAATAAAATATTTTCCATCTCGATTCGTCTTCCCATCTTGTGAATAAAGTGTCGTTTTCTGTGTAGAATGCAATGTCGTTTTTGAAGAATCCATCGCCTTTACGTTCAGCCGTAACTGCATAACGATTACGGCTAACTCTGTTGACAGCTGTAATACTGTAATCGAAAATTTTTGAATTGGCATAAAATTCTTCGAAGAACCAATTTATTTCTTCATCAGAAAATTGCTTGACCAGATTAATAAAGTCGTTTGCCGTAACGTGTTTGAATTTATATGTATTGTAATACTCTTTAATTATTTTTTCCATTCTATCGAAACCGAGATACCTTTCAAGTGTATGGAGCATTAATTCCGGTTTTGAATACGAATTAACCACATAGGCAAGTCTGTTTGGATGAGTAAATGAGAGGTCGGAAATAGAACCGATTGTAAGATTTCTGTAATAATTTGCGGCGCTTTGAGCTCCAGGGTTTATCGGTATATCGGCTATGGTATAAATAATTGGTATTTCACCATATGAGAGGAAATTCAGACCGAAAACGGGGATAAATTTAGCAATCCGAAAATAAGCGTAGATTCCAGGATAATATTCGTACATAAATTTAGTGGCAAAATACGACGCGAAACCTTCGTCGAGCCATGCTTCGTAAACTTCATTATTTGCAATTATTCCCTGGAAGTATTGGTGTGCGAATTCATGCGCAACCAGATATTCAGGCCAGCCTGTTTTTTCAGGTGAGAATAATTCTGCACTCAAAGTAAACAATGTAGGATATTCCATCCCGCTCGAAGCAGAAGTACGTGGTACATCAACAAGGCTAAGATGGCTGTATGGATAACTTCCAACTTTATCTTCGAAGTAAGTCAAACAATTAATAACAGCTCTTCTGTATCTGTCTTTAAATTTACGCCTCTCCGGTTGAATAAAAAGATTTACATTAACAATCGTGCCGTCCTTTCTTTTATAATATGTTCTTTCATATTCAATGCGATCTGTGACTGCCCATACAAAATCGTGTATTCCAGCTTGAACTACTGTATACGTTTTGTAGCCTTCTTTTTCATGCACATCTGTGATTTCGCCACCAGCTATCAATGTAAAACTCTCAGGAATTGTAATTGTCAATTTATATTGACCGAAATCTGAATAGTAATTTAGATACGGATAATACGAACTACAGATCCATTTACCATTTTCAAAAACGCCAACTTTGGGATACCACTGAGAAATAAAATCAAAATTTCGCCCTCTTGCCGAACCAAACCTTTTAACAGACACAGGAATTCTTAGCTTATATTTAATTTTTATTACAACTGTGTCACCAGGATTGGCAGTTTTTTCGAGTGTAAATTTTGCCACAGTACTATCGTACGGATTACTAATTTCCGGATTAACAAAAACGAGATTTTTCTTTAATCCCTCAGATTCAATCGATTCGATTTCTACTCGAGTCATATTTATCTTGTCGAGATGATAAGCTTGCGCAAAAAAAGTATTATTATTGCTATAAGCGTTTGGATATAAGTGAAGATAAATTTCATTGGTCGGAAAGTTGGTTCTATTAATCCAGTAAATTTTTTCACTGACATCAGCAAGGTTATTGATCGGGTCGTAATTTATATTGAATGAGTAATTTGCAACGGGAATAAAGTTTTTGTTTTCTGAAGCAATTAATCCATTATTGTATACCTGGCCATTGTACGAATAATGGAAATCGAAGAAAGACTTTTCTTCGGAATAGTGTAAAATTACTCCGATTAAAAGAATTGAAAGAATAATATAACGGATTTTCATAGCAATTAAACTTATAAAGGAGGAAGGATTTATTCAATAAAAAAGGCTGCTTGAAGCAGCCTTTTTAAATCTTATTTTATTTCAATTGTTCTGGGTTTTATCCTTTCGTGTTTCGGCAGTTTGATTTCGAGTATACCGTTTTCGAGACGAGCTTCAATGTTCGATTCGTCGATTGAATCGCCAATTTTGAAGCTGCGGTAGAAATTGCCAGTTTCGGTTTCTTTCAAAACGTATTTTCTGTTTACTGCTTCATCGAAATTGATTCTACCCATAATTATGAGTTGTTCGTCTTCAAGTTTAATTTTAAGATTCTCTTTTGAAACGCCGGGTAAATAAGCATTGAGATAAAAATCGTTATCAGTTTCGTAAATATCAACTAAGGGAGCAACCCACGATTCTTTTTCAAGTGCTTCTTCCCAGCTCTTCTGGGTCTGGCTCTGAACTTCCATTACATCTTTTGTTTCTGCCATAGTTATCACCTCCTTTTTTTATTATTAAACTTTTTTATTTATCATCATCGACTACTTCATACGAAGCGTCTTCAACATTACCTTCCGTTTTTGATTCTGCTTTGGCACTACCATCACCTGGTGTTTGTTGAGCGCCAGGCTGGCTTTGCTGCTGATAGAGTGTTTGAGCAATTTCGTTCCAAACTTTTGTTAGACTGTCTGTAGCTGATTTAATTTGATTGACATCATTAGATTTCAAAGCGTCTTCGACCTTCTGAATTTCACTTTCGAGCCTGCTTTTCTTGTCGGGTGACAATTTATCTCCCAATTCATTAATCTGCTTTTTCGTCTGGAATATCAGATTATCTGCGTTATTTCTAACTTCGGCGGCTTCTTTCTTTTTCTTATCCTCGGCTGCGTGAGCTTTGGCTTCTTGCTTCATCTTTTCGATTTCTTCCTTTGTCAAACCACTTGATGATGTAATACGTATACTTTGCTCTTTATTTGTTGCTTTGTCTTTTGCGGATACATGCAAAATACCGTTTGCATCAATATCGAATGTAACTTCAATCTGAGGAACTCCTCGTGGTGCTGGCGGAATTCCATCGAGATGGAATCGCCCGAGAGTTCTATTGTCGGCAGCCATCGGACGTTCACCCTGCAGCACGTGGATTTCTACAGAAGGCTGATTGTCTGAAGCCGTCGAGAATATTTCACTCTTGCGTGTTGGAATTGTCGTATTTGCAGGTATTAATACTGTCATTACACCGCCCAGGGTTTCAATACCAAGTGAAAGCGGAGTAACGTCAAGCAAGAGAACATCTTTAACGTCGCCTGCAAGTACGCCTCCTTGAATTGCAGCTCCAATAGCTACAACTTCGTCTGGATTAACTCCTTTATGAGGTTCTTTTCCGAATATTTTCTTGACGATTTCCTGTACTTTTGGAACACGTGTAGAACCACCTACAAGTATAACTTCGTCAATTTGCGAAGGAGTTACACCAGCATCTTTCATCGCCTTTTCACACGGCTCTATTGTCCTTTGAATTAGATCGTCAATTAACTGTTCAAATTTTGCCCTTGTAATTGTGATGTTAAGATGTTTAGGACCATCTTGAGTTGCAGTTATGAACGGTAAATTTACATCTGTTTGAGCTGACGAAGAAAGTTCAATTTTAGCCTTTTCAGCAGCTTCCTTCAGGCGTTGCAAAGCCATCGGATCTTTCCTGAGATCAATTCCTTCTTGTTTCTGGAATTCGTCTGCAAGGTAATTGATTAAACGTTGATCGAAATCGTCTCCACCAAGATGTGTGTCACCATTAGTCGATTTAACCTCGAAAACACCTTCGCCAATCTGAAGTATCGAAATATCGAATGTACCGCCACCTAAATCATAAACTGCTACCAATTGGTCTTTATGTTTTTTATCGAGACCATAAGCCAGAGCAGCGGCAGTAGGCTCGTTTATAATTCTTTTAACTTTCAGTCCTGCAATTTCGCCTGCGTCTTTCGTGGCCTGTCTTTGAGCATCGTTAAAATATGCAGGCACAGTAATAACAGCTTCTGTAACTTCCTGTCCGAGATAATCTTCTGCAGTTTTTTTCATCTTCTGCAAAATCATGGCAGAAATTTCGGGCGGAGAATAAAGTCGATCTCCAATCTTAACACGTGCCGAACCATTCTCCGAACCAGTAACTTCATACGGGACTTCTTTTATTTCCTGTTGAACTTCATCGATGCGTCTTCCCATAAAGCGTTTAATTGAAAAAACGGTATTCTTCGGATTTGTTATAGCCTGTCGTTTTGCAGGCTGTCCTACCAGAATTTCACCGTTTTTAGTAAATGCAACTACAGAAGGAGTAGTTCTTCCACCCTCAGAATTTGGTATTACTACTGGTTCGTTGCCTTCCATTACAGCGACACACGAATTTGTAGTACCCAGGTCAATTCCAATAATTTTTCCCATTTTATTCTCCTCTTGTTTTTAATGTTTTAGTAATTACCATAAGAAAAAATAGAGTTGAAGTGAATTACTTCAACTCTATTACTTTTTCTTTCTTTGGCTTTGGATTCAATTTTTTCATTTTGATGCTGAGCATTCCATTTTCAAATTTAGCCTCAACATTGTCGGTATCAACATCTGCCGGAAGCGTAAATGACCTCTTGAAGCTACCGAATACACGCTCGGAGCGATAATAATTTTTTTCTTTCTTTTCTTCTTCTTTTTTCTTTTCACCTTCTATCGTTAAAATGTTATCTTGCAAAGTAATTTTTACATTTTCTTTTTTAACGCCGGGAATTTCGGCAACTACATTAATTGATTCGTTATCTTCAGAAATGTCAATACGAGGATTAAAATTATCGGCAAATGTAAAACCGAAGTTGGTGAAATCTTCAAAATATCTCTGTATTCTGTCATGTAAGGTTTCGAGTTCTTTCAACGGTTCAAATTTTACGAGTGTCATAGTTATCACCTCCTTTTATTGGTTTTACATATTTTCGTTTTATACTGCTCAAGATATGTGCCAAACATAAAATATTACGCAATTTATTGAAATATAATAAGTTACGAGAATTTTCGTATAAGTTAACAATTTCTGTAACTATGACAGATAACAGTCAGAATTGAACATATTTTGTAATTATGGCAAAAATGGCCGACAAAAATTCACAAGAAATTACGGAGGTATAAAGTGTTTAATATTGAAGAATTCGATATTAAGCTCGACACAGAAATAATTGGACGAAATTTTGTTTATTGTGACGAAGTTGAGTCGACAAACGACCTACTTTTGAAATCAAAGGATTTTGATCAGCATGGTACTGTATTAATGGCTGAGTATCAAACACGCGGTAAAGGGAGAAAAAATCGAGAATGGATAAGCAATGCCGCACAAAATCTTACTTTTTCGATATTACTCAAACAAAATTATCCTGAAAAAAAGATCAATATAATTAATCTACTCTCTTCCCTTTCGGTGGCACAGGCGCTTGAAAATTTATATCAGCTAAACATTGAATTGAAATGGCCTAATGATATTTTGGTAAATAAAAAAAAGATAGCTGGCATACTGCTCGAATCGGTATCGAAAGGGAAAAAAATCGAAAAGCTTGTAGTGGGAATTGGCATCAACGTAAATCAGCCAAATTTTCCAGGTAAATTCGAGATCCAACCGACTTCAGTTAGAAAGGAATTTAAATCGATCGTTAGCCGTGAACGCCTCCTGAGTGAAGTATTAAATATATTCGAAAATCTACTCTTTACAGCATTTGAAAATACAGACAAAATTTTGAACGACTGGCGTGAGCGCTGCAAAATGATAGGCGAAAAAGTCAAGATTATTCAGGATAATAAAACTTTAGTGGGAGTTTTTGACGATATTGACGAGGAAGGATATTTAATGCTAAAGACAGCAGACAAAATTGAAAAAATTCATTATGGGGATGTAAGTCTAAGATAAGCGAAAGGCAACTAAGTGAAAAAAATATATCTGGACAATGCAGCAACTACTCCAACTGATCCCAGAGTAATTGAAAAAATGATTCCTTATTTGAATGAATATTTTGGAAATCCTTCTTCAATTCATTCATTTGGGAGGAAAGCTCGTGTTGCTGTCGAAGAAGCACGCGAAATTATCGCCCAATTTATTAATTGCAAACCTGGCGAAATCTATTTTACCAGTTCTGGAACCGAAGCTAATAACTTTGTTCTGTCAGGAATCAGCAAAACGGAATACATCGAATCTGGCAAAAAAAGCATAATTACATCGTTGTCCGAACATCATTCAGTACTTGAAACATGCGATAAACTGGCATCAGAAGGTTTTATAATCCGTAAATCTGCCCTCGAGAAAACTACTGCTGTTCCAGTTGAAAATGTTGCAGGATTAATAGACAATGATACGTCGTTGATCTCAATCATTCATATTAATAACGAAACCGGCATTATTAACAACATAAAAAAGCTATCAGATCAAAAACCGGCGAATGTTTATTTGCACACAGATGGGGTTCAGAGTTTTGGAAAAGTTACTATTGATGTTAAGGAATTAGGTGTTGATGCCTTCACTGCATCTGCACACAAAATAAGAGGTCCGAAAGGAATCGGGTTTGCGTATGTCAAATCGGGCACTCCAATTTCACCTTTAATATATGGTGGTGCCCAGGAGAGGAATCGAAGAGGTGGAACGGAAAACGTCCCTGCAATTGTTGGATTTGCCGAAGCTGTAAAAATTGCTTCAAAAGAAATGAAAGAGAATTATGAACATGCAGAATTTCTACAAAGACAATTTCTCGAAGGCTTAAAATCATTGAACGACAATAGTTTTATTGTCAACGGAGAACCACATAAGTTCCCTTTCATCACGAGCATTACTCTTTTATCTGATTTTTACAACAACGATACAGAAGCAATTCTGATGTATCTCGATATAAATGGAATAGCCGTATCGAGCGGAGCTGCATGTACTTCAGGCACTCTTAAACCTTCTCATGTTTTACTTAGCACAGGCATGAAATATGAAGATGTAATCGGCACTATACGATTTTCATTCGGAAGTCAAAACACTATCGAAGAAATCGAATACACACTTGAAATAATTTCAAGACTACTAAAAAAGTTTCGAAAGTAATCAGGTTAAATATTCAATTAACAATGTTAGTTTATCTTTTAGCTCTTTTCGATTAACAATAAAATCGAGGAAGCCATTTTCTAAAAGGAACTCGGAGCGTTGAAATCCTTCGGGCAGATCTTTTCCAATTGTTTGTTTAATAACACGCGGTCCTGCAAATCCAATTAAAGCCTTCGGTTCGGCTATGATCACATCGCCCAACATGGCAAAACTTGCAGTAACTCCCCCTGTTGTAGGATCCGATAAAACTGAAATATAGGGGATCCCTGCATCAGACAATCTGGCCAGGCGTGAACTTGTTTTAGCCATTTGCATCAACGAAAATGCACCTTCCATCATTCTTGCCCCACCACTCTGACTAACAATTATGAGCGGAATTTTATCTTGATAGGCAACATCTGTGATGCGTGCGATCTTTTCACCCACTACCGATCCCATACTTCCACCAATAAAACGAAAATCCATCACCGCTATCGCTGATTTGATACCGTTAATTTTTCCCGTTCCTGTCCTAACTGCGTCATTCAAACCGGTCTTTTTAATCGTCTCATTAATACGGTCGGTATATTTTTTTGTGTCCTCGAACTGAAGTGGATCAGCTGAAATCATCTTTTTGTCATATTCTTTAAATGTTCCTTTGTCAAGAATAATGGAAATATACTGGTCGCTTCCGATTCTAAAATGATAATTGCATTTCGGACAAACCCACAAATTAGATTCCAGTTGTCTATTGTGTATAATTTCACCGCAGTCGTTGCATTTTGACCATTGTCCGTCGGGAATATCGGTCTTTTTACTTTCGGGCGAAATATTTTCTTTTTTTCTTTTGAACCAGGGCATCAGCTCTTCCTAATTATTTTTGCGGATACGGTAATTACTTGTTTCGGATTATCAGGGTCGTTTGTGAATAAAACAACTGTTCTTACCAGTTCGCCCTCTCTTCCTTTGGTGTCGAGTTTTACTTTCATTCCGATTTCTTTACCGGGTTCGATAACAGGATTAGATATTAAAACCGCTGTGCAACCACAAGAACTTTTTATATTTCTTATTTCAAGTTTCGACTTGCCGGCATTCTTAATTTTTACTGTTGCTTCTTTTACTGAACCTTCTTCTATTTCTCCGAAATCAATTATGTTTTTTTCGAGCTTAATTTTAGGAGCCGATTCAGGATTTTGATTTGACAGCTTTGCCACAACATTGGCACGGAATGTAAGTTTTAGATACGAATTTTCGGGATCGTTCGAAAAAACATAGACATGCTTGTATTGTTGTCCGTATCTCCCTCTTGAATCGAATTTTATTTTTATTTTTGCGCTTTCGCCCGCTTCAAGTTCTTTTTTAGTTGGCATTGCCGCAGTGCAACCACATGAGGCACGTACGCTTTCAATTACAAGTTTCCCTTCCCCTTTATTCATAATCGCAAATTCATGTTCAACTGTCTCCCCTTCAATTATTTCACCGAAATCAAACTCCGGTTCAGGCGAAAATATCTTTGGAGCTTTTTCCTGTGCTATTATTATGCCTGTAAATAAAAGTAATAGCCAAAATAGATTAATCACTCTTTTCATTTTTTTCCCTGGTTATAAATTTTTTTAAAT
The DNA here is from genome assembly GCF_051488685.1 of Melioribacter sulfuriphilus. Classification (NCBI taxonomy): domain Bacteria; kingdom Pseudomonadati; phylum Ignavibacteriota; class Ignavibacteria; order Ignavibacteriales; family Melioribacteraceae; genus Melioribacter; species Melioribacter sulfuriphilus. Next base: position 230,768 of record NZ_JBPSEH010000002.1, read on the forward strand.
ACAAAGGTTCGAGGTAATCAAAATCCGTAACCTTTTTCCCGTACTCATTAGCCCATTTAGCAACGTAATAAGCCGTTGGAGCCACTATTTTTTTTGCAAACAATAAATTATTATTATCGGCGTACACAATATCTGCATCTGAAACTTTTTTTTCAACTTCTTCTTTCAATATTAATTGCAAGTTGTCAACAGCCTGATAAGTATTTCCATCGGATAAATATTTTGCGTAATAAAAATCGTTAATGCTTGCCTTTTTTAGAATACAGAATTTCATTTTCTCGGGTAGAGCCAGAGTTAATTGAAGCGCAGCTGCATCGAAAGTAGGTACTGGAATAATTGGCCTTTTCAATCCCATTGCAATTGATTTTGCAACTGTCATTCCAATTCTCAGCCCTGTAAAAGAACCTGGTCCATAAGATATGGCGATTGAATCGATATCGGAAAGCTGGGTTCCAAAATTTGCACGACAATATTCAATCATATTGAAAATTTTTTCTGAATGAATATTTTTTCTCAGAAAGTTTAATTCAAACGTATCGATGTCATTGTTGTAAAAAGCAACACTGCACACTTCGCCAGAGGTTTCAATGGCCAGTATCGGATTATTATTTCTCATTCTCGTAGATTTTAATTATTCTTTTTCCGTTTTCTTTTTCGTCGACATTATTAATTTCCACAACCAGATAATTTTCAGGGAGAATTTCACTCCACAGGTCAGCCCATTCGATAAAGATAATTGAGTTATCGTCATTCAGATAATCTTCGAAACCGATGTCATAAAGTTCTTCTATTTTTTTAATTCTGTAAAAATCGAAATGATAGATTCGAAATTGACCTTCATAAATATTTACTAACGAGAAACTTGGACTCGAAGTTTGGTCTATTATTCCCAAATTATTACATACGCAATTTACAAAAAATGTTTTGCCTGCGCCCAAGTTGCCTTTCATTGCTACTATTGAAGCGGGTTTAAGTAATTTAACAAACTCCGCAGCAACACTGCACGTGTCGGATTCGGAATTTACTATTTTTTCGTACGGGAGTTTCATTTTTATCTATTCTCGAGTGTTACAAGAGGCAAAATCATTTCTTCCATCGAAATACCTCCGTGTTGAAAACTATCTTTATAGTAGCTCAAATATTTATGATATTCAGTTGGATAAACGAAGTAGTAATCCTCTTTTGCAATTATATAACTGATAGTAACACCTCTTTTAGGCAAGCGGTAGTCAGACGGATCTTTAATGTAGATGGCATGTTTATCGTCCACTTTTAAATTCCTTCCGAATTTAAATCTTAAATTTGTCGAGGCTTCTCGATCACCGAGTACTTTAGCACCACGCATTGTTCTTATACTTCCGTGGTCAGTTGTTATTATTACTTTAACTTTTGGAATATTCGAAATGGCTTTCAAAGCGTTAAAAAGATACGAATATTTGAACCAGCTTTCAGTAAGCGATCTATATGCAGATTCATCGGGGGCAATTTCTTTTAGTATTTGTGAATCTGAGCGACCGTGGGCAATCATGTCGAGAAAATTTACAACCACTGCGGTTAAATGTGTATTTTTATATGAGAGTACATTTTGTTCAAATGTTCTTCCAACTTCGGGATCTATAATTTTAATGTATTGAAGGTCATTTTTTAGTTTTATTTTTTTTCTTTTAAGAAGATTTTCGAGCAACTCCTTTTCATATTTATTCATACTTCTTTCGTCGTCGTTGCCGGTACTCCAGAGTGCCGGGTAAAATTTTTCAATTTCCGATGGAAATAATCCGGCGAACAACGAATTACGAGCATAGGGAGTGGCAGTCGGTAGTATCGACAAATAATACTCTTTTTTAATACTAAAATAATCTTTCAGGTGTTTTTCCATAACAAGCCACTGATCCATTCTTAAGCAGTCGATAACGAAAAGAAAGACAGGATTGCCTTCGGCCTCGATTTGAGGTATGAGCGATTTTTCGAGGATTCGATTTGTTAAAACTGGAGCGTTTTCTTCTTCAAGCCAATGCCTGTAATTTTTTTCGATGTATCTGGAAAAGATTCGATTGCATTCTTTTTTTTGTTCGTTTAGAGTTTGACGTAGATCGACTTCAGGATGAATATCGAGTTCCATATCCCAATAAATTAGTTTATTGTTAATGTCGATCCAATCGTCGTAATTTGGTTCGTTCATCAAAATTCTCGTAATCGAATTGAAATCTTCCAGATAGTCTTTTGCGACAAACTCACCGGATATTTTTTTCTTTTCGAGCATTTTTTTGCAAACCATTAAAACCTGTGAAGGGATCACCGGCTTAATTAAATAATCCGAAATTTTGCTTCCGATGGCTTCGTTCATTAGAGATTCCTCTTCGCTTTTTGTTACCATCACAACTGGAATATCCGGATTGATTTCTTTTATTCTGGCAAGTGTTTCCAGTCCACCCATACCGGGCATCATTTCATCGAGAAAAATCAGATCGTAATTTTTCAATTTCACCTGGTTGATTGCATCATTTCCATTGGTAACTGTATCAACTTCATAACCTTTTTCATTAAGAAATATTATGTGCGATCTCAGAAGCTCAATTTCATCGTCGATCCATAAAATTCTACTGGGTCTCATTTCAAATCCTTTTTTATTGAATAGCAATTCTTACGTCCACACCTGCTTCGTTGGTTGTAGTTGGAGGCACACGTGAAGCACCCTGTGGCTCGATTGTCGACCTTCTGTAAAAGATTGACAATGTAACACGTGAACTCATTACATATTTAATCTTTGGTTCGAGAACTGTGTTTACTTTACCATCTTGAGGTGTCCCTTCTTCTTTGAAATTATCCATATTATAAACCACAGTTGAATTTTGTCCGTTAGTGTAAGTAATCGAAATTTCCAGGTCGTTTTTCAATGATATCCCGAATAATGGTAAATCGAAACCGCTCTTGGAATAACTCAAAGAAACATTAATATCACGAGAAAACGATTCGGTAATATTTCTTGTGGAAGAACCGAGAGAGTATGAATTTCTGGTGGTGTATCTTATCGTACTTTGCAACGAACCGCCCCATAAATTATCAAATTGGAATGTAATTCCCAATAACGGAGTAAATGAATAATCAACTTTCTGTGTTTGTATTTCCTGAATCCCGTCGGGATTGATTAACCACCCTTCGCTGTAATTGGAAGAATACGCATGATTTATCGTTATTCTTTTTGCAAACGACAGGAGTTCGTATTTTTCGAGGCCTGTCCACGAGAAACTCCAGTTCGGTCGCGGTATGTATTTGAATAATTTCGACAAAACTGGAATTTTTCCCAATATTGATGTGGTTTCGAATCCCCGTACAAACGCATCCGATAAACTTTGAGTAGGATTTTCGGAATTTTTATTATAGAGTTCATGAACTTTTGAAATTCCGTTTCCGAAACCGAATGGCATAAATAAAAATGAACGGTTCAAAGTACCAGTTGTATTGTAAACTTCTGCATAAGCAAAGCCATTTTCGTCGGTTTTGAAATTAATCGATTTATTAATTCCCCATCCTACTTTCCAGCTTATATCGAGTTGAGCACCTTCCCAGAGTGGTCTCGAGGTTCGCATATCAATATCATTTTTATGTGTATAATTATCTGTTAAATTGCCGAAAGGCGAGCGTGGACCAATATCATTTGAGAATCCAAGCATAAAGAGCCTCGATGGACCGTTAGTTGGAGATTGTTTGAATCCCCAGAAATTATTGAATCCTGTACCAGTTCCTTTCAAACCACCACCTGTATAGCTGCTTGATTGCGAAAAGTTAAATGAAATCTGGTCATAATCAATTAATAACCATTTAATTCCGAGCTTCAAATACTCGAGTACTACTGTAAAAGTTCCTGGAGTTTCGTTAAGTTCTGTCTCGTTCATTATATTAGAAATAAGAGAATCTTTAACTGTTGACGTATCTTTAAGTGCATTATCCTGCGCAATTTGTCTATCGACGTCAACTCCACGCTGTTCATTTGTTCTTCTTGTTCCTCGTCCCCGAGCTTCTTTCGACGGTTGATTTCGTTGCGCAGCAGCTTGATTGGAGTTGCTTTCCTGGAATAGTGGGGCAAAAATCGATTTAAGCCTTACTGTCATCCCTGCAGAAATTCTATTGGAATAACCTGCCGAACGTCCCAGTTCTTCCTGATTGAAATTATAAATCCAGCTATATGAAACTCCGTATGATGCATTTACATTAATATATCTGTTCAAATCCCAGAAAGTAGGTATTTTAGGATTGGTTCTGATATCAAAATTTTGCTTGTAATTAAAATCTCTTCCAAAAAATTCACCGTTAAAAATATCCCGCCAGATTTCACTTTCGGAACGTTCATACAGACTATCTTTTAGAAGCAAATAAGCCAGCGAAGACTGAACGTCGAAGTTGTATGCCATACTTAAATTTAGTAGACCACCTTCCGTAATTGCCCATGTAAATCCTGCATTACGCGAAGCCGTAAAATCTCGTTGAATATTTGGTTGAGTTGCAAGTGTTCTATTGACGGTATAATTTCGTTTGCGTGTAGTATTTATGCCTGCGCTGATTGTCTGCGGCAAAAAATAAACTTTCATTTCTTTGTAATCGGTCAGTAAATCAAATATACTTCCTATAATCGGGATATCGGCTGGACGGAAGAAAAGTTCACGGCTTAAATTTACGGAATATGATATACTTCCGTTCCATTGCCAGCTGTTATTGGTTAATATTGTTGGAGATGTATTTGTTGTTTTGTTGTAATTAAAACTGAATGTAAGGTTATTAATTAAATCTCGGATATACCAGATATCCGTTGGCACTTTGAATTTTACATTTGATAAAGTCCAAGATTCGGAAAAACTGTATGTCCTTGTCGAATTAATAAATTCGCTGATGGAATCATCGATTGCCTGGCTATCCCAGTTTTGTTCTATTAGTGCTTGCCTTAATTGATTCTGAGCTTCGGAAACTTTAATATCCGTTCCCGGTTTGAAAAGAGGATTCTGTCTTCTTTCGTTGCGGGAATAAACAATTCTAAAGTTACTACCTGCAAGATTTAGAGGAATAAGTTTTAATAAATCAAAATCGACTGAAACTCCCCAAGAAATGGCTTCGTTACGACTGCCAAAGCGATCAGTCAATTTGTGAAAATATGGGTTTGTTTGACTTGCATTGAAACTTACTTTCATAACATCTGCCAGGCCAAAAGTACCTGCAACACTATAAGCCCATCCGGGAGTATCGTCGGCTTCGAGCACTCTCAATTCGTTAATCCAGACACTGCCGGATATTTTCTCGCCCTGCGTCCCTCTATCTGCTGGATTTATAATCCCAATTGTAAAAAAAGAAACTCTTGTTAATGTAGGATTACCTCTGATCCCATAGGTATGTCCCTCTTTCCCCTCGACGGGAACTCTATAAACTTTATTAATATTAGAACTGTCGCGTCTTTGTTTGATAGCAGTAAGTTCCGAGAATAAAATTTTCACTTCATTCCAATTTCTGTTATCGCTGTCACTCTTCAATGGCTGGCGGTACTCGTAGAAGTTTAACGAGTCGGAGCCAAATCTGATATAAACTTCTGAGGAATAGTTTTCGGGACTTTCATAATAAGTCACACTACCCGGCATATCATTTTCATCGGCGTGCACGAATAATTTCATTTGTTTATAATTAAAGACATCGAGAGGTTTATAAAGATATTTTACAACTTCTCTTTTATCGCCGTCTTCCAGATTTTTTATTACGAGTTCCAGCGATTGTTCATTTTTGAAAATCTCATAATCGGGTTGACTTCTGTCTCTTTCACGATGAACACCCGGAGGAGAATGATATTCAGGATTGTCTTCCACATTTACTACTGAAACAGTTAAAACTGTATCGTCGTTTGTTACACGCGGTGGTTCAAGAACTTTCTGCCATTGATTACCAACGAGATTCATTTCAGCAAATCTTAAATGGACAGGACTATCGGTACCTGAGACCCAAAATCTAATGGTTTCGACAACTGAGAAACTTGGATCGCCGTATTTTTCTACGTAATCTTTTAAAGGTATACGAAAGAGATACCAGCCCGCATTATCTCCGCCTCCTTGAATGAACGGATTGGCTCTGTTTGTGTCTAACGGAATTTCATAACGGAAGTAACTGTTTACACGGTCCAAAGTGAAATTATGGTTGAGGTCCTCAGAATCCGGCAATCTTCCAATATCAATTGAAACTGCATTTCCCTGTGTTCCGTTAATTTGTGTGTATTCGGGATTTTGAGTAAGCTGGAAGAAATAGTTGTCACCGCTTGGATCGGGATTTGTCGCAGAGTCGTAATTGGGTTCCTGTGCGTCAATCCAGCCGTCAATTCCTGTGTCTTCTCCTTCATCAATAAGATCATTGAAATTTTTGTCTTCGGTATCTAACTGACCATTTGGAATAATATCTTCGCTTATTTGACCTAAATCGATATTCAACTTTAAGTTGGGCGGAGCGTTCTCAATTTTAACCCAAAATTCGATGAACTCAATATTTTCTTCGATAAGATTATTAGCCGTCGTCGATAAAAGCTTCATCATGCCAGCCCAGTTTTTCTTTTTGTCGCTTAAGTCGGGATTCCAGTTATAAGATCCGGACTTATCGGGAATATAAACAAAATCGAGAGCTGTAATTAGACTTTGATCCGGTGCTGCTTGTTTTCGATTACCATATAAATGATAAATTGTAACATCCGAAGGAGTACGATTGAACCAGTAAGCCTTAGCCTTATGATTCATCCTTTCTCTTTCTGGTAATGCATCGATAAATGGCAGACCATTTGGGACACTTATGTCTTTCCAGGCTCCATATTGCATACCGAGAGGAATTATTCTCTTTGCACCTTCGAAATCATCAATATATGCAATACTTTTGCCTTCGTCGCTTTCTATCGAACTTTTTTTCGTATTTGGGTCGGGACTCATGTAAGCATATTCGGCATTTAATGTAAGTTTGGAGATTGTACTGGTCGGGATAACATAATCAATTGCTTTTGTGAGAAATGGCATATCGAGACTCGTTTTGAAATCGAGTCCAAATATGGAATTGTTCAGCGGTTCTTCGCCTATTCTAACTTTGTCGCTAAGTGTCTGTTGATTTAAATTCAGAAATGAAAATCCCAACGAGGTATTACGGTCGATTTCATACAAGCCGCGCAATCCTACGAGAGTTTTGGAAGCCATCTGGAATAAATCGTTCTGTTCATAAGTTATTTTTAGATCGGCACCGGGCACAAGGGCTTCCGGTTTCCTAATAATAACCTGACCAATGTTATAATCGACAGTATAATCGATGCCTTCAGTCAATGCATTTCCGTTTAAGAGAACTTTTACAGAATTTTCAACAACATTGAATCCGATATTGTATGAAGATGTTACCGAAGCGGTATATTCGCCTGTAACTAAAAATTTATCTTTGGCTCTATCCTGACGAGCAAAGTTAACTGTTGTATCATAAACAGCATCGTAACGTAAATCGGAAGGCAATTCGGAAGGCAAATCGTTACCGAAAGGTTCAAGAACCGGGAAAATAATTTCGCCTGTTGATTTTATTATAGTTTTGCCCGGTATAAAATCGAAAGCGCCGTCGGGACCACCTGTACCGCTTTCGTCCGTTTTATCGAATCCAAATGCCTGTATTAACTTAATTCCGTTGTAATCGCTTTGTGCTTCGCCTCCTTCAAACTGATATTTAATATCGAGTTTAAATCCTTCCTTGTTAATCTCTCTTCCTCCGATTGCATAAATATTCTTTAACTGAAGCTTCCATGCCTTTTTAAATTGCGGCTGAAGATTTGGAGGTTTAACGAGCAAAAGGACAATATTAGCAGAACTGTCGGCAGCGACATCTTTAAGAAATTCACCGTAGTAAATATCATCGTCAGGCGAAGCGGTAGTACCTTCTCTACGAAATGCTACGGCAATTGCTTCTTGTTGTTGAATTTGAGTTTTAAAACTAATAAAACCCGTTTCGGGGTGGATTTCGTAATCAACATTTTCCTGCAATTTAATCCAACGGACACCAATTTCCTGGACACCGCTTATCGTTTGCTCTACTGTATTTCTTAAATCGTCATATTTTTCATTAGCTTTACGTGGTCGTAAATCAATAAACGCATGACCTTTTCTTTCATTCGGATTATATAAACCTGTATAAGTTTTCCAGACCTCAATTTCTTTAATTCTGAGAGAATCGATAACTTCAGGCACAAATTTGCTGAAGTATCGATTAAAAACATTTAGATTCGGATCGGTGTAAATTTCGTGGACGAAGAAATGGTTCGGCGAATAATCGTATGCATGAATTTGAAACTCCTGAGATTTTGAACCTCCACTAACGGAAACCTCCTGAGTTTCGCCCTTTTTCTGTGATGCCAGTGCAGTGAGTTTCAATGGTCCTAACTGGAAATTTGCTTTAATACCAAAGAGAGCTTCGCTGCCCCCAATCAAAGGCGATGTTTGGAGAGACACGTTTCCAGCTTCAATACTCTGAATAATTTCGTCTTCATAACCAGTGTATTTTAATTTCAACTGGTTTTCATATTGAAAAGTACGCTCTGTATTCCAATCGGCTGCGATGTTGAGTTTATCGCCAATTGTCCCACTTAAATTAATTTGTACCTGCTGCCTGAAATCCGGTTCATTCCTTGTATTACCGAGAGCAGAAGTAGTAATACCTTCGGTTGTTTCATTACGCCATGCGCCGTGAATGTCAACTGCACCCGCAATTTTAATGTTTATTTTAGGGGGTCCGAATATGCTGAATAACGATTTGCTCGGTAAAGGAATTTCAATGTTTGTTATATCGGTAATTAACTGGCTTAAATCTTTATTCTGCCCTTTAAGTTCATATTTGTATGCAAGTTTTTCCCATTCGTCTTCAGTTATAGATGCAAGCCGCAGTTTAATATAATCCTCAAGCGACATTTCTAAAAGTATTCTATATTCATCGTCGCCTATTAATTCTTTAATCAAAACTTTAGTTCCTGTAGAATCAAGTTCTACAACCCGTTTTAAAACAGAAGGAGATGGTTCAATAAATAATGGAAATTTCCTCTTGGGTCTAAACGGGACTACATAATAATCGTCCCTTTTTGCGCTGAAATATTTAATGCGTGCTGTCGAGTCGGCCGCCAATGAATCTATTCGTCTTATAGAGTCCTGTTTAGCTTTAAGAATTAAAGAATCCCTTCGTGATAATTTGGCTATTGTTGTGTCTCGCCTTAGTTCCCCTTCATCTTTTTCGGTTGAATCGGGGATGAAAAGAGTTTCGTTATTGGAGTATGACTTTAGAAAAATAGATGTATTGGATGGATTGACCAATTTGCCTTTCGGGGAGGCTAACTTGAGTCCTGCTGTTACAAATCCAATTAAGGTGATTAAGATTATTACCCGAATCAGAATATTTTTATTACTGGAATAGATTTTCAACCTGCAAATTAGTTACGAGAATAGTAGAATAATAATCTATATACCTCCCCTTTTTCCCGCTCAAAATTAGTAATTTTTTTTGACTTAACAATCTTTCTCAAAAATATTTTACCACTCCCCTCTCCCAAATCCCAAATCCCTAATCCCTAATCCCTATCAAATAATATCCTTCAATTCCGTTTTCACATCGATAGTATCGATAATATTACTCATATCGACAATTACCGCACTCAGTTTATTCCCTACGCATGCTCCAGTATCAATATAGACAGCATTAGAATCTTCTACAAAAGTAACTTCTGGTTGTTTTGTATGACCAACAATCTGGAGTTTACCGAGGTTTAGAAGCGGGTCACGAGTCCACATCACTCCTCTGTCGGTACTAATATCGGCTTTTATAAAAGGTACCAGCAATTCGAGATTGTTTCTGAAATCCTGCGGTAAGAATTTTTCGTAGTAACTTGAAATACCAGCATGAGAAATAAAACAATCATCCAGATTGAAATAGAGTGGTGCTTCTTTGATAAAATCGATATGCTCGAACATCTCTTTTTGATGATCTTCATAAGAAAGGAGTGTGGGTTCGTTACCATTGAAAAACCATGAACGAGCAAATATACTCGACGGTTCTTTGAAGAAATGATAAAACATATAGTCATGATTACCGGGGGTAACTTTAATGTTATTTTTAATTACGAATTTAATTACATCGTAACTAAAATTACCTCTGTCAACGAGATCGCCTACGGTGTAGACATCAATACCTGGATACTTTTCGGTAATCTTTTCGTAGAGCGCTTTGAGAGTAAAGAAACAGCCGTGGATATCACCGATTACTGCAATCATATATGATAAGTTTTTTTGGCAAATTCGGTTAATTCATCTCTGAAAGCAGGATGAGCAATTTCAATTAATGCGCGTGCTCTTTCTTGAATTGTCTTACCAAAAAGATTGGCTATACCGTATTCGGTAACAACGTAATGAACATCGCCTCTCGACGTTACAACTCCTGCACCCTCTTTTAAAGTGGGCACGATCTTGGAAAATTTCAAATTTGCAGTTGCAGCAGGAAGAGCTATAATTGGTTTGCCTCCTTCTGAACGAGCTGCACCGCGCACAAAATCAACCTGTCCTCCAATACCACTGTATAATTTTGTACCGATACTATCGGCACATACCTGACCTGTCAGGTCAATTTCAATGGCGGAATTGATTGCTACCATTTTATTATTCTTTGCTATCAAAAAAGGATCGTTAACGTATTCCTGAGGATGGAATTCGAATATTGGATTATTGTCAATAAAACTATACGATTTTTTTGTGCCGAGCACGAAGCCTGCAATTATTTTTCCATGATGAAGCGTTTTCTTTTCGCCGTTTACTACGCCTTCTTCAATTAATTCAATTAATCCATCAGAAAACATTTCAGTGTGAACGCCCAGGTCATTTTTATCATGAAGATATCTCAATACAGCATCTGGGATTGACCCAATTCCCATTTGAATTGTGGAACCGTCTTCAATTAGACTTGCAACATTTCGGCCAATTTTGTCATAAATTTCGAGTTCTTCTGGCGATGCGTTTGGATCTACCTGAGGTAACTCCTGCAGAGGCTCATCGACTTCAACTATATAATCGATCTTATTTATATGAATAAAACTGTTGCCAAGTCCTCGTGGCATTTGCTTGTTAACCTGGGCAATTACGATTTTCGCTTTTTCGGCGGGAGTTTTAATATTGCCGACATCAATACCGTAACTGCAAAAACCGTGTTCGTCAGGCGGTGAAACATGTATCATGGCCACATCGGCTTGTATCACTCCCCTTTTGAAGAGAAGTGTAACTTCGGAAAGAAAGATAGGAATAAATTCAGCTCGGCCTTCATTTACAGCTTTTCTTGTATTATGACCAATGAAAAACGCCTTGTGTTTAAAATGCTTTTCCATACCTGGTTCTGTATAAGGCAGATCTCCGACTACAAGGATATGATAAATTTCGACGTCGAATAATTCGTCTTTTCTTTTGACCATTGCATTAATCAGATTTAATGGTGCAGCACATCCAGGTTGGATAATAATCTTATCCCGGCTTTTTATAACTTTGACTGCATCTTCTGCACTAACTAATTTAGATGTATATTTGCTTATCCATGGAGCACCGGAAGCCCTGTTTTTACTAATTTGTTCTAAAGTCATAAAGCACCCAATTTTTAATTAGTTGGGAAAATGTGTAATCTTCTGTACTCGAGTCCATAGATATCAGCAATGTTTTCGTTCGAGCAAAAACCGTTATATGTGCAAACTCCCTTTGAAAGTCCGGCATCGCTCAACAGAGCTCTCGATAGACCATTATCAGCAATTTCGAGTATATATTCGATAGCAGCGTTAGTAAGACCATATGAAGCCGATCTCGATACAAAGGCTGGCATATTTGGAACGCAATAATGAATAACATCATGCATAACGTAGATGGGATCAGAAATTGAAGTGGGTCTGCTCGTCTCGACGCACCCGCCCTGGTCAATCGATACATCCACAATTACCGAGCCTTTCTTCATCGTTTTAACCATTTCTTCGGTAATTAAATGGGGGGCTTTTTCGGCTTTCATTTGAACTGCTCCAATCAGTAAATCTGCAAATTTCACACCCCTTGCAATTGTATATTCATTTGCAGCTACAGTAGTTATGCTTTTTGAAATCAGATCGTTAATTGCTCGAAGTCTTTTCAAATCTTTGTCCAGAACAATTACATGAGCTCCTCGGGAATAAGCAGTTCTGGCGGCATTAAAACCGACAACACCAGCACCTAAAATTACAACTGCTGCAGGTGCGACGCCGGCGATTCCACCTAAGAGGATACCTCGACCAATGGGATGATCGCTGCCAAGATATCGTTCGCCTGCTTGCACTGCCAATTGACCTGCGATTTCGCTCATCGATTGAAGTACGGGCAAATGGTCGTCCTTTTCGATTAATTCATACGCAATAGCCACAATTTTCTTTTTCAATAATTTTTCGATAATACTCTTTTTATTGACAGCCAGGTATAAGAATGAAAAAATTATCTGTTCATCTTTTAACAAATCGGCTTCTTCGTCCGTTAATGGTGCTATTTTAACAATCATATCAGCTCGTTGATAAACTTCTTCAACAGAATAAACAATATTTGCTCCTACCTGCCTGTATTCTTCATCGGTAAAATGACTTTCTAAACCGGCACCTGTTTCGATAAATACCGTATGACCGGATTTAACCAGAGTATTAACGCCCGCAGGTGCAAGAGCTACCCTCTTTTCTTCGTAATGTTTTTCTTTCGGTATTCCGATTCTCATAGGCTCTCTTTATTTATTGTAAGTAAAAATAGTTATTTACGATTCATTCCACAAATCAATTGACTGGCGTAATCGGACTTTTGCCGTTTAAAACAGCTTCAACGTTACGCGCTGCGAGCAATGCCATTTCTTCTCTTGTTTCTTTAGTTGCACTTCCAATGTGAGGTAGTAAGACTACGTTTTGCAATTTTAACAATTCAGGATTAATATTTGGCTCGTTTTCATATACATCGAAACCAGCAGCTCTAATTTTATTTTTCTTTAATAATTCTATCAAATAATTTTCTTCAATAACTTCACCCCGTGCTACATTCACAATTATTGCACTCTTTTTCATCAGTCTCAATTTATCTCGATTTATTAGATGATAAGTTTCTTCCGTCAGAGGAAGGTGAATGGAAATTATATCCGCATTTTTCATTAGATAGTCGAGGCTTACCTTTCTGCCTTTAATTTCGTTTTCAATGATTGTATTTTTCGATCTGTTGAAATAGATGATTTTAGTTTTGAAAGCTTTTATCCGTCGGGCCACTTCGGTTCCAATTTCACCTGCTCCAATTATACCGACAGTTTTACCTTTCAACTCAGTTCCCAAAAACAGATCCGGCATCCATCCTTTAAATTTTCCATCACGCATAAATTTTTCAGCTTCAATCAGGCGTCGGGAGCACGCTAAAATTAAACTTATTGTAAGCTCGGCAGTTGCATCGCTTAAAACACCTGGTGTATTTGTTACAAAAATACCTTTCATTTTAGCATATTGAACGTCGATATTATTGTATCCGACTGCATAATTTGCAATCACCTTACATTTAACCAGAGCGTCCAAGACTTCATGATCTATTTTATTAGAAAGGAGTGTTATAATACCATCGGCATTTGATGCTTTTTTTATAAGCTCGTTTTTTGTAATCGGTTCGCTGCCATTGTGAACGGATACCGAATAACCTTTCGACCTTAAATACTTATCGATTTTACCGGGGAGTACAGATGTAATGAATATTTTTTTATGCATAAGCTATCCGAACAAAAGTTTAACAATAAAGAGTGCTCCAAGAATTCCTGCAATATCGGCGATAACGCCTGCTAGGACGGCATGTCTGGCTCTTTTAATATTGACCGAGCCGAAGTAGAGCGCCAGAACGTAAAATGTAGTTTCGGTACTTCCCATAATTGTAGAGACCAATATTCCGATGAACGAATCCGGACCGTGAACAGTAATAATTTCAGACATAATACCGAGCGAGCCACTACCTGAAAGTGGACGCATTAGCGCCATAGGCAAAGCTTCAGCTGGAAAGCCAATTAAATCGGTCAAAGGCGAAAGCAACTTCACGAATAAATCGAGAGCTCCGCCTGCGCGAAAAATTCCGATTGCTACAAGCATAGCAACGAGATAAGGAATAATCTTTATTGCAATATTAAACCCTTCTTTCGCACCCTCTACGAATACTTCGTAAATTTTTACTTTCTTTATTATGCCGTAACCGATAAACACTAAAATTATTATCGGGATTGCAATAGTTGATATAATTTTTATTATATCTTTTATCATCTCCGCCGAAAGTCCATTTATTATCAGGATAAAAACGATTCCAATTAATAATAGAAACAAGGACAGAGGTTTGATAAACGACCCTGCTTCAACTTTTCCTTTCGATAAATACTCGAATATTTTTGCAGTAGTAATGCCAGCTATGGTAGCGCATAAAGCACCGAAAAATGAAGTGCCAATTATTATTGCTGGTTCACTACTTCCAGCAGCAGCCCTTACTGCAATTGCAGTTGCAGGTATCAAAGTCAGTCCGGCAGTATTGATTGCCAGAAACATGCACATGGCATTTGTAGCTGTTCCTTTATTTTTATTGAGAGTATCGAGTTCTTCCATTGCTTTCAGACCGAAAGGCGTTGCTGCATTGCCCAATCCGAGCATATTTGCCGATATGTTCATTATTATCGAACCGATTGCGGGATGCTCGGGTGGCACTTCGGGAAAAAGAAACTTTGTAAGTGGTTTTATTAATAGTGATATTTTACGAATTAATCCCGCTTCGTAAGCAATTTTCATCAAGCCAAGCCACAAAGCCATAATTCCAATCAAGCCCAGAGAGATATTCACAGCTGTCGATGCATAATCGATCGCAGCATTTGTAACGTTCTTCATTTTAAGAAAACTTACTTCCTCTAATCGAACAGATACCTCGGCTGTATCTGCAGCCTGCTTATTTTTGAATGTAAGTTTTCCTGTAATATCATTTTCATCGCCATCTGCGGCAGCAATATCTTTCCATAATTCTGGATCGCCCTCATTAACGGTAATTCTTATGTTGTATGAATTTTTCCTATCTGTCTGTTTATAAGTAATTCTATTTTTAATTTCATCCTTTATTTTTATTCTATAAAATTTTTCGTAATTCTCTTTCGGAATTATCAGTTCACCTGTTCCGTCGTTGTTTTGATTGGTGATGAAATAAGCAGGTAAATCTTTTCCGTTCATGTATTTATTGTTATGAAAATCAGACAAATCGTAAATCAGTGCAGAAGCAATTCCGATTGAAAGAAGACCAAGCCAGATATAATTGAGCATACGGTTTTATTTTATTATTTGATTTCTTTTTTGACAAAATTATAAATTAATAAACAAAAAAGGGATTTTTTTTACCCTGAGGGGAAATAAATGAAAATAGCTTTAGTTCAATATTCACCGGAATGGGAAGACGTCGAAAAAAATATTGAAAAAATCGAAGCACTTATTTCAAGTATAAATACGAATCTTGATCTGATCGTTTTTCCAGAAATGACGTTAACGGGTTTTACAATGAAACAAAAAGATTTTGGAGAGGATATAGACGGACGATCTTTTAAATACTTTATTGATTTATCGAACAGACTGAAGTCGGATATAGTTTGCGGAATTATCGAAAAGGAAAACACAAATTATTACAATTCATCGATTCATTTTAGCAATGGTTTGATTGCCGCCGTATACAGGAAAATTCATCTATTCAGTCACGCTAAAGAAAACAATTTTTATAACAGCGGCAAAGAAATAGTAGTGACAAAAGTCGGCGGAATAAGTACAGGCCTGAGTATTTGTTACGATTTAAGATTTCCCGAGTTATACAGATTACTGCGAAAGAAAGGCTCAGAAATCTGCATTGATATAGCTAATTGGCCCGTCGATAGAATAGAACACTGGCGAATTCTCTTGAGAGCCAGAGCCATTGAAAATCAATGCTATATGATTGGAGTAAATCGAACAGGAAACGACCCTTATAATAAATATAATGGTTATTCCAGCGTTTATGACCCGATGGGCAATTTAATAACCGAATTAAAAGACGAAGAGAAAATCATCGTTACAAAAATTGATACTGATTTTATAAAAAAAGTAAGAGATGAATTTAAGTTTGGAGATGATATCTGTTTAATCTGATGATTCGTTAATAATAAGTCTTACTCCGTGACGATTTGTAATATAAAGCCATATCCATTCTGTAATTACTCTAAATTTATTTCTAAAATGGATAAGATAAGCGATGTGTACAGCTCCCCATACAACCCAGGCAAGGAAGCCATCAATTTTCAATTTACCTATTCTGGCAACGGCTTTAGCCTTTCCAATTGTAGCCATAATCCCTTTATCTTTATAAACAAAAGGTCTTCTTTTATCTGGGTGAATTTCCTTTTTTATAATTTCAGAGACATATTTAGCCTGTTGAATTGCAACCGGAGCAATTGCTGGTAAGACAGTTCCCCTGTCGTTAAAATGAGCAGCGTCTCCAATAATAAAAACATTGGAATAATTTTTTAGTGTACAATCAGCTTTTACAAATACCCTACCATAGTTATCTTTTTCTGCTTCAATCTTGTTAATAAGATTATTAACCTTGTTTCCAGCAGACCAAATAATATTTTCAGATTCGATAAGTCTATCATCAATGAGGACGCCTTCTTGTGAAATATTTTTTACTTTTGTATTTAACAGAACTTCAACGCCCAATTTTTTTAATGCCAGAAGAGCTTTATGACTTAAATTAGATTCGAATGAAGGCAATAGACGGTCAGCTGCTTCAATTAAATAAATTTTTGAAATTCTTGGGTCGAAATTTCGAAAATTTTTTGATAATGTTTTAAATGCGATTTCAGCAATTGCACCAGCAAGTTCTACTCCAGTTGGACCTCCGCCAATTATGACAAAAGTGGTTAATCTCTTTCTCAAGCGTTGATCGTTAATGGTTTCTGCTTTTTCAAAAGAGCGAAGAATTCCTTCCCTTATTTTAATTGCGTCTTTGATTGTTTTTAAACCTGGTGCCAGATGCTCCCATTCTTTATGTCCATAATAATTATTAACTGAGCCAGGCGAAAGAATTAAATAATCATATTGATAGGAATCATTTTTCGTAATAACCATCTGTTTATCAAAATTAATATCAACGACTTCAGAAAGTAAAACTCTTGTATTTTTATAATCCCGGACAATTTCTCTTATGGGCACTGCAATATCTGCTGCAGATAGAGCAGATGTTGCTACTTGATATAAAAGAGGTTGAAATAGATGGTGATTATTCTTATCGATTATTAAAATTTCATGATCCGAATTCTTGAGTGATTTTGCAGCAGTAATTCCGGCAAAGCCTGCGCCCACAATAATAATTTTTTTATCCATATCCCACATGATGTTTACAACAATTAACATCATGGTTCAACAAAAAATTCAAAAGCTGCCACGGAGGGCAGCTTTTGTGGATTAGAGTGAGCTTTCGCCCGATTCTCCTGTTCTTATCCTAATACCGTCTTTCACGTCGTAGATAAATATTTTTCCATCGCCTACCTGACCGGTCCTGGCAATTTTAATAATAATATCGATCGCTGTTTCGAGACGGTCATCAGCACAAATCAATTCAATTTTTACTTTCGGAACGAAGTTAAGATTATATTCGGTGCCGCGATAAACTTCTTTATGCCCCTTTTGTCTGCCGTAACCTCTGACTTCAGAGACAGTTAAACCTGCAAAACCGGCTTCACTCAAGGCTTCTTGAACCTCGTCTAATTTATGCGGACGTATTATTGCTTCAATTTTTTTCATATTCACCTCTCTCTCTTATAAACTAATTCCAATTACGTAATACAGATTTTCGGTAGCAGGATTGAGAATTAAGGATCCAAATACCGGCAGTTCAAAGCTATCGGTTATTTTAATCGATTTACCTGCAGTTATGCCAAGATTTATAACATTAAAACTGTCGGTTCCATAATACATTGCATCGTCTCCAGGCGTAGCTCCTAAAAACAAATCGAGACTTACATCTTTAATCGAAGTGGAGTAACCAAGTTCAATATAAATTGGATTATTTTTCACATTATGCAAAAAGTAGTTGAAACTGATTGCAAGCGGAAAACTCTCTGAACCTCCGTAAGCGATATTTAATTCGATAAAATGAACTCCAGGGCCTTCAGGATCATCGTAGTTGTTGAAATTACCGATTTTTGTACCACTATTGGGATTCATATAATCGGTAAAACCGATGCTAAAATCGCCCGCATTTCCCAGAGAAACAGAATAAGAAATATAGAAATCAATTTCGTTAAGTGCAGCTGGATCGGATAACGGATAAGCTCCCCAAAATCCCGCTCCAAATCCACCGGCTGACAATTCTATTGTCGGTTGAATACTCGGATTGTTATTGCCCAAATCGCTTCCTCTCCAGATATAACGACTTACTATATCGGTGCCGACAGATAATTCCTGTGGTGTAATAAGACTGTAAGATAAAATCAGAATTGCAATAATTTTATATATCGATTTCATTTTATACCTCCGTAAAATTAATATTAGTTTTATTTAGAAACTTTTTCAAATTCAGGATAGCATTCCAGACCGTGTTCACCGACGTCGAGACCTTCGATTTCTTCTTCTGGTGATACACGCAAACCAACTGTTTTCTGGATGATCTTAAAGAGAATAAATGCAACAGTAAATGTCCATACGAAAGCAGATACAATACCCAAAAGTTGAACGCCCACTACAGAGAATGAAAATCCATTTATATCAAAAACACCTGCCATTAAAGTTCCCCATGCACCACAAACACCATGAACCGAAATTGCACCGACCGGATCATCAATTTTCAAAGTTCTTTCGATAAAAATTACACTTAAGACTACAATTACACCTGCAGTCAAACCAATTATTACAGAACTGAGGGCACTAACATTTGCACAGCCTGCAGTTATAGCAACCAATCCTGCTAGTGCGCCATTAAATGTCATCGTGGCCTCTGGCTTTTTAAAGATTAACCACGCAGTGATCATGGCAGCTAATGCACCTGCGGCACCAGATAGATTTGTATTTACTGCAATTGAAGCGATATTTGTAGTGGCTGCGGTCGTACTTCCTGGATTAAATCCGAACCATCCAAACCATAATATAAATGTACCTAAAGCTGCTAGTGTGATATTATGACCAGGAATAGCCTTTGCCCTTCCATTTCTATCGTATTTGCCAATTCTTGGTCCCAGTATTATTGCTCCAGCCAGCGCTGCCCAACCTCCAATGGAATGGACTACAGTAGAACCTGCAAAATCAATAAAGCCCAATCTTTCCAGCCAGCCGCCTCCATGGTATAGACCTCCCCATGCCCAGGAGCCGAAGACAGGATAGATTATTAATGAAACTATAGCAGAATAGATTAAGTATGCAATAAATTTTGTTCTTTCTGCCATAGCACCCGAAACTATTGTAGCTGCTGTAGCTGCAAAAACAACTTGAAACATCCAGAATGCAAAAACCCAGTTATCAGAGTCTTTCGCAAAATCTGAAAAGAAAAATCCAGATGTTCCAAACCATCCTGTTGGATTATCACCAAACATAATACCGAAACCAATTGCCCAGTAAATTAAAGAACCAATACAGAAATCCAATAAATTTTTCATTAAAATGTTCACTGTATTTTTTGTTCGGGTCAAACCGGCTTCGACCATCGCAAATCCAGCCTGCATAAAAAAGACAAGAAAAGCCGCCATCAACGTCCAGACATAATCTGCATGAGTTTGAACTTCAGCTATCTTTTTTGCAGTGCTTTCCACCGTTGGCTCTGAACTTTGCGCCATCAACAATACGGGCAAGAAAAAGAGAAACAAGATTATTTTCTTGGAGTTTTTCATAACCCCTCCTTGTTTTGTTTTGAGTAAAATGAGTTTAGTGAATTTATTTATTTAGTTAAATAGATTAATTCTTATTATTAATTAATGTTATTTATGCAATTTACCTAACTTTCTAATTTCTGCTTGCAAATATAATCATACCTTAATAAAAGTCAAGCACAATTTCTTATTTTTTAATACAATTTATATTTATTGCCTTATTTATTAAGGTTTGCTATAAATCTATACGTAATTGTTAACATATAATAATTCATTCTTAGCTTCTTCTGTTTAAGCCGTAAAATTTGTCAGTACATTTTTTTGCTTAGAAATTCAT
This sequence comes from Melioribacter sulfuriphilus, assembly GCF_051488685.1. Taxonomy (NCBI): domain Bacteria; kingdom Pseudomonadati; phylum Ignavibacteriota; class Ignavibacteria; order Ignavibacteriales; family Melioribacteraceae; genus Melioribacter; species Melioribacter sulfuriphilus. The sequence goes on from NZ_JBPSEH010000002.1 coordinate 251,028, forward strand.
CCCTATTTTTCCAAATAAATTTTAAATGATATCGTTCGCTGCAAACTCTATCACTTAATCAAACTGGAATGTTAAAATTGTGTATGTAGCTGCAATTCATACAAACATTTCATTAACGTATCCAACCAGGAAACTACTTGATACGTTATTAATTCAACTCGGTAGGAATCTGTTGGAGAGGTCAAAAACTTAACAGTTTCATGGTACGTACAAAAATAAAATTTCAGTTACTCTTCACCTGGTCAAATTTTGTGGAAGTTTAATAGATATTGAAATGACTAATCAGATTAATCAGGCGTTATACTAAAAAATATGACGGGATAATAGGTAACGAATCTATCGTCTAATAACCTCTACCTGAAAATACACCATGAGCACGTGTAACCTTGATATCCCTGAATTCCGGGGCTTTCATTCTCAGCTCGAAGCGAAATCCACGGTAGGTTCCTAACGGATTCCAGATTAGATTAAATTCCCAGCAATGCAAATCTCTATAAATTGAAATTTGAGGTGCGGTGAACTGTTTGCGGTCAAAATCATAACTGCCTCTGACGATAAATCGCCACTTTTCTGTCAAACTGAAAGATAAGTTGACACTTAAATTAGAATATTTATTTACGACCGAAGGTGTCGTCTTACTAAGATTATAATTATAACCTAAACTGAGTTCCCAGGGTATTGTGTAAACTGATTTTTTTAGTTGTGCCTCACTAAGGCTATCGCTATCTGTCCCTTCATTTTTTTTATCATAAAATTTATCTGAGCTTAAATTTGTTGTTATAGAAAATGAAAAATTCGTCAAACGGAAAAGCCCCTTTCCAGCAGAAAGGAGAAATCTGTTAACTTTTGTGTTGCCTTCATAGTCATAAAAAGTATAAGCCGACGAGCCGTTGAAACTAAGATATTGTCCAATTTGCGTTCGATATGAAAGTCGTAAATCCGATAATTTATATTCTTCAGAGGCGAAATTATAGCCAACAGAAGCATCGATATTCAACAACTGAATTTTATTGTCAGTTGATTCTGAAGTATCCGATGGATCTTTTTGCATCTTCATTTCGAAGACATTGCCAATCGAAAGATTAATCGATTGCCTTTTACCCGAACCCGAACCGCCGTAAACTTCATTACTGAATTTATCGTATTTAATTATGTTTCCATTTGAATCTGTATAATAATCGTAATAGCCCCATGTATCGTCCGAAAAGTCGGGCTGATAAGTGTAGGATATCGATGGTCGAAGCGTATGTCTAAAAGCTTCGATTCCGAGTATATTCGGTTGAATTATACCATATAATTTTGTTGATGCCGTTAGACTCATATCGAACGTTCTCACAAAATTGTATTCGTTAATATCTTTCGTAATAAGCGTATCTATTTCATATTCTGTGTTTGTAGCAGGGTCGTATTTCTTGATTTTTACATTTTCAATCTTGATTCTTTTGTTATACCATTTTTCATTGTAATTGATTGATGGTGATATATTGAAATATCCAATTTTGGGAGAAGCATTAATTTGAAGTCTATGTTGAACCCCTGCTCTTTTATCTGTTTTGTCGTTCACTTTGCTCCTTTTATTCAGTAGGCTAGCATTATACGACACTCCGACTTGTTCGTACCACTTTTGGGTTCTCGGGTCTGAACTTTCACCTTTGAATGGATAGAATAAATTTTTTGAAAATGTTATAGAAGGAAGCGACTCGTAGATATCGCCGGACTGTAATTTTTGTGTACGGTTATAATTTATCGAGAGACTTGCGCCCGATTCATCCCAGCGTTTTGTAAATGTTGCATTTGAAATTAAGTTCTGTGATAATATGTCGTTATAGTTTATGCTGTTATTTTGTAAATAAGATGAAGAAGAAAATTGTAAATTGGCGTTCAGTTGAGTAGTTGGATTAATATTCTGGCTGTGAGTCCACGATAATCTCCAGTCGTCAACTTCGCTTCTCTTCGAAAGAGGGTCGGTCGATTCACCAATACTTATTTTCGAATAATCGGCATTAAATGAACCGTCAAAGGAATATCTTTTTGAATATCGAAAACGGCTATGAAGTCCATACCCGCCTTTCGTATAATAATCGCCTGTTAAAGATAAATCCATATAATCGCTCATTGCCCAGAAGTAACCGAAATTATTAAAATATTGACCGCGTCTAACGTCCTGTCCGTAGGTCGGTACAATCAATCCCGATTTTCTTCCCGCTTCAGAAGGGAAAATACCAAAAGGCAGAGGCAATGGGAAAGGCACTCCTGCAATATTCATAAAAATCCAGCGCGCAATAATCCTCTCTTTTTGTATTACTTTCATTTGACTGGCTGTGAAGTAGGTATGCGGAGTGTCGAGTTCACACGTGGTAAACATACCATGCTCAATAAAATAGATATTCTTCTCGACCTTCTTGACTTTTTCGCCTTCGTATCGAGAGTCACTTTCTCTGTTTTTTGCCATTGAAATAAAACCGCGCTGAGTTTTAAAGTTATACTTCAAAGAAGACCCTTCGTATACTTCGAGTCCTTCTTTGAGGATGGGTGTATCTTTCCAGCTTTGAATTGTAGTATCTGATGTATCTTTAATACCGAAAGCTTCGAGGTCATTAGTATTGTAATCGAGATTTATCAAAGCGCTTTGTAGTTCGATATCTTTATATCTAAGGTCGGCTTTTCCGTAAAGAAACATTTTTTTCGAAGAAATATTGAAAATAAGTGAATCCGTTGCTGAAGCATAAACCACGTCGTCAATTTCATTACCTGCATTTTGGGGAATAGTATCTCTGGGTGTTTCCGTTTGAGCATGCAGTGTTGAAAGAAATAATAGTATAGTTAGAAGAAAATATTTCATTTCGTTCTTCAAGTAAGTATCACAGATTATTAAATCTTGCTCTTTTAATCGATTCTTCAATTTTATTAATAATTTGTTCAGCCACACGCAATGCTTTTAGTCCATCGTAACCTGTAACAGGTGGAACGGTATCGTTCAGTACAGATTCTGCAAACAATTGAAGTTCATACTGCAATGGATTAATATTCACACTTTCAGGGCGTTCAATAATAACAGTTCTTTTTTTATCTTCAATTCCAATTTGACCTATTGGAATAGCTCCCGGTTCAGGAATAATTCCCTGAGGCATTAATCGTATAATTTCCGTTGAGCCTTCTATGAAATCTACCGAAAAATAAGTATCCTGCTGAAACATGCGCATCTTACGCATTCTTTTTTGAGAAATTCGGCTTGCTGTAACATTTGCAACAGCGAAGTTCTCAAATTCAATTCTGGCATTGGCAATATCGATATTATTCGATACGACAGAAATACCGCTAGCACGTATTTCTTTAATTTCGCTTTTGATTAAACTCAGTATTATGTCGATATCATGAATCATCAGATCGAGGATAACTGCAACGTCGGTACCTCGAGGATTGAATTGAGCCAAACGATCAGACTGAATGAACATCGGATTTAATTCGTATTTTTCGAGTGATACAAGTGCGGGATTAAAACGTTCGATATGCCCGACCTGAAACTTGAGTTTCTTTTCGTCGGCAATTGCCACTAATTCTTCTGCTTCCGAAATACGCGCCGTTATTGGTTTTTCCACGAAAACGTGTTTGCCATAGCCGAAAGCTTTCTTTACCAGTTCATAATGTGCACTTGTTGTTGCTACAATTACGACCGCTTCCGATTCGTTTATTAATTCATCCATATCCTGGTATTGTTTTACACCGAACTCTTCCGATACATTTTTCGATTTTTCGAAGTCTTTGTCGTAGACACCACACAATTCAACGTTATCGAGTTCTTTCAGTAATTTAACGTGAATTCTTCCGAGATGTCCCGTACCAATTACACCTATTTTTAGTTTATTCATAATTCACCGAGATTATTTTATTATAACCAATTATTTTGTGATATGCCCCGTAATCCGGGCTTTTATAATAAATGAAAATATGATATTCATTTACCGTTTCCCAAAAATTTCCTTCGAGAGAATACCAGTCGGGTTGTGTAATATCGTAGGCAGTTACATATTGATAATCGTAAATCCCGCGTTTAAGTTCTACTGTTAAAAAGAGTAACCCGTTATCGTCGTACATTTCGTACTCAGGTAGAATACGCCAGTTGTTAAAAGCACCCGTAAGATAAACAGGAGCTTTTATCTCTTCGTGTGGTCGAATTCTAAAGGTAACATCAAGATATTCTGCGTAATCGCTTTTGTAATTTGTAAGAATCGATCCCCCATTTAAATCTTCTTTTCTTTTATGAAAGAAATCGGAAGTCTCAATTCCTTCGTACTGTGCATAGACTTCTTTCCTGTTATAAATATCATAATTCCTCAAATCCGTTTGACGGTACTCATTACCGGGACGAATATTCCTTGCTACATATTTAAATTCGTTATTGCCATTCCATTCAAAAAAACACTCGTCATTTACATGTGACGGATCGATTATAATGGGATAGTCGATTTTCCTATTCTCAATTATTTCGACTCCCAGTATTTCCGATGCATAAAGTGTGTCAGGAATTGTGAATTCAGTATTAATCGATATAGTTCTGGCAAGTGATGGAATATCAGGTTCATCACCTTGAAAGCGTTCTTTGTGTAAAATTGTTTTCGGTTTTATCTCTGAATAGACCACATAAAAATTTCCTTCTGCATAAATAAACGATGGATCGTGTGAATCCGTAATATAGAACTTCCATTTACCGGAAAAAGGGAATGTGACATTTTTATTCGGGAAAATTCCGTAGTAATGATATTGTGCTCCTTCAATGTGAAGCGGAAGTCTTTGAAAATTTAGATAATATTCCGTGTTATATCTTTGATTTAATAAGAAGACATTTTCATAAGGTTTCCAATCTTTGTCGCAGAAGCGGAAAACAATATTCAAACTGGGAACTTCCTTGGCATTAATGTCGAATTCGATTGTAATAGTCTGAATCGGTCTGGCGTATGCATCGATTAAAGGAAAAGAAGTTTCGTCCCCGGTAGAATAAACTTTCAAGCTTTTAATCTCGAAATCGGCAGCGTCAATTACTCTATAAAACAGGAGTAAAAATATCAGAAAATTTCTACGCATTTTATCGAGCTAAATGGTACGAATATATTGAATGTTTTATCTTCTCTTTTGGCCTCGAGTAAAAGTCCATCGTCAAAGGCACCGACTAATTTTCCGGTCTTAAATACTATTTCGTAAAATGCCGGATGTTCAGAATCTTCCTTGCCGTAGACTACACCGTAGTTTTCATTCATTGTAATGTTGAGAATTTTGCCTGTAAAGTCAGACCAGTTGAGTTTCATATTAATTATTCCCAAATATTTTTTACACGAAGTTAAAACTATATAAAAAAGCAAACTTTTACAATTAAATGGCAACTAACTGGATTCAATAAATCTTTAGAATTGAGAAATGCGTTATGAGATAATAACATGTTTTTGGTCTTTGAATAAAAAATCCCGCCGATGGCGGGATCCTTAATAAAGGGTGAATATTCCTCCCGTTAAAATCAAGATTACCTCTCTTTTACGATGATATCTCCTCCCGAAGTTGTAGCATACAATTTATTGCCTCCTTTATTAAAACGTGCTTCATATTTATCTCTTTTAACTGAAATTACTTTAGCATTCGGATAGTCACAGTCAATATTACCGCCCCAACTTTCCAGGAGGACATCGGCATCGATGTTTAAAGGTAAATTAATAATTATATCGCCACCAGATGTGGAAGCATTAATACCTTTGAATTCTCCGGTAAGGTCGACCATAATATCTCCGCCTGAAGTTTCTGCATTGAGGTAACCATCATGCGAGTTAATTCTAATATCGCCTCCTGAAGTTGAAACTTCCAAATTACCATCAACCGATTTAACTGTTATATCGCCGCCGGAAGTTGAAGCGGAAACATTGCCATGATTTTTATCGATAACTATATCGCCACCGGAGGTTTCTGCCAGAAGCTTCCCTTTCGTATTAACAATTTTAATATCTCCGCCGGAAGTTTCGAGTCTTTTATCTCCATTTACCGAATAGATTTCAATATCACCACCCGAAGTTTCAATTTCTACTTTGAAATCTGAAGGGGTCTTTACATCGACAAGCGTGCCTCCCATACTATTGAACCAATCGAAAAATCCATTCCGTTTTTTCTTAACTATCACTTTTATTCCATCTTCAGTCTTTTCAAAATCCACTTTTACCTTTGAAGCAGCTTTTTTACTCCCTTTTACCGTTACTTCAACTCGACTTTGGTCCCACGAGGAGACTTTTACATCGCTGCCGGAAGCTTCAACGTAAAGAAGTTCGCCGGCTGAAACATCGAAAGTTTTCTCGGCTATTATATTTTGCGCCTTCAAGTAACTGAACGATAAGAACAACAGACTTAAAATTGCTAATGTTTTTGTCATCTGTCTCATTTTGTCATCTCCAGCTTATTTTATATTTTTTGAAAGTATTTTTAATTCACACTGTTTTAGACTTGTTAAGGATGTAAAAGTTATACTATGGCGGTAAAATTTTTTATTGTGTTTATTGGAGCCGGTTTTGGAGGAAGTCTTCGTTATTACGTATCGGCGATTTTTTACAAAATATTTCCAGTTTTATTTCCGGTTGGAACGCTGGCAGTTAATTTTCTGGGGAGCTTTATTCTTGGATTATTAATTTATGGATTAGACGAACGCGAATTGTTGTCGTCAAATATGAAGTTATTACTCGGCGTGGGATTTTGCGGAGGATTTACAACTTTTTCTACCTTCTCGCTTGAAACTTTGAATCTATTGAAAGAATCGCAATTTCTTTTAGCCGGATTAAATATATTCCTGAATGTATCGATATCACTCATCGGAGTATATACAGCATACATTATAACGAGGTAAAAGATGCGAATTTCAGGCGAAGCAAAACTTCTCAGAATTTTCGTTGGTGAATCCGACAAAAGCGGTACAATTACAGTTTATGAAAAGATAGTTCTCGAAGCACGTAAGTCGAATTTAGCTGGTGCCACTGTTTATAAAGGAATAATGGGATTCGGAGGTTCCAGTAGAATTCACACGGCTAAGTTTCTACGCCTCTCTGAAGACCTTCCACTTGTTATCGAAATAGTGGACGAAGCCGAAAAAATCGAAAATTTTATTCCAATAGTCGAAAAAATTTTCGAGGAATCAAATTCAGGTGGTTTGATTACATTAGAACGAGCTGAAATAATCAAGTACACAGCAAACAAATGAAAATTATTCGGAATTCATTCTTCTTTTTGTTCCTATCTGTCCATATACTTTTTTCTCAAAATGCTAATCCGTATAATCTCGACCAGTTCGCAAAAGAAACCACCGACTTTATTAAGGTTCCTTTTAATGCCAACAAGAACGACTTTCTTATTCTCGGAATTATAAGTGCGGGCACTTACCTATCAATGCAAATTGACCAACCGGTAAGAGATGTCGTGTTAAAAAATCAAAAATACCATTCTTCTCTACCAATGAAATTCGGGAAAATGTGGGGTGAACTTTATATGGCTCCAGCTATTGCACTTTTGACCGGTTTGTACGGCAATTTATCGGGCAATAAAACGTATTCGAAAATCGGTTTTGAAATCGCTCAAACAATTCTCTATTCAGGAATGATTACAGGATTTATTAAAATTGCAGCCGGGCGCGCAAGACCTTTTACTGACAAAGGTTCATCATTCTATAAACCATTTACTTTTTTTAATGACGATTACCATTCACTGCCTTCGGGGCATGCTACTCTTGCATTTGGACTTTCTACCGTCCTTTCAAATAATACAGAATCGGACTACTTAAAAATTCTTTTTTATCTCCCTGCAATATTAACCACAATATCGCGAGTTTATCACGACAATCACTGGACTTCTGACGTTCTGCTCGGTGCTGCTGTTGGATATTTCACCGCCCGCTGGATTTATAATAAACACCACAATTACAATTCGAACACAAAAATTGGTTTAATGCAAGACGAGCAATTCAACTGGATTTATATAAAAATTAATTTTTAATTCTTGGGGGAGAAAAATAATGAAGAAGCTTCAGTTAATAATAATTTTATTATTAATTACCTTCACTTCGAATGCACAGGTTCGACTTCCCAAATTGATTGGCGACGGTATGGTTTTGCAGCGCAATACGCCGCTTAAAATATGGGGCTGGGCTTCGAAAGGCGAAAAAGTCAAAATAAAATTTGTCGATACGGTATTTACAACTACTACCTCAAATAAAGGTGAATGGCAGATTATCATTCCACCGAAGAGTGCAGGCGGACCCTATAAAATGGAAATCACAGCTTCAAATAAAATCATTATTGATAACATCTTAATCGGTGATGTATGGGTCTGTTCTGGACAGTCGAATATGGAATTGCCGATGAGCAGAGTTGAACCGCTTTATAAAGATGTAATTGCAAATTCAAACAACAAATTTATTCGTCAATTTTATGTGCCGCGCAATTATTGCTTTACAGAAAGAAAGGAAGATTTCTCAGATGGTAAATGGATCTCTACAAATCCCCGTACCGTTTTGAATTTTACCGCTGTCGGTTATTTCTTTGCAAGGTACTTGTATGAAAAATACAATGTACCAATTGGACTGATAAATGCGAGTCTGGGAGGATCGCCTGCCGAAGCATGGATGAGCGAAGAGGCTTTGAAAGAATTTCCCCAACATTATGAAGAACTACAAAAATTCAAAGATTCCAGCCTAATTGAAAAAATCAGAATAAACGATAGCATTAGAATTAATAATTGGTATACGACGCTAAGAAGGAATGATGCAGGGTATAGTAACCCCAATATGCCCTGGTATTCGGTTGATATGAATATATCTGACTGGGATTCGATTTTGATCCCAGGCTACTGGACAGGCACTCCCCTTGAAGGGAAAAACGGAGTTGTTTGGTTTAGAAAAGAAATCGAATTACCGGATACGTTTGATAAAAGTTCAGCTCTTCTTTTATTAGGCAGAATAGTCGATGCTGATTCAGTTTTTATTAACGGTAAATTTGTTGGCACAGTCAGTTATCAATATCCTCCGAGACGCTACCAGATTCCCGAAGGAATTCTTAAAACAGGGAAAAATCTAATTACTGTTAGAGTAATCAGCAATATCGGTTCAGGAGGGTTTGTTCCCGATAAGCCATACGAGCTTGTATTAAGCGATACAACAATTGACTTGAAAGGTTATTGGAAATACAAAGTTGGGGCAGTAATGCCACCTCTTGAAAGTCAGACTTTCATTATGTGGAAGCCAGGTGGTCTTTTCAATGCAATGTTAGCTCCTCTACTAAATTATAGAATTAAAGGAGTTATATGGTATCAGGGAGAATCGAATGCTGAGAGACCATTCGAATACAGGCGGCTTTTCCCCGCTCTAATACGGGACTGGCGAAACAACTGGAACATCGGGAGTTTTCCTTTTTTATTTGTTCAACTTGCAAATTTTATGGAACACGATTCAGTGCCATCAAACAGTAATTGGGCTTTACTGCGCGAAGCTCAAGCAAAAGCTCTCGAACTTCCAAATACTGGAATGGCTGTAACTATTGACATCGGTGAATGGAACGATATTCATCCACTCAATAAAAAAGATGTTGGCAAAAGATTGGCATTAGCAGCAATGAAAATTGCATACGGCGAGGACATAACATATTCCGGCCCGATCTATAAATCGATGGAAATCGACAGCAATAAAATAATCATTAGCTTTTCGCATACGGGCAGTGGACTCGTTTGTAAGGGAGATGAATTAAAACATTTTGCTATTGCTGGCACCGATAAAAAATTCGTATGGGCAAAAGCGGCAATCAAAGGTGATAAGGTAATTGTATGGAGTGATGAGATAAAAAATCCTGTTGCAGTTCGTTATGCCTGGGCTGATAATCCCGAAGGAGCAAACCTTTACAATAGTGAAGGTCTTCCTGCCTGCCCCTTTAGAACAGATGAATGGTAGTTAAACTTTGAAATTCTATTCGAAAGATTAATTGTGGGTAGTCAAAAGAATCAGTAAAAAAGAAAGGCTGCCACGAAATGGCAGCCTTTTAATCATCAATAATTTTTTAACTCATGCGATAGTTTTGTGATTGCTTCTTTTGCGTCGCCGAAATACATCAATGTATTAGGATAGAAAAAGAGTTCATTTTCGATTCCAGCATAACCTACATTCAGCGAGCGTTTATTAATTACAACTGTTTTGGCATAATCGACATTGAGAATTGGCATACCGTAAATTGGACTGTTTTTATCGTGGCGTGCAGCTGGATTTACGACGTCATTGGCTCCAATTATAAGTGCAATATCGGTATTTGGGAAATCGTCGTTAATTTCTTCCATTGCAAGCATTTTGTCGTATGGAATATTTGCTTCTGCAAGCAGTACATTCATGTGTCCGGGCATTCTACCTGCAACTGGATGAATTGCAAATCTTACTTTTTTACCTTTCGATTCAAGTAAATTATACAGGTCTCTTACAGCATGTTGAGCTTGTGCCACTGCCATTCCATAGCCTGGTACAATTATGATCGATTCGGCAGCGTCGAAAATCATAGCAAGTTCTTCAGCATCGACTGATTTAACCTGACCTTTAGGCGATACGCTTGTAGTAGCTGTTCCAGTGGCACCAGCAGATTCCCAACCGCCAAGTACAACATTCATCAAAGATCGGTTCATCCCCTTGCACATTATGTTTGTTAGAATAATTCCTGAAGCTCCTACCAGAGCGCCTGCAATAATCAGTTCGTTGTTTTGCAATACGAAACCAGTGGCAGAGGCTGCTAATCCTGAATATGAATTCAACAATGAAATTGCAACTGGCATATCAGCGCCTCCAATTGGTAGCACAAGCAGTACACCGAGCAATAGTGACACAAAACCAATTCCAAGTACAAGCCATTCCAGTTCAGGTACCATTACAAAATAAACTCCACCTAAAATAACCAGCAACAAAAGGAGGGCATTTAAAGGATGCTGCAGCGGGTATCTAACTACTTTTCCTGTTACTATGCCCTGAAGTTTGCCAAAAGCAATTAACGATCCAGTAAACGTAACGCCACCAATTAAGATACTGAGTACAAGTGTAATATTTGTTTGAATATTGTGAGTATACATTTCAAAATTGACCACCTTATAGTATTCCGAAAATGCAACAAGCATAGAAGCACCGCCTCCGAAACCATTCAACAATCCAACCATTTGTGGCATTCCTGTCATTGGCACTTTGATTGCCATAACAGAACCGATAAATGCGCCGATTACAAATCCGATGATTATCCACTCATATGTCAGAACGTGCTGATCGAGTAGAGTAACTACTATTGCAATAAACATACCCAGCGCCGAAAGAAAGTTCCCTTTCCTTGCAGTCTTGGGTGAACTCAGATATTTAATTCCCCAAATGAATAGTACTGACGATATTAAATAAGCAATCTCTATAATGATTCTCATTTTTCAGCTCACTTTTTTTTGAACATTTTTAACATTCTGTCGGTTACCAGAAAGCCCCCAACAACATTGATGGTTGCAAATATCATTGCCACCAAACCCAGTATTGTGCTGACTGTAAATTCTTCAAGTCCAGCACTTAAAATTGCGCCGACTATCGTAATTCCTGAAATTGCATTTGAACCGGACATCAACGGCGTATGAAGCGTAGGTGGCACTTTTGTTATCAACTCGAAACCGACAAATATTGCTAATACAAAAACATATATCAGCATTATTAATCCTAAACTTTCCATTATATTAACCTCTTATTTAATTATTGAATTAATGCTTTGGTTCTTTCGTGCACAATCTGTCCATCTTTAACTATAGTTGCTCCCCCAATTATTTCATCCTCCAGATTATGATTAAACTGACCATCTTTGCTTGTATATTCGATTAGATTAAGCAGATTCTTGGCATACATTTCACTGGCATGATATGGCACCAGACTTGGTAAATTCGATTCTCCTATAATTGTGACGTCATACTTAACAACTGTTTTCCCCTTTTCGCTTATTTCGCAATTGCCTCCGAATTCAACTGCCATATCGAGGACTACGGAACCCGGTCGCATCTTTTTTATCATTTCTTCTGTGACTAAGATTGGCGCTTTTTTACCAGGGATAAGTGCAGTTGTAATTACGATATCCGCTTCAGTTATATGTTTGAATATCAGTTCCTTTTGCTTTCTGAGAAATTCTTCCGATTGTTCTTTTGCGTATCCACCTGAATCCTGCATCGACTCGTCGGTAGGTACTTCAATAAATTTGCCGCCAAGGCTCTGAACTTCTTCCTTAACCTGAGGTCTGACGTCGGAAACTTCGACAACAGCGCCGAGACGTTTTGCAGTACCGAGAGCCGAAAGTCCCGCAACACCCGCTCCCATTATCACAACTTTTGCAGGTGATATAGTACCTGCGGCGGTCATCATCATTGGAAATATTTTATGCAAGTAATTAGCCGCAAGTATAACACTTTTATAACCCGCAATATTTGCCTGCGAACTGAGTGCATCCATTCGCTGCGCAAGTGTCGTTCTTGGAATTGCATCCATTGAGATTACGTTAATTCCAAGTTCTGCAGCTTTTTTTGCGACTTCGGGAAAATGAAGCGAATAAAAGAACGAAATTAAAAGAGTCCCCTTCTTCATTAATTCAAGCTCGTGTTTTCCCTTTTCGGGATGTTCAATCGGACGTTGGACTTTCAATACTATTTCTGCCTGAGAATAGAGTGAATCAATGTTGTTGACTATCTCGGCGCCGGATTCTTTGTACTTTTCGTCCGGAAAGCCAGCTTTCATCCCTGCGCCTGTCTCGACTATTACTTTGTATCCTTTTTTAATGAGTCGGGAGGCTACATCGGGAACTATCGCCACTCTGTTCTCGCCCGCCATTATCTCTTTTGGAACAGCAATAACCACTTTATATCTCCTGTTTATTTTTATTAGCATTTCTAATTTAATAATTACTCAATAGAAGACAAACCAAAATCAAAGCTTGAGCAAAATTTAATAAGATAGAAGAATTTGATATCCTCTTTCTTGACAATCATACATTCAAGTATTATTTTGCTCACAAACTTTTTGAAGACTAATGCTTACTGAATTCGGAAAAATTCTAATATTCATAATATTTGCTGCAATCTTTGTAATAGTTACACTGTTTGTAGCAAAAATTGTTAGGCCAAATCGACCAACTTTTGAAAAACTAAAAATCTACGAATGCGGTGAAAACCCGGAAGGCTCGCCTTGGGTCAAATTTAACATCCGCTTTTACGTTGTTGCTCTTATCTTTCTAATTTTTGACGTCGAAGTGGTTTTGCTTTTTCCATGGGCGCTGGCTTATAAGGAAATGGGATTTTACGGTTATTTAATTGGAATAATATTTTTATTATTACTTGTTTTAGGAATGGCTTACGAATGGCAAAAAGGCGACCTCGAATGGGCTCGTCCCAAACCCAAACCGCCTAAACTCAACGAAATCCTGAAAAACAAGACTAATTAATCATGGGAATATTAGATAAAGAATTTTCTGACGGCAATATTGTTATTACAAAAGTAGAAGATTTATTCAATTGGGCACGTCTCTCTTCCATATGGCAATTAGGATTTGGTCTGGCGTGTTGTGCAATTGAAATGATGGCAACTTCGGCATCACACTACGATTTTGATAGATTCGGTGTAATTCCCAGAAATACTCCTCGCCAGGCTGACGCAATTATTATATCAGGTACAGTAACACTCAAAATGGCTACACGAATCAAGCGCCTTTATGAACAAATGCCCGAACCAAAATATATCATTTCAATGGGAAGCTGCGCAAATTGTGGCGGACCATACTGGGACCATGGTTATCACGTTTTGAAAGGAGTCGACCGCGTTATTCCAGTAGACGTATATGTGCCAGGTTGTCCTCCACGGCCGGAAGCTTTGTTGGAAGGACTTCTCAAACTACAAGAAAAAATCAGACACGAATCATTAACTAAAAAGAAAGCATGAAAACCCCCGAAGAAATATTTTACATACTAAAGAATAATTTCAATGACGATATCATCGGTATCGAAAAAGATAAACCAACAGAACCGATTATTTCAGTTAATCCTTCTTCGATAAATAAAGTTTGTCTTTTTCTTAGAGACAATGAGGAATTGAAATTCGATAGTTTGATGAATCTCTCCGGAGTAGACGACGCCAACGGTGAAAAGGTTAAAGATAACGACGGCAGCGAAATTATTAAAGGTGGAACTCTAAGTGTTTATTACCATCTTTATTCAATTGAATACAAACATAAAGTCACTCTTAAAATTTCAACACCACGGGAGGATCCCCGGGTCGAATCAGTTGAATCCGTCTGGAAAAGTGCAAATTGGCATGAACGGGAAGCTTACGATATGTTTGGGATAATCTTCAATAATCATCCTGATCTACGAAGAATTCTTATGCCGTATGACTGGGATGCAGGTTATCCTCTCAGAAAAGACTATAAAAATCCTGAATTTTATCAAGGAATGAAAGTTCCTTATTAACAATAAACTTACTTATTATGGCACTGAAAACTGAAACTATGATATTAAATATGGGTCCACAGCACCCTTCTACACATGGTGTGCTTCGACTCGAACTTGAACTCGAAGGCGAATTAATCGTTGACGTTAAACCACACATTGGTTACCTGCATCGATGTTTCGAAAAACACGCCGAAGCAATGACATATCCCCAGGTTATTCCTTATACCGACCGTATGGATTATCTCGCATCGATGTACAATAATTTCGGATATGTTCTCGCAGTCGAAAAATTACTCGGAATCGAAGTTCCTGAACGTGTCGAATATATTCGTGTTATAATGGGCGAGCTCCAGAGAATTGCTTCGCACCTGGTTGCAATTGGAACTTATGGACTCGACATTGGCGCATTTACACCGTTCCTTTATTGCTTCCGTGACCGTGAAAAAATTCTCAACCTTTTTGAAATTACATGCGGCGCACGTCTCCTCTATAATTATATGTGGGTCGGAGGACTTTCCCACGATATTCATCCCGATTTCGTACGACTTACAAAAGACTTTATAAAAGAATTCAGACCTACAATCAAAGAACTCAACGATTTACTCTCTTACAATAAAATTTTCATCGAAAGGACAGCAAACATTGGCGTTTTACCTCTCGACACGGCAATTAATTACGGCGTAACGGGTCCAAGTTTAAGAGGAAGTGGACTTGCCTTCGATTTACGAAAAGAAGAACCATATTCAATTTACGACCGCTTCGATTTCGAGATTCCTGTCGGTAAGGGTCTTATGGGAACAGTTGGTGACTGCTGGGATAGATACTATGTTCGCGTACTTGAAATGGAACAGAGTCTCCGGATAATCGAACAGGCAATCGACAAAATTCCAGATGGTGATGTTCATTCTGCGATTCCACGTAGAATTAAACCTCCAGTTGGCACTGTTTATCAAAGAGTTGAAAATCCGAGAGGCGAACTCGGTTACTTTATAATTAGCGACGGTTCCACAAATCCGTTCAGAGTTAAAGTTAGGGCACCTTCATTCGTCAATCTTGAAGTGCTCGGCGAACTTTGCAAAGGTCATCTGGTAGCAGATGTAGTTGCAATTTTAGGTAGTATCGATATAGTATTAGGCGAGGTGGACAGATAATGTACCAGGCACTTTACAATTTAACAGGCAATACGATTATCTCGACATTAATTGTTGCATTAGTACCCTTAACGATCATTTTACTCTATGCGTTATTTGCCATCTGGCTTGAACGAAAAGTATCGGCTCATATGCAGGACAGGCTTGGACCAATGCGCACAGGCTGGCATGGCTGGCTTCAAACTATTGCCGATATGATTAAGATGATTCAAAAAGAAGATACAATTGCAGCAGATGCCGACAAAAAATTATTTAACATAGCACCCGTACTTGTATTTTCCGGTTCGTTCGCCGCTTTTGCAGCTATCCCATTTTCGAGCGCTATTATTGGAAGTGAAATTGAAGTTGGACTTTTTTACATAATTGCAATTTCTTCGTTAGTGGTTGCCGGAATCTTAATGGCAGGCTGGTCTTCAAACAATAAATATTCACTGCTGGGTGCTATGCGTTCAGCAGCTCAGATTGTTAGTTATGAAATCCCAACGGCTTTAGTTGTTCTGACTATGGTAATGTATACTGGCACACTAAGCCTCGATAAAATAAGTCAACAACAGACGGCATATTTCTGGAATTGGAATCTTTTCGGCGGGCCAGAATTCGAAATCTCAAAATTCATATTAATTCCCTTCATGTTTGCAGGTTTTATAATAATATTCATCAGTACACTTGCCGAAGTGAATCGTACCCCATTTGACATTCCAGAAGCAGAGTCAGAGCTCGTTGCAGGTTATTTTACTGAATATTCGGGTATGAAGTGGGGTATGTTTATGTTAGCAGAATACGCAAATATGTTTGCCGTATCAGCTGTAGTATCAATTTTATTTCTGGGAGGATATCAATCGCCGTTCGGATATCTTGGCAATACGATCGGAATTGAATGGCTTGTTCCGATCGAACAATTGTTCTGGTTCATTTCGAAGACTTTATTCTTCGTTTTTGTACAGATGTGGTTAAGATGGACGCTGCCACGTTTACGAGTTGATCAACTAATGACTGTATGCTGGAAATATCTTATACCGTATGCAGTAGCTAACTTAATCATTGTTGGAATAATCACATTACTATAAACAAAGCGATCAAGTAATGAAAGAATATTTGAAAAATACATGGCAGGCTCTTTATACCGTGATAGTGGGTATGAAAATTACATTAAAACATCTTTTCACGCCTGCTGTTACAATACAGTATCCCGATGTAAAAGTTGCACTCCCCGAACGTGTTAGGAACAGACTCTATGTAAATATCGACGATTGTATCGGCTGCGACCAGTGTTCAAGAGCTTGTCCTGTAAGTTGTATTACAATTGAAACTGTAAAAGCCCTGCCTGGTGAAGATTTAGGAACTACATCCAACGGTAAGAAAAAAGCATTATGGGTTACAAAGTTTGATATCGACTTTGCAAAATGCTGCTATTGTCAACTGTGTGTATTCCCCTGTCCCACAGAATGTATTTACATGACCGACGTTTATGAATTTTCCGAATACGATAGACGCAATCTTGTTTATCATTTTTCAAATTTAACTGAAGAAGAAGCCGCCGAGAAAAAGGCAAATTTTGAAAAATTTCAGGCAGAAAAAGAAGCAGAAAAAGCTGCCACTGTTAAACAAAAAGAAGATAAAAATCTGAATTGATATGAATTATTTTGACATTATTTTTTATCTATTTGCAATTATTACCGTTGTTTCGGCTTTTATCGTCGTCACAACGCGGAATATTGTCTACTCGGCTTACAGCCTTTTGTTGACTTTATTCGGTATTTCGGGAATTTATGTATTGCTCGGAGCTGACTTCCTGGCTGTAGTACAAATTATGGTTTACGTTGGTGGAATTTTAATTTTGTTGCTTTTCGGCGTCATGCTTACCAATAAAATTACAAGTGTTGATATTCGAACCGGTACTATTCACCTTCTCCCTGCTGCCATTGGTAGCGGTATTCTGCTCGGGATATTATGGGCTGTTATGACGTGGACAGACTGGAAAACATACGACACTCAAATTCCGTCAACAACAATTTTCGGACTTGGCAAAATACTGATTACAAATTACGTTCTTATTTTCGAGCTGCTGGCTTTGCTTCTTCTTATTGCGCTTATTGGTGCAGCTTCAATTGCACGTAGAGAAGAAACCGAAGAGAATAACTAATTCTGGATAATTATATGCATGTAGGTTTAACACATTTTCTAATAGTTAGCGCAATCTTATTCACACTCGGAATTTACGGTATCGTTACGCGTAAAAACGCAGTAATGGTTCTCATGGGTATTGAACTGATTCTTAATGCTGCAAACATTAATTTCGTGGCATTTTCTCGGTACGGAAATTTTGGATTGAGTGGACAGGTAATTGCTCTTTTTATCATAATATTGGCTGCTGCCGAAGCAGCTATTGCCCTGGCAATTGTGCTTAATATTTATAAAACATTTTCTAATGTAAACGTAGACGAAATCGACAAATTAAAAGAATGATTATGACAGAATCTTTATTAGTAAACCTATCGGTGGTCGTACTCTTTTTACCGTTACTCGGTTTTGCAACTCTTATCTTTTTCGGTAAAAAGATTCCAAAACTATATCTTTTCGAAGTTGGAATTCTTTTCGTAGCCCTGATTCTATCGATCTTTATAATGTATGGTAAGTTAGCTTACTTTATAGATTCGGACATTATTTCTAAATTTAGATGGATCTCCTTCAGCGCCGCTCCCCTTTCGGGTTACGTAAATATTGAACTTGGAATCAAGCTGGACAATATTGCTGTAATAATGCTCGTCGTGGTAAACATTATCAGCTCGCTTGTTCATCTCTATTCAATTGAGTACATGCATGGTGATAAAAGATACACTCGATATTTTGCATACCTTGGCATCTTTACCTTCTCGATGCTCGGCATTGTATTGACAGACAATATTTTGATGATGTATATCTTCTGGGAACTGGTTGGTCTTTCGTCTTATTTGTTAATCGGATTCTGGTTCGAAAAGAAATCGGCTGCAGATGCTTCTAAAAAAGCATTCATTGTCAATCGCGTCGGCGATATTGGAATGTTCGTCGGAATATTGATACTCTTCTATAATTACAATACTTTCTCATTTGATTCGATATTTGAAAAAATTTCCGCCGGTATACTACCCTTTGGCAGCGAAGCCTGGCTAACTGCCGCAGGAATACTCGTATTTATGGGTGCTGTGGGGAAATCGGCACAATTCCCGCTGCATGTGTGGCTTCCTGATGCAATGGAGGGTCCAACGCCTGTCAGTGCTTTAATTCATGCGGCAACTATGGTTGCGGCAGGTGTTTATCTCGTCGCACGAATTTTTGTAATGTTAACTGCAGATGCGATGCTTGTCATTGCTGTTATCGGAGCAATTACCTCTTTTATTGCAGCAACTATTGCAATTACTCAAAATGACATTAAAAAAGTTCTGGCTTATTCCACTATTTCACAACTCGGTTATATGATAATGTCTCTCGGCGTCGGAGCATATGCATTTGCATTTTTCCATCTTGTTACACATGCGTTTTTCAAAGCCTGTTTGTTCCTTGGTTCAGGTTCTGTAATTCATGCAATGCACCACGAGCAGGATATTCGTTATATGGGCGGACTCAGAAAGAAAATGCCCATAACTTATATAACATTTCTCATTTCAACATTGGCTATTTCCGGCATACCGTTGACTTCTGGATTCTTAAGCAAAGATGGAATTCTTGCAGGTACACTTGTATTCGGCAAATTGACCGGTCACTGGTTAATACCATTATTTGGATTTACGGTTGCAGCACTAACTGCATTCTATATGTTCCGACTGGTAATTCTCACATTTCACGGTGAACCGAGAGACCAGCATAAATACGACCATGCACACGAATCACCTTTCGTAATGGCTGCACCACTGGCTATACTGGCAACACTATCGATCTTTATTTTTTATACTCCAAATCCAATAGCACCCGACGCCGGATGGTTCTTAGGAAATTGGGTAAAGACCCCTGAGCAAGTAACACCGCATACTACACGTTTTGATTTTATGATTCCTTCGGAAAACAATACTCACACACATTCTGAAATTATAAACTCCGAATTATATACTGAAACAATGCACTGGGCACATTACCCGGCAATGTTTATGTCCCTGTTACTTGGCGGATTGGGAATACTTATCGCATTTGTTTTCTATCAATGGCGCAAAGTGGATGTAGATAAATTAACAGAAAAGATAAAACCACTCTATCAATTTTCGCTCAACAAGTGGTATATTGACGAACTCTATAAAGCTACTTTTATCGGTCAAACTTTGAATTTTAGTAAAGCACTCGCATGGTTTGACAACAATGTTATTGATGGAATCGTTAACGGATCTGCATATATTACTCGTTTCGTTTCAAAATTAAGCGGCCTTTTCGACACTTATGTTATTGATGGTCTGGTCAATTTTTCCGCTTTCTTCAGCGGTTTCCTCGGTTTGACATTTAAGAAATTGCAAACAGGTAAAGTCCAGACTTACGTTGTTCTGGTTGTATTTTCAGTTATAATACTAATGTTTTTCTTTAAACCGTTTTAGATTACTGATTTATTAAAAATTAAAAAAACAGGTTATTAGATATGGTGGGATTTCCGATACTTTCATTTATTACTTTTCTCCCGATTGTCGGGATGATTATAATACTCTTTTTGCCGAAGGAAAAACAAAATTCGATACGGTATACAACTTTGGCAATAACCGCTCTGCAGGTAGTGCTGGCAATCATTCTTTTGAGCAATTATAATTATTCGGCAGCGGGAGTATTCGAAGAGAAATCTTTCCAATTCATAGAAAAATTCAGGTGGATTGAAATTACAGGTATTTCCTGGCTCGGAACTGTTAAGGTCGATTACTTCCTCGGTATTGACGGCATAAGTATGCCAATGGTACTTTTGACAGCAATAATTACTTTCATCGCAACAATTTCTTCCTGGAACATCGAAAAATCAGTCAAAGGATATTTTGCACTTTTCTTATTGCTCGACACTGGCATGATGGGCGTTTTTGTAGCTCTCGATTTCTTCCTGTTCTATATTTTCTGGGAATTAATGTTATTGCCGATGTATTTCTTGATTGGTATCTGGGGTGGTCCAAGAAAAGAATACGCAGCCATCAAGTTCTTTATCTACACTTTGTTTGGAAGCGTCTTTATGCTTCTGGTGATGATTGGACTCTACTTTAGTGCTACGGAAACACTGGTAGACGGTTCGAAAGTATTTACATTTAATTTACTGGCATTAATGAATCAGAGCAACTTTACTCCAGACGGTATCCTTTCACCTTTCAATCCTCATAATTTGAGATTCATAGCTTACCTGGCATTGTTTGTCGGTTTTGCAATCAAAATACCGATGTTCCCTTTCCACACGTGGTTACCCGATGCTCACGTAGAAGCTCCAACACCGATCTCAGTGATTCTTGCAGGTGTGCTATTAAAAATGGGAACATACGGAATTTTAAGAATAAGCTATCCCATATTCCCCGAAATTACAAGAAATTTAATCTGGTATATTGCACTTTTCGGAATGATAAATATAATTTATGGAGCGCTCGTTGCTCTGGCTCAAAAAGATTTCAAAAAATTAATTGCTTATTCTTCCATTTCACACATGGGTTATGTATTGCTTGGAATGGCTTCACTAAATTCAACTGGCATCAACGGAGCAATATTGCAAATGTTCAATCACGGAACAATTACAGCTATGCTCTTCTTGATAGTTGGAGTTGTATACGATAGAGCGCACACTCGCGGTATTTACGATTTTGGCGGTCTGGCAACACAAATGCCAGTTTACTCGGGATTTGTTACTGTAGCATTTTTTGCAGCTATTGGCTTGCCTGGTTTAAGCGGATTTATTTCTGAAGCCCTTGTATTCGTAGGTGCTTTCAGTGTCAATTTCATACGAGTACTTACAATTATTTCAACACTCGGAATTTTGCTCGGCGCAGGCTATATGCTCTGGACTTTACAGCGTATTTTCCTGGGACCTTTGAATGAAAAATGGTCATCATTGCCTGACCTGGATAAACGTGAGTATTTTATGTTCGTGCCTTTATCAATGATTATAATTTTCCTTGGCGTTTATCCTTCTGCCATGCTCGATATTATGAACGCCTCAGTAAATACTCTGGTTAATTTTATTCATTCTAACGTTTCGACCACATTAAGCGGGTTTTAAACATTGATGGAAATGACAAATTTATATCAATCGTTAAATTTAATTTTACCTGAACTGGTTCTCTCAGTTGTTTTAGTAATCCTTGTTACAGCTGACTTGATTTATCACAATAACAAAGCTCCTGTTAAATTCATTGCCATATCAGGAATTGTAGTTTCATTTTTCTTTTTATTATTCAATTTCGATACTTCAGGATTTGCTTTCACATTCAGCAATACTATACGCAATTTTGGTTTAGTTACAATCGATAGTTTTGGCCATTTTTTCAAACTGATCGTACTCACTTCATCTTTCTTAGTTGTTATATTTTCATTTTCGTCAATTGAATTGAAAGAAGCCGAAAATAGAATCGGAGAATATTATGCATTGATTTACGGAATGATTATCGGAATGTTCTTTATGATTTCTGCTTCCGATTTAATATTGATTTATTTATCGATGGAAATGTTGTCATTATCGTCTTATGTTCTCGCAGGATTTTTAAAAATTAGAGAAAGAAACAGCGAGGCTTCGCTTAAATATTTGATATACGGCGCAGTATCTTCAGGTTTAATGCTTTTTGGTATATCCATCCTCTATGGAATGACAGGAAGTACCAATCTTTACGTTATTAATTCTCTTATTCAGGGACCAAATATAAATCTCTTAACACTTTCATTTGCAATAATCCTGATTTTTGCAGGCATCGGATATAAAATATCTTCGGCTCCTTTCCACTTCTGGACACCCGACGTTTACGAAGGAGCGCCTGTTACAATAACTGCATTTCTCTCCGTAGCAAGTAAAGCAGCAGGATTTGCTTTATTGATACGGTTTATCAAAACTACATTCGTTTCTTTTACCGATGCCAGCGGCTCCTGGAATTTGATTAATGTTTTTGAATGGCAATCCGTGCTTATCGTTATTTCGATTTTAACAATGACACTGGGCAATTTTTCAGCTCTCTGGCAGGATAATATGAAAAGAATGCTGGCTTATTCAAGTATTGCGCATGCCGGTTATATGATGTTAGGCATACTCGTACTTTCAAATCAAGGTTTGCTTGCTGTGTTAATTTACTTTGCATTCTACCTGCTAATGAACCTCGGTGCATTTCTCGTAGTTATGCTAATTGCTAATAAAATTGGTACAGAAGATATTAATTCGTATAACGGATTGGGTTATACTTCTCCGTTTTTGAGTGTTTCGCTTGCAATCTTCTTAGTATCGTTAACTGGTATTCCCCCGACGGCTGGATTTATCGGTAAACTATATCTCTTTATTGCACTGGTCGATTCAAAGATGATTGCCGTTGCTGTTATAGCATTGCTAAACACTGTAGTTTCGCTTTATTATTATATCCGTGTATTAAAGCATATGTACCTGGTAAAACCCCCAATTGATACACCAGTTATTAAACCAAATATAATCGAAACCATTGTAGTGCTTGCACTTGCTGCACCCGTAATATTATTCGGAATTTACTTCCAGCCCGTAGTCGATTTTGCAAAAAACTGTCTTGTAATTCTTGGAATGTGACACACAACGATATGTTTATTCTTTAGCTGATATTATTCTGCTTATAAATAATCGATAATTTTATAAAACAATTATCAGTCTATTTTTTATAGGAAGCCCTACATTTAGTTCTAGTAAAGTTTAATACTGCTTTTCTCTTTTTTTATCTTCAATATTACCTGTAACATAAACTGTTATTATTTTACTAATACCAATCGATGGGTAAAAGTGTCTTTTTATTGTATTAATCTAAGCCTGTTAAGTTTTTCGACGACATCAGGGAAGCTATCATATCAATAAATTGCTTGTATTACGATCCATTATATGTTTTATATATTTTTGGTGGGTCAATCTAAATTCTTTCAAAATAATCATAAAATTTGTATGCTATTACTATTTTTCTTTGAATTCATTTTGCTTTTCTGCTATTCATCTATTCATCGAAAAAAATAAAGCTGATTTTTATATTATAACAAAACAAAAAAGGCAGCATCTCATCAAGAGAAGCTGCCTTTGTATTTTTACTGTCTGTCAAAGATTTTAGAGGATATGGAAGACAACTGTAAGTCCCGACATAACAATGGCGACCATACTCATTAATTTAATAAGAATGTTAAGGCTGGGACCGGAAGTATCTTTAAATGGATCGCCGACGGTATCGCCGATAACGGCTGCTTTATGAGCACTTGACCCTTTCCCACCAAGATGACCTTCTTCAATATATTTCTTTGCATTGTCCCATGCACCGCCTGAATTTGCCATAAAGATTGCTAATACGAATCCAGCACCTAAACCACCGACCAGTAATCCCATTACACCAGGCACTCCAAATATAATTCCAGTTACAATTGGTGCAAGGATGGCGAGCATAGAAGGTAATACCATTTCGTGTTGAGCACCCTTTGTTGAAATAGCCACGCAACTTGCATAATCGGGTTCAGCTTTTCCTTCGAGAATTCCTTTAATTTCTCTGAATTGACGACGTACTTCGTCGACCATTTTACCAGCTGCTCTTCCAACGGCGTTCATCGTAAGACCGCAGAACATGAAAGCCATCATTGAACCGATGAAAACACCAATAAGAACATTTGGATTCATCAGGTTGATATTATAGTAATTCATGAAATCCATAATAGAAGCTTTTTGCGTTTCAATTGTCGTACCGCCTATTTGTATTAAAGTTTGGCCAGCTCTAATTAAACCAATTTTCACTTCTTCAACGTAAGAAGCCAATAAAGCAAGAGCTGTTAGAGCTGCCGAACCAATAGCAAACCCTTTGCCGGTAGCAGCAGTTGTATTTCCAAGAGCATCAAGAGCGTCGGTTCTTTTACGTACTTCTGGACCAAGTCCACTCATTTCTGCATTACCGCCAGCATTATCGGCAATCGGTCCATAAGCGTCGGTTGCCAGTGTAATACCAAGGGTTGAAAGCATACCTACCGCAGCAATACCGATACCATAAAGTCCCATGTTTATATTTGTGACATCGAATCCCGTTGCAAATAAAAATGCAAGAATAATTCCAATAGCCACTGCCAGCACAGGAATTGCAGTCGACAACATACCTACACCTAACCCAGAAATTATAACTGTAGCAGGGCCTGTTTGGGAAGAGTGTGCAATCTTTTGTGTTGGCTTATATGAATGCGAAGTATAGTACTCAGTTGCCTTACCAATAACAATACCTGTAACAAGTCCTGTTACAATTGCCCCCCAAATCCCCAGAGCATTGTCCAGACCAAGCAAATTAACAATTACAAGAGAAAATACAACAATGAGTACAGAACTGAAATTTATACCACGTGATAATGACTTCAATAGATCTTTTTGTGTTGCATCTTCTTTTGTTCTAACGACAAAGATACCTACGATGGATAAAATAATACCGACAGCAGCTACGAGCATTGGTGCTAAAACAGCTTTCATCTGGAGTTCAGGAGCATCAACGAATGCAGCTGCTCCAAGAGCCGCGGTTGCAAGTATAGAACCGCAATACGATTCATAAAGGTCGGCACCCATTCCAGCTACATCTCCTACATTGTCGCCGACATTATCTGCTATCGTAGCAGGATTACGCGGATCGTCTTCAGGGATACCGGCTTCAACTTTTCCTACGAGATCTGCTCCAACGTCAGCAGCTTTTGTAAAAATACCACCTCCTACTCTCGCAAAGAGAGCTTGAGTTGAAGCGCCCATTCCGAATGTTAACATAGTAGTTGTTACTACTACTAAATTGTGAGCATCGGTAGCAGCAGGGTAAGCTGTATTAAGAATCAGGAACCAGATGGATATGTCAAGCAATCCAAGACCAACAACAACAAGTCCCATTACAGCACCACTGCGAAAAGCTACACGGAGACCTTTATTTAAAGATTCCTTCGCTGCATTTGCCGTACGTGCGGATGCATATGTCGCAGTTTTCATTCCGAAAAATCCAGATAATCCGGAGAAGAAACCGCCCGTGATAAATGCAAATGGAACCCATGGATTCTGAACATTGAAACCATAGGCAAGAATTAAAAAGATAACCATGATTACAATGAAAAAGAGACCGACAACTTTATATTGTTGTCTTAGATAAGCCATAGCTCCCTTACGTACGTATGAAGCTATGCTTTTCATTTTGTCAGTGCCTTCGCTTTCTTTCATCATTTGTGAAAAGAAAAACCAGGCAAATCCGAGAGCTAGAATTGAGGATACAGGAACAAGCCAAAATATACTACTTACCATAATAACTCCAACGATTGTTTTTAGATAAAGTTAATTCTTGATTCTCCCCCATCTTTCTATGAACCTAATTATATATTTTGGTGTTTATCATATTTTGAAAAAAATATATTACACAAAATTATAAAAAAATTAGGATAAATTTAACTTCTTTTTTAATTCATATCATTTTTTTAGTTTGCGACTCAATATTAATTAAATTATTTAGGAGATAAAATGAATTATCTGGATGAATTGAAAAACTCAAAAATTATTTTTCTCAACTTTATGAAAGGTAAATACCCTATTGAAGAAAAATCGAATCTATTCTTACGCGACCTACAATATGCAATAAAAGCATATTTTGAATCGAAGGATATAAAATTATCATACACAGAACTGGAAAAATTAGCTTACGAATTTTCTGATTATTTAGTTACTGAAAATATTTTAAAGAAAATTTCTCACAATACGTGGTTTTTGAATTTTTTACCTTCAGATAACGTTTCAAATAATGCAGCATAAAATTAGAAAGGAACAAAAAATGACTACTGATATAAATATTAAATCAGAGATAGATATAACAGAAAAAGCAATCAATGAAGTAAACAGAATTAAAAAAGAAAATAATATCCCGGAAAATTTTGGATTACGTGTTGGAGTTAAAGGCGGTGGATGTTCGGGATTAACTTACCAACTTGGATTCGATGCCGAACCCAAAGAAGGAGATACAGTAATTGAAAAAGGAGGCTTGAAATTATATGTAGATGGAAAGAGTCTCTTTTATCTAAGCGGTACAGTACTGGACTTCAGCGATGGACTCAATGGGAGAGGTTTTGTATTTAATAATCCGAATGCAAAAAAAACATGCGGTTGCGGAGAATCATTTGGAGTTTAAGATGGAACGTCGAAATTTTTTGAAGAAAGCAGGACTTTTTTCGCTTTCTCCTATCATAATTCAATCAGAAGCTTTTATAAATAAATTTAACTCAATAAATAAGAGGAGTAAAACAAAAATGAGCAAATTCGAATTACCTGAATTACCCTATGCATTTAACGCTCTTGAACCATACATAGATGCACTCACAATGGAGATTCATCATGGTAAACACCATGGGGCTTATGTGAATAATCTAAACAAAGCCGTTGAAGGAACCGAATACGAAGGGAAAACTCTTGAAGAATTATTTAAGAATGCATCTCAAATCCCTGCTGCTATCCGTAATAACGGAGGTGGACATTATAATCATACACTCTTCTGGCAAATAATGGGTCCAAATAAAGGCGGCGAACCAACTGGAGCTCTGGCCGATGCTATCAACGGAACTTTCGGCTCGTTCGATAAATTCAAAGAGATCTTTAATAATGCAGCAGCAACCCGTTTCGGTTCTGGTTGGGCATGGCTTGTTCTGAGCAACGGAAAATTAGTTGTAACATCGACTCCAAACCAGGATAACCCACTTATGGATGTTTCCGATGTTCAGGGCTTTCCTATTATGGGACTGGATGTATGGGAACATGCATATTATTTAAAATATCAGAACCGCAGACCCGAATATATTACAAATTGGTGGAATGTAGTTAATTGGGAAGAAATTGCCAAACGATTTGATTCAGCTAATAAATAAAGTTATTCTAAAAGGTCATCTCTTTATTGAGATGACCTTTTTTATAAACTTCCTGTAAATTTGAGTCTATTAATGGCACGAGCCAGAGCAGCTTCAGCTCGTTTTATATCAATATCATTTGAATGACTTCTTAATCTTTCTTTTGCCCTTTGATATGCTCCTTTAGCTCTTTCAATATCAATTTCATCTTTCGATTCAAAACTATCGGCAAGAATTAAAACACGATTTTCGAGAACTTCGACTGTGCCGCCGCCTGTTGTAAATTCAGAAGTTAATTCACCTTGTTTAATTTTTATGCGTCCAACTTCGAATGTACTGAGAAGCGGAGCATGGTTAAAAAGAATTTGAAAGCTGCCTAATGTACCGGGTACTGTTACTGCATTGACCATCCCTTTGAAGGCTACTTTCGAAGGTGTTATTATTTCGAGCTCAAAGTTTTTCATTTCTGTAATCTTTTAGCTTTTTCAACGGCTTCTTCAATTGTTCCTACATAAAGGAATGCCTGTTCTGGTAGATCGTCGTATTTACCTTCCAGTATTTCCTTGAAGCTTCGAATAGTATCCTCCAGTTTAACATATTTGCCTGGAGTACCGGTAAATTGTTCTGCCACATGGAAAGGCTGACTGAGAAATCTTTGAATTCTCCTTGCGCGTCTTACAATTGTTTTATCTTCTTCGGATAATTCATCCATTCCAAGGATATTAATAATATCCTGCAAATCTTTGTATGACTGTAATATTTCTTTTACCTGTTGAGCAACACTGTAGTGCTCCCAGCCAACAATATCAGGTTGAAGTATTCTCGAAGTTGAATCGAGTGGGTCTACAGCAGGATAGATACCGAGTTCAGCAATTTGACGACTTAGTACAGTAGTTGCATCGAGGTGAGAGAATGCTGTGGCTGGTGCAGGGTCTGTCAGGTCGTCTGCAGGGACATAGATTGCCTGGACAGAAGTAATTGATCCTTTTGACGTAGAAGTAATGCGCTCTTGCAGTTCACCCATTTCCGTTGCAAGATTGGGTTGATATCCTACAGCAGAAGGCATACGCCCTAACAGAGCAGAAACCTCGGAACCAGCTTGAGTAAATCGGAAAATATTGTCGATAAAGAGAAGAACGTCTCTGCCTTCCTCATCACGGAAATATTCTGCGATTGTCAGCCCCGTTAATCCAACTCTTAATCGAGCTCCTGGTGGCTCGTTCATCTGACCAAATATAAGGGCAGTTTTAGATAAAACGCCTGATTCTTTCATTTCAAGCCACAAATCGTTGCCTTCACGTGTTCTTTCTCCAACACCTGCAAAAACAGAATAACCGCCATGTTGCTTTGCAATATTATGTATTAATTCTTGAATAATAACTGTTTTTCCTACTCCCGCTCCGCCGAATAATCCTGTCTTGCCACCTTTAGTATAAGGTTCTAATAAGTCAATGACCTTGATGCCTGTTTCAAACATTTCCTGCTTTGTAGATAGATTTTCAAATTTTGGTGCGTGGCGGTGAATCGGGTATCTTTTATCAGATTTAATTTCACCAAGTCCATCAATTCCTTCGCCAATAACGTTGATTAATCTACCCAGAGTCTCTGGTCCAACGGGGACAGAAATCGGGTTGCCGGTATCGTAAGCTTTCATTCCCCTTACAAGACCGTCAGTTGTATCCATTGCAACTGTTCTAACGCGACTTTCTCCTAAATGCTGCTGAACTTCAACAATAAGTTCTTCTTCCTGACCTTCCAGATTGGTACGGGGTATTTTAATTGCGTTATAAATTTCTGGTAAATGTCCGTCCTCAAAATCGATGTCGACGACAGGACCGATAACCTGAACGATAATTCCTTCTTTCAAAGCCATTTTATTTTCTACCTATTTTGAAAAATTTTGATGTTAAAATTAGTAAGAATCCATCTAAATTCCAAAAAAGAATGATATTGAAGAGAGTATTACTAATTTAATTTCTGTAAAGAAAAACTATGATTATTACTCTTATTAACAAAAACAAAGTAAGTATTACTCTTAAATTTATTGAATTAATCTCTTTAATGAGTTGAATTGAATTTGTAAGTCGTTATGTTGAAAAGAAGTTTTTCATTATAAATTTGTACCGAAGGCCGGAGTCGAACCTGCCTGCCGGCAGGCAGGCCGGCACGGGGTTTGAACAATTTTTTTCAAATATTCTTTCCCACTTCCTCCTTTAAGATACTTTTCCCTTTTCCTTGCTTCCGGTCTGCTTTTACATTCTTCTAAGTAAATAATCTCAAAAGGTCGGTATGGCGATGTGGTTTTGTTTTTTCCTCTGTTATGTTCTGAGAGTCTTCTTTGTGGATTATCTGTTATTCCAACATAAATATAATTTCTCTTTAAACTCGATATGGCATAGACATAATACATTTGGTGGACTTTTTTTATTTTGTACCGAAGGCCGGAGTCGAACCGGCACGGGGTTTTGAGCCCCACTGGATTTTGAGTCCAGCGCGTCTACCAATTCCGCCACTTCGGCACTTTTATTTGAAATGGCTCTGCAAAATTAATCGTTACACCAATCAGTATCAAGTCAATTTTACTTTTTATCAAATAATCGCCCCAAATACTCACTCATCAGCCTGTTCCATCCTTCCCAGCCATTTGGTACATCTTTCCTAATATCAAGGAGATGTTCGATGTTTTTCATCCTGAATATTGAGGAGATCTCCAAGTTTTCGCGCAGCGATAAATCACTTTCGATTACTCCGAAGATAAAATTTATCTTTTCTATGGGATCCAGATATTTTCTATCGGATAAATTCGGCAGGTAATCAAACGGATTATTAAAATAACAATCTTCGTCGTAGTAGCCTATAATAAACTGCTTGATATCATAAAAACCGTTTATAGATATCATTACCGAGATCAGTTCGGGATGCTTGAGCGAAAGGTTGAGTGCATGATAGCCTCCGAAATCAATTCCTCCTACTATCACTCTCATTTTTCCCGTATCATATTTTGAAAATTCGATTACGTCTTTGATTAAAGTATTTTCATACAAAATCTGTCTCTTAACCCTTTCTGAAGGATGAACAGAAAAATTATACCAACTTTCTTCGTCAATTGTATCGGGACAGTAGACTTTAATAAATCTTCTTTCGATTAAACTTTCTAAGGCAGTAATCATACCATTGTCTTTGCAATCGTAAAAATGCCCTTTCTTGTGTGGAAACAATATTACTGGTTCTCCAAATTCTCCAAAAACCAACATTTCCAGGTCCCTTTTAAGGAATTGCGAATACCATTTATGATATGTTTCTTCCATCAGAAATCCTTAAATTACCATACAAATATAATCGATAATGTTATTTTAATGAAAATACAGTTAATCATTATCTTTCTACTTGCATTAAGTTTGTCATACAGTCAGGTGCTGGAAAGCAATTGGGTTAACATTGCTGACACGGATACACATAAAATTTTCGTTGATACTACATCATTAAAAAATGTATCGGACAATATTACAGTTATTTATATGGAGTATTTCCCGGTTTCACACAAAATAAACGGAGTTGACGTAATTTATCTAAAAACTCAAACACTTTTTGACGTCGCTGCCGGTAGAGGCACTATAATTGGAAGGCTCTATTACGATAAACAGATGAAGTTGATTACAGACAATAATTTAAGAAGTCTTTTACCTTCTGACATAATTTCTATTGTAATTGATTCCAACGAAGTAATGAAAAAAGTATATGAATATTGTCTCGATCGACTTGGAATTACGCCGGCTAAAGTAAAAAAGAAAGCAGCACGCCTTTTTACTGACGAAAATGTATTACCTCCTATTGCACCATTTGAGTCAGACAGTCAGGAAGTAATTGAAGAGAAACCGAAGGAAGTGAGCAGTTCAATAAAGGAAAATAAAATTTCTAAATATATTTTCGAAGCCGATGGTAAATACGTAATACAGGTTTCAGCATGGCGTAGCAAAACGAAAGCAGAAAATGTTGCCAGTGATCTCAAAAGAGATGGACACAATGCCTTTGTGCTAAAAGTTGATATCCCTGGAAAAGGTACCTGGTATCGTGTAAGAATTGGAAACTTTGAATCTGTTCAAGAAGCGGAAGATTACATCAGAAAAAATCCTAATATTTTTTAGTTGTTATTTTTTAGCACAAGAAACCTTTTGATTTTTTGTGTAGTTGTTTTTTCGAATTCCTGTTCCCTGATATTAAATCTGACAATTCTTTTAAAAGCGGGCAAGTTTTTATTAGCTTTATCGACTTCTTCGGCAATTATCTTTTGAATTAATTCGTCAGTTATTTCTATGCCTTTCTTTTCGGAAAGTTCAATAAATGCTTCGGCATCCACAACAATCTGTGCTGCAATAACCTCGTCTTGTTTTGTATCTTTATCGCCATAGACAATCGATTCAAGAATAAACGGACTACGATTGAGAACGTCTTCAATTTCTTCTGGATAAACATTTTTACCATTTTTCGATATAATAACGTTTTTCTTTCTACCGTTGATATGTAGAAATCCGTCTTCGTCCAGGTAACCGATATCGCCAGTTTTGAACCAACCGTCAGAAAAAGCTTCTGAAGTAGCTTTTTCGTTTTTATAGTACCCGATCATTACGTTAGGACCTTTTGCCCAAATTTCTCCGCATCCATTTTCATCGGGTTCATTGATCATCAATTCGACGTGTGGTAAAGGCAAGCCAGCTGCGTCGTCTTTGAAATTATCTAATTGGTTCAGAGCTAATATTGGAGATGTTTCGGTGAGTCCGTACCCTTGTATAAAATTAAATCCAAACTCACGCAACCCTTTTGCAACCATCGGATCGGGTGCTGCACCGCCTGCAATAAATATTCTAATTGCTCCACCGAATTTATTATGGAGTTCCGAAAAGATCATCTTTTTAAATTTGCGCAGTCCGACATACGAAAAGAGATTTGATAATTTCAAAAGAGGTGGCACTATTAAAGATTTTACTTTGTCCTCCTTAATTCCTTTAATAATTCTTTTGAACATTTTATCATATAAAAGCGGAACACCTAATAAAATAGTAGCCTTAACTTTTTGCAAATCGTCCACAACAGTTTTGAGTGACCTTGCATAATGGACTGATGCTCCTGCGTATAATGGGCACAACATTCCACAGGTACATTCA
Source organism: Melioribacter sulfuriphilus (assembly GCF_051488685.1). Lineage (NCBI taxonomy): Bacteria > Pseudomonadati > Ignavibacteriota > Ignavibacteria > Ignavibacteriales > Melioribacteraceae > Melioribacter > Melioribacter sulfuriphilus. Next base: position 283,840 of record NZ_JBPSEH010000002.1, read on the forward strand.
TAAGTATGGTGCATTGGTAATACGGATAAGAATCTATCCTGCTCATTAATCAAAATCATACTAACCATATCCATTAGATTAGAAGCAATATTTTTCTGTGAAAGCATAACTCCTTTTGCTCTGCCAAGTGAACCGGATGTAAAAATAATTTCTGCCATTGCATTTGGGTCAATTTTGGGCAAGTGGTTTTCGTTTTCAGGTTCAGCATTAAATATCAAATCTGCCATTGATAAAAAATCTTTATCTTCTTTAGTTTCATCCATACAAATAAAATATTTTAGTTTTTTTAGTACATTTTTCCCTTCTGCAATTACACTTGAATAATTACCCGAAAAGATTACCGCTTCTGAATCCGATTCATGAAGGATATTGAATATTTCATTATTGGTCAAATTTCTGTCGATTGGCACTACAACGTAATTAAACGTCATACAAGTAAGATAGCTGAGCGCCCATTGAACTCTGTTTTCACCTATTATGGCAATATGTGTTTTTTCTTTGATACCGAGATTTTTAAGGGCTGCTCCAAACTTTAAAATAGTCTGCTTCAACTCCTGAAATGTCAATTTCGAAATCGGGGTGTTATTAAGGTCTTCTAATGCAAGTTTATTTGCATAAAGATTTCCCGATCGGATTATCATGTCCTGAATCGATTCGATTCTGGGTACCTCGTATAGTTTGAGCTCTTTTTTCATTACTGCTCCCTCTTTGCAATTTCGGTAATAATTAGTTTTACCAAATTATAAAATTTAGGAACGTCACTTATTTTAAGTTTTTCGTCGGGAGAATGAGCGCCGGTAATAGTAGGCCCAACTGAGATCATATCGAGCTCTGGATACTTCTCGCCGAGTATGCCACATTCGAGTCCTGCATGCACCACTTTAATTTTTGGTTTTTCGTAGAAATTTTTTTCATAAACATCAGAAGCTATTTTGAGCAATTCCGAATTAAAATTCGGTTGCCATGCGGGATAACTGTCTCTTACTTCCACTCTTGCTCCCGCCAGTTCAAAAGTTGACTTGACTGTTCTTCCAATTTTCTTTTTAGCCGATTCTATTGAACTTCTTTGACTGGTTTCAATTCTTAATTCATTTCCATCGGGAACTACTGTTGCCAGATTGGTAGATGTTTCAACCAGATTGTCAATTTTTTCACTCATCTCAATTACACCGTGAGGCATTGCTATGATTGTATTAATTAATTTTCTTGCAAATGCTGAAGTAAATGCAGATGTATATTTTCCATTTAATTTTTCTAATTTTATGACGAGGTCCTTAGAATTTTCTCCAATCTCATTTTTTACTTCCACTAAGTATTTGTAAATAATTTTATTTATGTCAGTTAATACGTTTTTGCTTATTAAAAGAATTGCTTCTGCTTCTCTCGGAATCGCATTCCGTTTTGATCCTCCGCTTAACGACACAATTTTTGTATCGTATTCGATCAATGAATCGAGTAAATAACCGATAATTTTAATAGCGTTGCCACGTCGTTCTCCTATTTCCATTCCTGAGTGCCCACCTCGTAAACCACCGACATAAAGATTATAAGCTTCATATTCAGAATTAACCGTTTCATATTCAATCGAAAAAACTCCGACAGTATCCATACCACCCGCACAGCCTATGTAGAAGATACCGTCTTCTTCGGTGTCAAGATTAATCATAAATTTGCCACGGAGCATATTTTTGTCAATATTGCTTGCTCCAGTCAAACCAGTTTCTTCGTCAACTGTAAAGAGTAACTCGATAGGACCGTGTTCGAAGTCATCATCTACAATAGCAAGGGCAACTGCCATACCGATACCATTATCGGCACCCAGTGTTGTCCCTTTCGCTTTAATCCAATCACCTTCAATTTCTAATTTTAGAGGGTCATTTAAAAAATCATGCTCTGTACCTTTATTTTTCTCACATACCATATCCACGTGGCTTTGCAATACAATTCCAGGCACATTTTCCATTCCTTCTGTTGCCGGTATTTTTATAACAATATTATTTACTTTGTCTTCCGCGTATTCAAGCTTTTTTGATTTAGCAAAATTTTTCAGATAAGCTATAATTTTTTCTTCGTGTTTGGAAGGTCTTGGGATTTGTGTTATTTGATAAAAATAATGCCACACATTTTTCGGTTCGAGGTTAGATAGATTTGTAATCATTTAATTTCCTTAGTTATGTCTGATTGAAATAATATCGCCGTCTTTTACGATGTATTCTTTACCCTCGAGACGCCATGCCCCTGACTCTTTACACTTATTCAAAGAGCCATACTTGATAAAGTCGTCATAGTGGACGACTTCAGCGCGAATAAATCTATTATAAAAATCTGTATGTATTACACCGGCTGCCTGTTGGGCTGTATAATTCTTTTTAATTGTCCATGCACGGCATTCGTCCTCGCCGACTGTAAAAAACGATTGGAGACCGAGCATTTCGTACGAAGTTCGAAGAATTTTTGTTAAAGCGGATTCTTTAATGCCGTAGTCTGCCATAAAAACTTTTTGATCTTCTGGCTCTAATCTGGAAAGTTCAAGTTCGATCTTTGCAAAAAATGGGATTACTGGATTATTCTTTTCATTTAATGCAGAAACGATTTTTCGAGTTTCTTCTTCGACAGATGGAATTGCACTCTCGTCGAAATTAAGTGCAATAGCCAGCGGTTTAAGCGTCAAGAGCTGATATCCGGAAAGAAGTTTTAATTCTGCTTCATCGAGTCCCAGAGTTCGTAAAGGTTTTTCGGCTTCACAATGACTGAAGCATTTTTCGATGACGGGTAATTCCTTTTTTAATTTCTCATCTTTCGATTTTTGAACATCTTTTTTCAATTTCTCAAGTCTATTTTCTAAAAACGCGAGGTCTGATAACAAAAACTCGGTATCAAGAAATTCGATGTCCCTAACAGGGTTCACGTTTCCCATTGGATGAGGCACAGCATCGTCTTTAAATGCCCTGATAACATAAAAAAGTGCGTCGTTATTTCGGACGTTATTCAAGAATGATGAGGTAATTCTCACTTTATTGTCGTCCGACATTTTAAGTCCCGGAATGTCAAAGACTTCGATCGTAGCATTAACTTTCTTTTTCGGCTGAAATATTTCAGTCAATTTATCGAGTCGTTCATCGGGAATTTTTACTACTTCGATTGCAGCTTCTTCTTTTTGTATTGACGGGTCGGATTCTTTATTTGATAAGGTGTTAAATAATGTGGTTTTGCCAGAATACTGTAAACCTACTAAACCAATCTGCATTATTTCATCTCATTTAATTAAAATTAGTCAGCAAATATATGATATTTCATGCAATAATTTGTGTGTGAAGTTCTATTTCTTCAAGAATTGAAGTTACACGCAGACATTCACTTAATTCTCCTTCAAATATTTTTGCCTTGCCTTTAATGTGCACTTCAAATGCATACGATTTAGCCTCTTCAAAACTGCATTTGAGTGCTTTGATCAATTGGTGTATAACTTCGTCGAAGGTATGAACGTCGTCGTTATAGAGGATCACTCGATATGGTAAATCAACTGTGGTTTCTTCTTCAATTTCCGGTTGAATTACATTTTGTGTCAATTCGTATGGCATCTTACTCCCCTTCTTTCAACTTCCATTGATTTACGGAAATTAAATTAAGTATTCGTTTTATTTTAATCAAACCTGGAAGCGACTTTAATCCAACCGAACATTTCTTTGCCAGATGGAGGCAATACTGCTAAAGATTTTGCCGTCATTGATTATTATCAAGCCCTTAACATCTTCATCTTTTAATGGCTTAGTGGATCGCAACCTTACAGTCGAGTTTTCATTTCCGGAGACGTAAATAAATTTTGTACCGTTTGAACTTATCAGTTCTGGGGTACCATTTACAGTAACTGGTTCGTCAAAACTAATTAACAAAAAATTCCCTTCAATTTTCTTTTCAATAATCGATGGTCCCTCGGTTGATTCTGGATCCCATTTAAAGTCGAAAGTCCAGGCTGGCGTAATTTCTTCTTTGTAATATCCTGTCTGAGTAAGATTATCCTTCATCCATTCGAAATTCCCCCCTTCTTTCATACAGCCATCGAAATAGTATCTTTTTCCCCAATTGAGCGTGCGATTGCGCGTTGTATCCTTGTAAGTAACGCGATAAATAGGCGTATCGGAAAGATTTTTCGAAAACACGCAATCAAGGAAAAAAAATTGCGCTTCGTAGTGATGTCGTGCCAGCTGAAATCCTTCAACACCGTCGAAATACGAATTTTTAATCACGAATTTTTGATTTTTGTTGTAAGCGCCTGCGTGCCATAGAGCTGCAGTGTTTTTAACTTCATAAAATTTTGAATCTCTAATAAAACACCAGCCACGAGGACAAACAAAGTCGACTGCACCCTGAAAATTACATCTGGCATGATAATACATACCGTTTTTGTAGTTCCACAAAGAAACGGTGTCGGCTCCTTTACTGATAAGATTGCAATTGTAAATTATAGTCCTTGTACCAAAACCGTAAACAGCAAATGCATGTGGACCAATTTCAGGTTGAGTGTTTTCGATAGTTAAGTTTTTTAATACAATATCGTCTGCATAAATATTAATTACACCTGGCCCAATATTATCGGGGCTTTTATTCCATTCTTCTCTTGGTATGTTATATACAATTTTTGTTTCGTCCCTGTCTTCACCAATAAGTGTAATATAATCTCTTTCAATTCTTATTCTTTCGTTATATATACCTTTCTTGATAAAAATTGTAACGCGTCTGTAAGTGAACATTGGCAATTTGTTAATTGCTTCTGTTAATGTTTTGCAATCGCCAGTACCATCTGCTGCAACGACTATATCGTATTTTTCCTGGCCGTATATAAATTGAATTAACAGGAATATTAAAGGGAATAAATATTTCTTCATAATCAATTTCCCATTTTTTTAATATAATCCAAAAGTGTTCTGATATTTCGAATAAAATGTGCAGTAGAAATAAATTTCTCATCACTAATATTTGGGAATGGCGACGTATCGTATTTATCACCGACATATGATACCGCATAAGCATTATTAGTATTCTCAATCTCAGATGGAATATCAATAAATTCGTTCGATATATAAGCATTTTTAGTGTACCAGTAATAATTTGTATCGACACTTGATATTATACCATCAATTATGTTCGTGTTAATTTTATCTTCATTCTCCCCTCTTTTTCTATTAGTTCTGTCATGACCGATTTTTAAGTAGTCTGAGAGCAGATAATAAATTTCAATACCTGTTTTATTCATAACTTGAAATGGGAATAACAATTTCATGTACTCGTATTGATTACATTTAGCATTATGAAATAAGTCTTTTATTCTTTTTAAATTAATTTTGGAAATACAGGGATAATGAATCACTGTTAAATTACTGTCGTAATCGACATAATATTTCCCGCTTCTTGAATTGCTTCCTGACCGATGAATGAAGAGTGGTTTATTCGTGTTAAGCTCAACAAATTTTGGCACACGGCAGTTAATTTCATTATCGTTAAATTTAACTGTCTCAATCCATGCTAAGGCATCTGGGATTATTTTTAAATATTTTTCGTCGCAGGTCATTTCATAAAACTTAATTAACATTTCTATATGATGAGCTGTATACTGAGGATCAAGCGCTGCAAGTTCGTAGGTACGTGCGGGTGCTGGCTCCAGATTGAAGTTATATTGTTGTGCCCATCCAGCTTGAGGTTTTTTGTATTGAGATAAAATATAAAAATTCATAGCCTTTTCAATTGCTTTGAAAAGGGATTCATATTTCAACGAAGCGTAACATAAAATCAAGAACTTGAGGTTGTTCCAGATAACATAATCGTTGTATGTATAAAATGCCGAGTAGTGTGTAGAATCTATTATTGGATAACGCTGTGGCCATGCACCGTTATCATACTGACTCTTTAAAATAAAGTCGATTGCTTTGTTGAGACTTTTTTCTATTGAAGTATCGCCACTTATCAAATAGTACCGCAATAAATATTCTGCAGCGCCTGCAGTGGAATTATCATCAAAGGTAGCATTACCAAAATAGTGATTAAATTCTTCTAATCGCCAGGCGTTTTTACCGATTGTTTCATACCATTTTATCAACGATTCATCGCCGTTTAAGTCAGATAGATAATTCCACCCTCCACAGTCAAGCTGCGCTTTCATTAGAGCTAAAGCCGTTTTCTTAGACAAATTAAGATAAAAACTATCCTTCAGTGTCTCGTAAAGATCGAGAAATAGATGTCCCATTGCAACTGTTCCATTGCCCTGAATCCAGATCATCGAAGGATATGCTTCAAGTTCTCCCCATCTTCTGGAGAAGTCCTTTTTATAATACCAGACATATCCACCTTCGGTCGACACCTTTTCGTCCATATATTCACACGATTTGCGGATAATTTTTTTGATATAAGAAATTTCATCAACACGGGATTGTGGCTGAGATTCTTCGTTCAGGCAGATAATTATAATGGAAGCAATTAATAGACGGATTAAAAGTAGTGATCGTTTATTCATATAAAAGAGTGAATGCGGGGCAATTCCCTGCCCCGCATGATTTATTTTACGTCGATTATATTTTTCGAAGTACCTTCGCACACCGATTTTTTCAACAATAAGTCAGCATTTTTTCCTTTAAGTAATATACTTCCGGTTTCATTACCTTCCAGTCTGATGATATTATCAAGATCAAAATTGGTATCGAAATTATCAATCGATATATTTTTGCTCTGGAATATTTTAATTACAGGTTCGCCTGAAATTATCTTTGTATTTTTCAGTTGGACACCATCGGCGTCGAATATCGAAACACCTCTATCTGCTTTCATAAAAACATTATTCAGTACAATATTTTTAATTTTCATTTCGGGTAATCCTTGAATAATAACTGCATCTTCTGCCCCGATGCAATAGATATCGTTCAGAAAAATATTTCTAAACTGCGGTGTAGTTTCGTCTACTTTCAATGTTTTTCTATTTTTCAATTTTTCCGATAGAGGGATATCTTCGGTTGGTGCCTGTCCACCGTAATACATATTGAAACTGAGGGCTTCAGTGGGAATATCTTTCATATAGATATGATCGATATAAATATTTTCAACAATACCACCTCTTCCACGTGTGCTTTTGAATCTAAGACCGATATCTGTACCGATAAAATTACAATTGGTAACTTTAATATTTTTTACACCACCCGACATTTCACTGCCAATAGTAAAACCACCATGGCCGTGATAGACAATGCAGTCTGCAACAATTACATTCTCAGTCGGGATGCCCCGCTTTCTTCCGAATTCATCTTTTCCTGATTTCATACATATAGCGTCGTCTCCAACGTCGAATTTAGAATCGTAAATGATAACATTCTTTGATGACTCTACGTCGATACCGTCGCCGTTTTGAGAATACCATGGATTCCGAACTGTAACATTTTTCAGTATTATATTTTCACTCATCAGAGGATGAATGTTCCATGCGGGCGAATTTTGAAAAGTAACTCCCTCGAGTAAGATATTTTTACATTTAACAAAGTTAACCATAACCGGTCGCAGATAGTCGCGTACTTTTTGATAATCTTCTTTTGTTAATTTTCCATTTGCCTTCATTAGACTGTCTAATACGCGCTGACCGTTCATCGCTTGAACAGAAGGCCACCATTGATTTTTATTATCAACTACACCACCAGAAGCTACAAGCTCTTTCCACTGCTCCGAAGTCAACTTCGACTTTTTTACATATCGCCATGCATCACCACCACCATCAATAACACCGAAACCTGTAATTGCGATATTTTCAAGGTCTATTCCGCTTATTGGCGACTGACATCTATATTGTTCTGCCCCCTCGTAGGTTGTTTGCACCAGAGGATAGTCGTCGAAATTTTTAGTGAATTGAATTAATGCGCCTTTTTCTAAATACAAATTTACATTGCTTTTCATTTCGATTGGACCTGTTAGCCAAATTCCGGCAGGGACGATAACTGTACCGCCACCTTTTTCCGAACACGTAGAGATTGCTTTATTGATAGCCTGTGTATTTTTCGTCAAACCATCGCCAATAGCCCCGAAGTCAACTATGTTAAGCTTGTTATCCGGAAATGCCGGAGGTGCAATCAACGGCATTTCGAAAGGTAGGTCAACGTAATATTTTTTTATCTCCTCAACGATATCGTTCTGGGCAAACAATTGAGTTAAAAAAATATTCAAAATGAAGAAATAGATAGTTTTCTTAATCATGCTGCTCACTTAGTTTTTTGATACATACTTTAGTTGAAGAATCCACTTTACCCAGTTTTCTGCTGCTTGATAATTCTTAAAATCTTCAGGCAATCTTCGATTGTCGATATATTCATTATAAATCCAGGGGTCACCTACCGCAAAAAGGTAACCATTGCCAACTTTTTTAAAAATAATTACAGCCTGTTCTTCTTTTTTCAATAATGATTCGCATGGATCCTGGTTTGTAATTGTGGAAATTTCTTTCATATATATTTTATCTACTCCAGCAAAGATTGGATTAAACGGCAAATTTACAAATGCACCCATGTCATACTTTTTGCCTTCTACTCTGTTAAGGCTCACTTCATTAAAAGAAAAGCCGAATTTATTTGCGAGCATATTGAGATGTTCGAAATCGCAATTGCCCTTATCATTTGCCAGCAGTAAAAGGATACCGCCATCTTCGACCCACTTATAAATATTTTCTGCTTGATTCAATGTGATGAAGTTCGGTTTTTCAGTTTCCTTTTCAGTATCCGGATCCACAATTATATATACATCCGTATTTTCTAAGTTTTCTTTAGTGGGCGCTTCTTTCAATTCAGTGATATTAGAACCATATTTTTTGAACAACTGTCCAAATTCATAATAACCAGAATCTGTTGTATCTTCCCAGAGATAATGAAAAGGTTCCAATTGACCTGTTAGTTTATTCTTTCTGAACTCGTTATTGAAATAATTATCGAGTGTAATTCTGGCTTTATTTTTTTTCAAAGCTTCGGCTTTTTCGAGTTCCATTGCAGCCATAATTAATGGACCGTATCCTTTGAAGTCATTGGTTCTGGTCGGTTCGCTAATATAGTATTCATAGCTACCATCTCGATAGGGATTTCCACCAAGGCCAGCGCCACGACATGTTCCATAAAGATTATAATAATCGTCGTCATCGAGTTTAACAAATTGTTTAAGGATACCATCGAATGACTCTTGTGCATCTTTCAAATATTTTTCAGGTAGATATCCATTATTTACACCTTTTGCTATTGCATAGACAAACATACACGAAGCAGAAGCTTCAAGGTAATTGCCTTTCCTTCCTGGCATGTCGAGTACCTGATACCATACGTATGTCGAATCATCGCGCACTTTCAGGAGTGCATCGGTTTCATGATTTAGTATATCGATGATAGATTGTCTATCTGGATGATTCACTGGAAGAAAGTCGAGGACATCCACAAGTGCCATCATATACCAGCCAATTGCGCGTCCCCAGAAATGTGGTGATTGTCCCGTTTCTGGATTAGCCCACTTTTGTTTACGGCTTTCATCCCATGCATGGTAGAGCAATCCAGTTTTCTTATCAAGTGTCTTTTCGTAAATAAGTTTAATCTGATGCGCAATATCGTCAAAGTTTTTAGGAATATTAAAGACTTTTGAATATTCCGCATAAAACGGTTGTCCCATATAAATACCATCGAGCCACATCTGATAAGGATAGATTTTCTTATGCCAGAATCCTCCGCTATTAGTACGGGGCATATTAATTAGTTGCTTGTAGAGAGAATCAAGAGCGATTTTATATTTTTTTTCGCCGGTAACCTGATAAAGAAAAAGGACTGCCCCTGCAGGTTTAATATTATCAATATTATAGGCCGAGAGTTTATAAGTTCTTATACTTCCCTCGTCGTTTATATATTGATCGAGATTGTCTTTAATAAACTGATAATATTTTTTATCGCCTGTGTAAAAGTACATTTTCCGCAAGGCTTCCAGCATTAATCCCTGTTCATAATTCCAGTCGTTCTTCGTCATATACTCGTCGTATGTAACAGCGCCGGGGTGTCTTGCCAGAAATGATTCGGCAAATTTAACCGACCATAAATTATGAGTAAATTTTTCATTGCTCTGGCAGTTAATTAAACCGGTAATAAATAATATTCCAAAGATCACTTGAATCATTTTCTTAAACATATTGTCTCCTCTTATAATGCAAAATTCACAGATAATCGATTAACATTATCGAAAATCTTTATATAAGAATAAGAATAATTGACTTCAATTTTATTGCCGGCAAATTCAGTTTGAAGTCCCACACCAGCAGACCACGAAGAAATATCGCGATTTGATTGATAACCGGCTCGCAATGATATCATATTCATAAATGTATAATCGATGCCCACATTAACTCGTTCGGAATAGTTATTATAATGCATAAAATCTGCAGCAAGGGTCAATTGCTGATTATCGTTAGATTCATCGATAAATTTCCAGAGATCAATTGCAGTTCCCAATGCAAATAAAATGGGCATCTGTTCATCAATTTCTTCCCTTTTAATTTGAGACGAAAAATTCCTTATTGTCATTCCGAACCTGAAATCTTTAAATCCAGTATTATAGAGCACTCCTGCGTCGAAGACCAGTTTGGTTGCATTATTTTTTCTGCTGGTTCCATCAAAGAATTGATTCTCGCCCAAATTTTGACCGGCAATACGGATATTTCCACCGATTGAAAACTGAGGACTTATTTTCTTTGCATAAGTAAGACCAAATGAGTATGCGCCTACATTTGAAAGTGGACCTGTCTCGATATACCCATCTGGATATTGACTTTGCTGTGAAGGGTCAATTAAAGTTGTGCCGATAATTTCACCATAATCAACCGTCATAACATGGAAACCGAGCGTGCCGTAGTTATCCAAATTATAGATAGCAGCACCTGCGAGATAATTAATATCAGCTATCCACTGAGTAAAATTCAAACTAACGTCGAGATTATTACTCGTATTAGCAATTCCGGCTGGATTATAAAAGATTGCTTCTGCAGAGTTGCCAACAGCATAAAAGGCTTCGCCCATCGCACTGGCTTTTGGAGAAACACTTACAAGCATAAAATTCATAGTACTCTGTGCAAGTTTATTCAAACCGACCTGAGCAAATGAATTTATGCCGAATAGAAGAGAAAAAAGTAGAGTCGATATAATTTTATTTGATTTCATTATTCATGCTCTCCTTATCTTACTACAACAAATTTGTGGTAGGCCAGTTCTCCATTCGGTTTTTCAATAACGGCAATATACACACCGCTGCTAATTACCTGTTGACTTGAAGTCAGCATATCCCATGTAACCGAACCTGAACGTGCCGGGTCGTCGTGAACTATTGTTTGAACCAGATCTCCGTGTTCTGTGAATATTTTAATGGTGCATGTTCCTGGCAAATTAAAGAATATAATTCCACGCTGGTCTGTAAATCCATAAGTTTTCAAGAGAGGATCGTTAATATTATATGGATTTGGTACTATTCTAACTTTCGATAAATCATCTGAAGATGGGCGAGGCGGATTTACCCAAAAGATATTCGGCACAAGAACTCGTGAACTGTAGAGCATTTTACCGCGTGTAGTCGGATCGGCATTTGGATCATTTTTATCTATTCTGGCTTTCGATTGAACGTAGTAATAATATTGGGCACCGTAGAGGACGCTTTGATCTTTGTAAACGTGTTCCAGTGCACGGTCGTTTGCGTCGGAATCATATATGGTTTCATAGAATACAGTATCCTGATTCGAAACTCTACGCATAATTCGATAGCCTGCAAAATTCGGCATAGCCTCAGCATCAGGGCACGACCATTTAATTTCAACGCCATCACCGTAACCTGTTACAGTTAATTCGGATGGTGGTGGCGGTGCTTGAGGTATTTTATAATTATGTTCGAAATTCCATTTTGCCCGGTATGCTGTTAACATGACTGAATCGATGCCACTACTTATCCAGCGGTCTTTAATTTTATCCATTTCAGTAGCATCTAACGGGAAGGCAAATTCTTTCGGCAGCCAGCCTTTTTCTGGATCGGGCATGTTAGGTGGGTTCTCGAGTGTTTTGTTCAACCACTTTTTGCCAACTTCAATTGCTTTTTGGTATGAAAGTCCTGCAATACCTGATGCATAAACAATTCTAATTTTTTGACCAGGTTCGAATTTTACATAAGGTCCAAAAACGCTCACCATCATTGGATTGGCACCTTGTTTGGTTCCTCCTGGATAGTCGGAATAATCATAAGTATTTAGTTCGTCGGAGTTGCCGCCATGATGTGTTTCAGGCCATACATTTCCAGTCATTGGAAAATAATCCGAAAATCCTCCCGCTAAAGCCCAAAAGTTCTTACTGCCATAAATATCGTTTTCGACATTATAAGGAATTCTTGTAGCAGTAGCTGCATAAGTAATCCTTGGTTGCAAAAAATCATCTACGTCATCGGCAGGATTTGTGAATGGTTGCTTTGAAGCATGTAAGATTGAATAGAAATAAATATCGCTGAAAAGTAATCTTCCATCCTGAGTAACTATAGGAGCTCCCATATCATCGCCGGGCTTGTCGGGGTCGTCTGCACTGTATTGATAAAAAACTCGGGCGGTGTCACCAATCCTTCCTCCGTAATAATGATTCCACACCCTCGTTAGGTTTGGTCTCTCGTTAGAAGGAACTGTAGGTGTGATTCCTTTTGAATAATAGCTATTTGCTCCATTTCCTTCCATTTTGATATAAAGTGAATCGAATGTAAAATTCGATTTATTTTCAAAAGTAACTTCGAATATTATATAGTTATCGTTATAATTCTGACTCCATGCCAGAATTTTTCTGTGCATTTCTATTCCATAGACATACTCATTCGAAACTTCGACTATCTGGTCGTACGTGCCGTCTGTAAATTTCGAGGGATCATACACACCGAAATTCTCAAGGTCGACCGTCTGGAAATTTACCTCCTGCACAGGATATTTATAACGGATATAATTAGTCATTGGCCTGGTTACTTTGCCAATCGGCAGTTCGTTTGTAGTAGGACCGTATATTGGCAATGTATCGATTAAACCTGTATATGGATTGGGCCATTCTGAAGTTGTACCAATTTGAAAACCTGAACCTGTATTAAGTTCGTTGTATTGGCCTCTAAATCCGATAACGTTATAATCATTCGGGAAGAAGCCAGCACGGTAATCAAAATTACCTTTATCTGCATTTGCTGTAATTCCGATCCAGACCCTTCCCATTTTCATCAATGCCACTTCTTTTTCCGGCGGCAATTGAGCATATAGTGTTTGCATAGCCAGCAGGAGAAAAGTAAATACCGTTAATAATTTTTTCCCGTTCATATATAAAATCTCCGTTTTGTTCTCATTAAAAATCGATTCTTACGCCAACCCAGATATCCCTGGGTTCTCCAAATAGCCAGAAAGAATAATTTGGATCGTTAATGTATGGCTTTTCATCGGAGCGTAAGTCGCCTACTTTATCGTTGCCGGGGATATAATATCCCGGTTGATTTTCTCTCAACTGATCGAACTCAGGCGAGTCGTACATTGGTAAATGAAGCGAAGCCAGATATTTATTCAAGTCATTGTCGTCTTGAAATGCATATTCATAACGCATTAAACTGACCTTGAAATTAAACAAGTTACTTATATCAACGTAGAAATTTAATTTAAGATGACCCAGATCGACAGCTTTATTAAGTTTCAAATCGACCATGTAATAATCCGGCCATTGCATATTATTGCTTACGTGAAGTTTTCCAAGTGGATTATATGTGAAGTAAGAACCAGCATACCATTCACCGAAAATAGTCATACTCCATCCCCCGAAAATTTTTGCACCGAGAATTTCTGGTCCCCAATCCATCGGCGAACGAAATGTCACATTCGCATTTATTTTGGGACGTGGCAGAGCTCTCGATTCGTTTCCCTGATAAAGTCCTTCCTGGTCGTTGTTTATCGTAACGTCAGAAATTATTTGTTTGCCAGTTAATCCCGACTTACTCAACATGTAGTTAAAATTGATCCAGAAATTCAGCCAGGATTGATCATTTTTACTCAATGTAACTTCGAATCCTTGAATATCTTCGTATTCATTGTTAGCAAGTCCTTCGTAATTTAACGTACCCGTTGAAGTTTGATATTGTACCTCGCCAGCCTGTCCAGTTATGTCTTTATAATACCCGGATAGTTGCATCAGGTAACCTTCCATGAAATTATAGGCAAGTCCCAATTCATAAGAAATAGTTCTGGGCGGCTCCAGGTTTGGATTCGACATATCATACAATCCATTTTTGTCGTATCGGTAACGGTACAAATACATCGTGTAATACGGTGGATTCGAACGGAAGTGTCCATAGTTAAAATAGAATTTGGAATTAGTAGTAACAGGGAAAGACACACCGATGCGTGGACTTATTGTAAAGAAATTTTTAATCGGCTGTAAAAATCCGGGATGTTCTTTGTCATATTGTTCCCATATTTCCCAGATATAAGATCTACCTTCTTCGAGTAAAGCAAACAAACTAGTATCAACTTTTTGAGGTCTGAATACTTCTTCGGCAAATGGATCGCCCGAAGGCCATTTTCCACCGCCTCCGTAATAATAGTCGAATCGTACACCTAAATTGGCTACTAAACCTTCGTACGAAATTTGATCCTGTATATAGGCAGCGGTTTGACTTGGCCAGCGATGATAATTAAACTCGTAAGTGTTGTATGCGTTTTGATTCCACTTTTCCCAGAAGTTATGTTTAATGTCGATATAATTATATTCCAATCCTGCTTTTAAAAAGTTATGTTCATTTATTTGAGATGCAATGTCAAACTTCAATTGCAACTGTCGTACTTTAGTCCTATCATACAAATCTCCCTCTTTACGGGCAAAACGGCGGGGAATTCCGGGAGGTCCGTCATAACTCGGAAAAGTAAAACTACCTACTTTGTGCTGGCTTGCAAATTGCCACTTGCCATATGGTGACTCGTCCACATATATTGGTCCGAAATTGGTAACAATCGAAGTATCTCGGTTATCACCTGTCGGTGAATAATTTTTTATATAAAGATATCCGGCTGTAAATTCCCAGTAGGTGCTATTGCTAACAACTTTATTTATAGTAATGCCATTCATTAAAATTGTTTGATTCAATATTGGATATAAAGATTGGTCATACCAGTATTCTGGATTATTAGCAACGTATCTGATGTTATTAATTGGCATAAATCCGCCTGCGTTGCCTGCATTTGGAGCGTCTCCCCACGGTGGTCTGACAGGACTAAGTCCGATCTGACGTTTCCACAATCCATTATAAGAGAGAGTCACTCCTTTTGAAGGAGTAGATTTTATTGTTGCAAGTGTTGTATACGATTTCTGACTTCTCAAAGTCAATGGCATAACATAAAACCGTTCGCTCGAGTTATTTGATATATAAAAAGTTGCGTCACCCAAAAATTTGCCAATGAGAGGTAAAGGTCCGCCGAATCCACCATCAAAATTCCAGTCTCTTCCTTCTTCTTTCATTCTATGCGAAGCGAAAAGTCTTTTTTGTTCTTCGGGTAATTCATAATAACCAATTTGTTGTTTTAATTCATCAGGTAAATTACGCAAACCTTCATAGTCAGGCTCAGACATATGCATCCATGTAGCAAAAAGATATAGTTGATATGGGGTTACCTGTTTATCGGGATCCTTTCCCTTATTGTAGTTTTCTGCTTGTGAAATCCAGCCAGTAAATTTAGGATTTTGTTCTCGCATATAAGGATCGTCTGCCCATGCAGCATCTGTACCGATAAATGCTACAGATGGGTCAAGGTATGCTCTCAATGCATCGTTATGTGGATCGTAGAATGAAGGACCAAATCTTTTCAGGTGCGGTTGATTTGCTGTAAAAGAAAATGTTCCATGATAGCTATCTTTAGAACCACTTTTTGTTGTAATATTAATCAAACCAGAACGGAAATTACCATACTCGGCGTTATATCCACCCGAGAGCAACGAAACCTGTTCGACGGCGCTCATTGGAATTGAAGTTTCGGCATTTCCCACTGCAGAATTGACGTAGGACAGACCATTAACCATAGCACCCGTTTGATCGGCACTGCCTCCTCTTATTGTTAGAAATCCGTTTTCCGTCGATACGCCCGGCAATTTTGAAAGGAATGCATTAATTTCACGGACACCTGAAGCTTCCTGCAATTGACCAGAAGAAACTACTAACTGTGTATTCGATACTTCTTTATGGAGCTCGTCTCTTTTAGCAGTTATGATAATTTCCTGACCTTCGATTACAGAAGGCTTTAATGCAATTTCGAGATTCGTTACGCGATCGGCTGAGACAACAACATTTTCAACAATCTGAGTACCATAACCTATCATTGAAATCTGGATATCATAAGTTCCAACCGGAACGTTAACAATAAAGAACTTGCCATCGATATCCGTCGCCGCTCCAAGATAAGTATTCCTTATTACCACATTTGCACCGAACAACGGTTCTCCTGTTTGCTCGTCGATTACTCTACCGACAATACGACTCTTCGTCTGTGCACTTGTAAACGTCGATAGAGCAATTAAAGTCAGTAACATTACAATAAATATTTTGAGTTTGTCTCTCATAAATAACTCCCACCTTTTATTGTAAAAAATTACGGTTCTAATCTGAACCAATCAAAATCTGTATAACCGTTATTAATATTTTTCTTCCAGCTTAAAGAAAAAATACCAACTTTGGCACCGACCCATTTCCCTTCACGCGCTTTAAATTTATTGCCAATATTTTTAAAATTAATTCCATCAACACTGTAATTGAAACTGCACCAACCTACTTCGTCAACTATTACTCTAAAATATACCAGATTTTCAAGAACCTTTTCTTTGTGGATGATTATTTCAGCGTTTCCACTATCTGCGTTTTTATTAATTGCCTGATATATTAAATACCCTTCATTATTCTTTTTGATGCCGATATATGAATAATCGAGTCCAAAGACAATCAAACCAGCGAATTCATTTTCTGATTGCGGATAGAACTCGAGTTTTGTAGTTGCTTTGAATTTACTCGAAGGAAACTTTTGCATTAGCAATTGAGGCACATTCCATAGATTCTTAATTGAATCGATGACATTTTGGGAGTAAAACCGGAGCCAGCCGTTCCTTACTTTTCTACTCGTCCATGAGGAATCGAAATTAGCCTGCCATTGCCATTGCAGACCGGGATAATCAGAATTAAATTCGTCGTCTGTTTGAGGCACTTTTATTTCAGTCTTAAAAGCGACTTTCGGTTTTCTGTAATTCAATACCGGCTCGCCGATACCATTGCCGTCGTAATCAATACCCATCAAAGGCCAATCGTTCTCCCACTTTACCGGCTGTAAATGGACAATTCTGCCGTAAGCATCTTTATCCTGAAAATGGATGAACCACGATTCACCTTCTGGGGTTTCTACCCACCCACCCTGATGTGGACCATTAATATTTGTCGAACCCTGTTCGAGCACAATTTTATCCTCATACGGACCATAAATATTTTTCGAACGTAAGACTACCTGCCAGCCGTCGTGAACACCTCCTGCTGGTGCAAATATATAATAATAACCGTTACGTTTGTATAATTTTGGACCTTCCATCGTTGGATGTTTGACAGAATCACAAAAGACCAATACTCCTTCATCAAGTAAAGATTCACCGTCGGGACTCATTTTATGAAGAGTCAATTTGTGTTTAATGCCCGAACGACTACGAGCCCACGCATGAACGAGGTATGCATTTCCATCGTCGTCCCATAGTGGCGAGGGATCAATCCATCCTTTTGCTTTTCGAATTAATTTAAGCGGTTGCCATGGTCCTTTGGGATTTTTCGATTTCGTCATAAAAATGCCATAATCAGGATCACCATAATAGATATAAAATTCATTGTTGTGATACCTAATGCACGGCGCCCAGATACCGTTCCCATGTTGTGGTCTATTAAATTCTTCAATTGGATAGTTTATCACTGCATGTGCAATAATTTCCCAGTTAATTAAATCTTTCGAATGTAATATTGGTAATCCAGGGAAGTGAGAAAAACTCGACGATGTCATATAATAATCCTCGCCCACGCGAATAACATCGGGGTCAGAATAATCGGCATGTATGATTGGATTTTTATAAGTGCCATCTCCATTATCTGGAATCCATACAGCTCCGTTTTGCTGTGAATGTACTGATGTCACAAAAATTATAATTAATGAAAATATTTTTTTTATCATAGCACTATCTTGAAATTAACATTTTTTTTGTGATTGATTTACCATCAAAATCGAGTCGATAAAAATATACCCCGCTGGCTATGCCGGTTGCATCAAAATTAATTGAATGCATGCCGGCATTTAATATTCCTTTATATAGATTTGCCACTTCTCTGCCGAGCAAATCGTAAACAGATAATTTAACATATCCCGCTTTTTTAATGCTAAAGTCAATACGAGTTGATGGATTAAATGGATTGGGATAATTCTGGTTCAAATTAAAATTTGCTGGTAATTCAGGATCATCGCTTTTTATGTCTGATATTGTGGCAAGTTCATTAAGATAAATTTCGAGGAATGTATAACCATCTTCACGCACGTTATTTCTGTCTTCAGGATTGTTTGGATCCAGACCATTTGCAATTTCCCAGTCGTTTGGCATTCCATCGTGATCGGAATCAACCGGTACGTTGTAAGTTTTTAATTCAGGCCAACCACCAACATCTTCTTGAGAATCAATAATTCCTTTACCACCGCCTCCATATAATTTGCCATAAGTAGCCGTGCCAGTTCGGGTTTCTTCTACAATACGGGCATCGATTGGATCGCGTTTTGGCAGTGTGGCACCCGCATTTTGAAGGACTAACTCAAATGCTTCTTCTGCCGATTGAACTGTAACTTCGGCTATCGGAAATGGAGTGGCGGCTTTGATTTGCGATTTTAATTCGGAAGTAATTCCCTGAACACCCTTAGTCCAGTTATCGACAGTTACATCAGGGTATCCGAATACAAAGTTATCGGCAACATAAAACTTTCCGTATCCTGTATTTGTACCTCCGTCTGTAGTGGGATTTACTATTCTGTAAACCTTGTCTGAATTTGTAGCCGGGCCAGCTTTATAATAATTAATTCGTACATTCTGATTTCCTTCTTCGCCGCCGTAAGCGCTGTTTTCGCCCCAATTATAAATCACGTTATTCACAAAATCGACAATTTCTTTTTCGGGCTGACGGTGGTATCGGCTTCCATTAAAACGAGGATTTCTGCTTTTGTGGTGAGCCAATAAATTATGGTGGAATGTGGCACCCATACCACCCCAGATTCCCCCATATCCATGCGGACCTTTTGCATGCTTCGATTGATTTAAAGACTCGCTAATGATACACCATTGCATTGTAAAATTTTCATTATCGTAAAAACTTGCAGCTTCATCAATGCTCCATGACATTGAACAATGGTCAATAATTATATTACTCTTTTCTCTACCGTTGAAAGCATCATCCTCGATACCATAGATATCGCCAAGTCGGAATCGGATATATCTTACTATCACATTGTTGGCACTTATGGTAACGGGATAATCTGCTATGCAAATGCCATCTCCTGGAGCCGTCTGGCCGGCAATTGTTATGTTATCATTTTTAATTGTTAACTTTGATTTGAGTCTAATTGTGCCAGAGACTCGGAAGACAACCGTACGAGGACCCGATTGATTGACTGCGTATCTTAGACTACCTGGTTCATTGTTGTCCTCAAGAGTTGTCACCTCGTAGACGGCACCACCGCGACCTCCGGAAGTAAATCTGCCGTACCCTTCGGCTCCAGGAAATGCGACTATATTAGAAGGCACACTTTTTGTCACAAAATTCATTTCAATTCCGTAATAAATTCCACCAGAAGTTCTGGCGAAAGCCCTGTAGTAATATTTAGTGCCTGGCTTCAAACTATCGAGCAAAGTTGTAAAACTTCCCGCACCATTACCAACAACTATTTTAGTATCTTCAATTGTGGGATTACCGTTCAGATTCAAACAAAAACCTCTTTCCAGTATAGCATCGTTATTATCGTAGATAACACTTCCGTTTAATACTGCTGTAAATGAAGTTATATTTGT
Source organism: Melioribacter sulfuriphilus (assembly GCF_051488685.1). Lineage (NCBI taxonomy): Bacteria > Pseudomonadati > Ignavibacteriota > Ignavibacteria > Ignavibacteriales > Melioribacteraceae > Melioribacter > Melioribacter sulfuriphilus. The sequence goes on from NZ_JBPSEH010000002.1 coordinate 303,984, forward strand.
GGCTTCATTGGTTACAACTGTCATCGGCAATTGCTCGTTAGATTCAGATGCGATTCCTGAAATTATAAATTCTTGCAAGAAGAGGTATTTGTACGGATTTGTCGAACCGTCTGGAAGCCAGGGATAGATTCTAACATAAATTTTTTGATGGTCGCTTAAAGTTTCCGTAAGATCAAAGGAATATTTATCAGGCGTGTCCCTGCCAACTTCAATAAAATCACCTCCATTTAATTTAATTGGATTTGCAAAATTAGATTCGATGGAGTAATAAACGTTTGCTTTCATTTTGCCGGTGCCTCCGGCATTCATGTAAAAAGACACATTGGTTACAGTCAACTTATAACCCGATAGAGGAAATACCGTAAATTCGATATATCTTTCGGGATTTTCAGAAGACTCGTTAGGCCAGTTATTTCCGGTCCACCATCTTTGATATTTTCCCAATGGACCAGTCGAGCTATCCGATAGAACGCCAGTATAATCTTTCACTTCAATATTATGACCTGTGGCGGGTAAACCCAATACGTTACCCTCAGTTAATGTTACTTCTTGATTTTCAGTTAAATTCCATTTTACGAGTGCATTATTCTGTCCGTATGCCACTCCAATAAAAATTGCAAAAAAGAAAAAGTATGAGAATATTTTTTTCACGTGAGCTCCTGTTATTTGAGTACCAGCATTTTTTTTGTTATAGATTTATTGTCGAATGTAAGTTGATAATAATAAATTCCATTTGATAAACTTTTATTCGGCAATGAGTTCAAAACAACGTGACATGTATATTCGCCCTTCTTTTTATATTCATCTACCAGAGTTTCAATTTCTCTTCCAAGAACGTCGAATATTTTTAGCCTTACGTGTCCATCATACGGCAACGAATATCTTATTATTGTTTCGGGATTAAATGGGTTGGGATAATTCTGACTCAAATAAAGAAGATGAGGAATTTTTTCGGTCTGCTCAACAGAAGTAATAAACTCTCGATAAATTTGTTCAGCTTCCTCTTTTTCGATCGCATAATTAAATATTTTTAACTCGTCGAGCGCCCCTGAAAAAGAAGAATTTTTATCAGAACAGTTGCCAAAAAACATATTTTCTCTTTCGGATATATCTCCAGTTAAATCATCAACTTCATCAGCAATATTACCGTTTAAGAATATTCTAACTTTCCGGTTTTGTGCGTCTCTAACTCCAATAATATTATTCCATCCCTCTGAAAGAAAATTTGAAAGATTAGTCAGCTTTGCAGTTGTTTTATTTGTATCATCATCAATTGAAAATCGTAATTCGTTATTCTTGATTTCAAGGCCGTACCATTTACCTGATTTTTTAGTTAATGGATCTTTTACAAATGAACCCTTATGAACCAAATACATCGATGTTTCTTTCATGTCAGTTATTTTAAACCAGCAGGAAATAGAAAAACTTTCATTTGAAAAATCGATCGAGCCGTGATGAGGAATTTCTACATAATCATCGACTCCGTCGAATAGAAGCGCCTTATTGTTAATACCTTCGGTCCACGAATTTTCATTAATTAAATAAGCTGTACCGTTAATATGAAATTGCATAAAATCGTTCACCGTAAAATTCTTACCCTCGTCGAATTTCCAGTAAGCGATTACTTGAGGAGATAAATTTTTTTTTGTGATAAAGTACCATGTATCGCCCACTGTTTTTCCGTTGGAATTAACTTCGTCAATCCGCCAGTAGTATTTAGTATTGTAACTTAGATTACCTGGATTATAAAAACTCTCCGTAACTGTCTTTACAAACGGTGGCGGATTTTGAGTACCAAAATAGACTTCATGGTAGTCTGTGTTTAATCCCGTTTCCCATTCCAGCTTCGTAGTTAATGAAACAAAACTTTCATTATTAGTTGGAATTGGATTTTCTGCTTTTAAGGGAGGTGATGTATTGCTTAGAGTTGTAATCACCAGTGTATCAGAGTAATCTGAAATTAATGAATCGTTGAAAGCATAAATACGATAATAATAAGTGGTCTGTTCTACAGTAGTGGTGTCGATAAAATTATTACTGTTTTTTTCTAATTCAATTAATAACTCGAAAACAATAGTAGAATCTCCAGATTTAACGCCGCGTTCAATTTTATAGCCGTTTTCATTTTCGGCATTGTCCTGCCAGCTCAATTTAACTTTAGAAAAGTCGATTAATTCCCCTTTCAGGTTAGAAGGAGCTGGGATAAAATCTGGAAAAGCTGTAATTGAATTTAGATAGTTTTCGAGATTGGTATAACCGTTAAGTGCAAATTGACTTCCATCAGAAGCATCCGTTGGGTTAAGACCATTGTTAATTTCCCAGTAGTCGGGCATCCCGTCATGGTCGGAATCAGGCTTTACAGGTCCCTGTTTCAATTCAATCCATCCACCTACTTCATCCTGAGAATCGATAATTCCAGTGACAGGATGATCGTCAGTAAATTTTTGATTATACCGGTATGTTTTGCCTTCATAATTTGCATAACCGTTCCGTACTTCGTCGATAATTCTTTTGTCGATAGCATCTCGACGCGGTAAAATTGCTCCGGCACTATCCAGAACCCTTAAATAAGCCTCTACGGCAGTCTGCTGATTGATCGGGATATATTCAAAAGGAGTATTTGATTTAATTGAATCTTTATATTGAGAATTAATTTCTTGAACTCCATATTGCCAGTTGTCCTGTGTGGTTTCGGGACTTCCTTCAACAAAATTTTCAGCGATATACCATTTACCGTAATCGAGTAGGCCGTTGCGGCTGCTTGGTGCTACTATTCGTTTTTTTACGCCGTCTTTTGTTGCTGGTCCAGGTTTAAAGTAATTAGCAACTAAATTAATTTGGGTAGCTGGACTTTCCTTATAGTCAGGATCATGAAGTTCGCCGCCATAAATACTGTTGAATCCCCAATTATAAATCACATTATTTCTGAAGTCTGTATTTCCGCTACCGGATGCAAAGCGGGGATTTCTGCTTGAATGGTGCGCAAAGAGATTGTGATGATATGTTGAATTTTTTCCTCCCCAGATAGCTCCATATCCGTGCTCATCTTTTTCATGTGTTGAAGAATACAAACTTTCGCTGATAACACACCACTGTACAGTCAAATTTTCACACCAGTAGAGCGACATAGTTTCGTCGATACTCCAGCTAAGCGAGCAGTGATCAATAATTATATTTTTTTGAAAGCGACAGCTCATTGCATCGCCGTTGGAACCTAAGTTTGTCTTGTTGCCCAAGCGAAAACGTAAATATCGAATTATAACTTCGTCTGCTTCAATTATAAACGGGTAACCAGCCACGCAAATTCCGTCGCCTGGAGCTGTTTGGCCTGCAATTGTTATATAAGGATTTTTTATTACGAGCTGGGACTTGAGATGAATTGTCCCAGAAACTCTAAAAACTACGGTTCTTGGTCCCGCAGCTTCAACGGCATATCTCAAACTGCCAGGTCCACTGTCGTTAAGATTAGTAACTTCGTAGACACGCCCGCTTCTGCCGCCAACAGTATATTTACCCCATCCTTCAGCGCCGGGGAAAGCAACTTGTTGTGAAAAAATTATTGTTGCATTAATACTAAGCAACAAGAAAGTGTAACTAATTAAATTTTTCATCGATTATCCGAACTTTCAGAATAAAGGCATCCTGAAAACTATATCATGAAACAGGATGCCTTTTTAAACTCTGTTATTTAATTAGCATCATTTTTCGTACGAGGGATGTTTCTTTTGAAGTAAGTTTGTATAGATAAATTCCTGTAGATAAATTTTGTGCATTGAATTCGATATTATGACTACCAGCATTCAACTCTCCGTCGATAAGTACGGCTACTTCTCTACCCAGCAAATCATAGACGACAAGCTTCGTATAACCAGCTTCTGGAATTGTGAATGAAATTTTTGTAGTAGGGTTAAATGGATTTGGATAATTTTGTTTGAGACTGAATTTTGTAGGAATGCTTTCATTTTCTTCGACAGAAACAGCATTGCCAGCCCATCTTAAGTCACCAATTGGTCCACCGTCTGTACCAAAAGTCAGGAGGGGTGAACCTGCAGGTAACGTAAAATCGCCATTGGCCGGGTCAAGGTATTCAGGATTCATATAAATGGTATCATTTTCTGATGGTATGGTGACCCATCTCAAATCGCGAGACGGTCCCAGTTCCCAGAAACAAAGTCGTTTCCACGTAGCAATTGGTGGCATATCAGAAGAAGCTCTTTTGAAATAGAGTACTTTTTCTCCTTTGTCTTGCGCATTGGAAAAAATTGAATTGGTAATTGTCCATTCATTATCAGAATGTTCAACCAGAATCATATTTTTACCGCCGCCAATATCATCAAATGTACAATGATCTATTAGACCAGTCGGTGGAAATGTATTTGGATAACTCGAACCACCTTCAAAACGGATTCCGTATGCATTAATATGATAGAAAGTGGAATTTTTTGCTTCAAAATATTTACAGTTAGCGTATTTAAATTGCACTACAGAACCTGTTGTACCACTACCTGGTTCATCACCAATATTATAAACGATAGTGTTGTGAATCATTATTGTATCCTGCACAACATTATAAAGTGTTTCGCTATATGCACCATCAATCATATTTCCCTGGAAATCGTGAATTAGACAATTTTTAATATAAAGTTTGCCGACCTGGATTTCATTTAAAGGGACAGGATAAGAAATTAATCTAGTCTGGACTGGTGTACCAGGAGACATGGGACTATCCCCTCTAATTTCGAGTCCTTCGAGAGTTAAAGCACTTCCTTCGTCCATAACAAAGTATTCGCTTGGAGTAGTTTCTCCAGGGGTAAAGTTGCTATAAAGTATTGGCTTGACATCAGCAGTTGGTTCTTCAGCTTTAATAGTAATTTTTTTGTTTTTTAGCACGGCAAAATTTGCAGTAGAAGTTGTATATTCAGCGCCGTTTGTTAAAACCAGTATATCACCTGAACTGGCATTCTCGATAGCCGTAGTTAGCGTGCCGTCACCAGGCTCAACTGTAATGATATTTTGCGGAAAGATTATGCTCGACAATGCAAAAATCCATAAAAATAGTAACTTTTTCGGCATTTTGACCTCCTAGACTTATTTTTGTGTTATTAAGCTATATGCTTTACTTAATCGCTTACTTAAAATGCGAAAACTTTTTATAAAAGTCAATGAATTTTTCGATTCATTTCTCCTTTTTTAACCAAGCGAGTGAGTTGAAAAGGAGCTCTTGAAACTTTTGATTCTCATAGACTAATCTATCGTGTCCAAGTAAAATCGTAACAACTTTCGAATTCCTGTACTCTCGAGTCCATCCCAGATACCTTGCAGACTCACAATTCTCAGTAGTCAATAAATAATGATTCCCTTTGTCGTACTCAATGTTGAGGTAGGTTTCGTCGTGCACATAAAAATTATTAATCCCTTTTGTAATTGGATGTGTGTGATCGAGTATTATTACTTCGAAATCCTGGTCGTGTTTGTATGTAGATGGCCCGTATTTTAATCCATTAAATAAATACGGCTTATAATGATACTTAGCACCAGTGATTTTTATATATTCATCCCAATCCTGATGAGCCACAATTGCGTGATGTAAAAAAAGCACTCCAATCCCTTTATCAAATATCGAAAGAAATGCCTCAGATTCCCGGGGACTGATATCCTGATAAGTATCGTAAAAGAGAATCACATCGTAATTTGAGATAGACTCTGAATCAAATAAATTAAATGCCTCTGGTTTTGGAACAACAGAATAGTTTAGACCTGATTTATGATTGAAGATTTTATAAAATGAAGAATCAACGGCTTTTCCACCAGTAACAATTAATAAATTCAATTTGTCTTGGGCAAAAATACCAGTCATCGCAATTAGTAAATAAATTAATATGATTTTCATAACGATTTAATTTTTTCCAGTAATTGCTCTTCTATCGGAATCCCTTCTTCATCGCATTTTTTCTTGAACTGAGTAGACCTTTCGCCTGGATAATAAATTGCCTCGTCAAATGAAACCGGTTCGGCACTTTTATAATATTTTATAATTTTTTCGACATACGATTCAATTTTATCGTTAAATAGAGGCTTTATTGCAATAAATACCTGCGACATTCCGGTATCGTATTCTGATCTCGACAGATCGGCAGTTGAATTGCCTTCCGCAAGAATTGAAGCAATCAGGTCGAGCAACAAGGATAACCCTGCGCCCTTCCATAATCCGATCGGTAGAGCACGTTGTGTTTTATTAATTTCAACGGGATCTTTTGTTAAATTACCCTTCGAATCGTAACCTCCATAATAAGGAAGTTGAAGATTCATGTTTATGTATTCTGCAAGTTTACCGTATGAAAATTGAGAAAGCGCCATATCGAGAACAACAGGATTATCATTTTTCGGTACTGCAAAGACAATCGGATTATTTCCCGATGTTGCCTTTTTTCCATTCCATGGTGGAAGATTAGGTATTGTATTCGTCCAGCAAATAAAAATGTATCCTTTTTTTGCAGCTGCCCACCCGTAATAGCCCGCTCTCATCCAATGATTGGTATTTCTTAATGCCACGCACCCAATACCATATTTATCGGCTATCTCCATTGCCCTATTCGTCATTGCATAAGCATTCAATGGACCTGGACCGAAATTACCATCCCATTGTTCCACAGCAGCAAATGATTTTATTAATAAAGGTTTTGCTCCAGGTTTAATTAGACCCTTATCAACATAATCGATAAAGAGAGGAAATCTATTAATGCCGTGAGAATAAACTCCGCTAACTGTATTATCAGTAAAAATTTCGGCGCAAAGATCTGCTTCCTCATCGGAAAATCCTCGCGCCTTTAATTTACTTTTGAATAACTCTTTTAAGTCATCTTTCTTAATATTTGTCACTGCTCAAAATATTTCGTGTAGATTGTATTAATTTCATTAATTTCTTCATTGGTCAAGTTAACCGAGCCGGCTTTTGCGTTTTCAATTGCCTGATGTCTGTTTCTGGCTCCACATAGAAGATGAGTAATCCCCTTTTGATTGAAAGTCCAAGCGCAAACCAGTTGAGCAATCGACACTTTATGCATTTCGGCAATCGGTTCAAATTCTTTTAGCATGGAATTGACTTTATTAATATTTTCTGGAGTGAATAAAGGATTGTTTCGTCGTAAGTCACCTTCATTATATTTTCTATCGGGAGAAATTTTTCCTGTCAGCAATCCTTGAGAAAGTGGTGAATATGCCAGGATAGCAATATTATTTTCATGGCAATAACTAACGTTGCCTTCCTTTTCAATTTTTCTGTGGAGCATATTATACTTTTCTTGATCGGAATCGATGGCTCCATATTTTTTCATCTGTTCAACGGTGGCATTTGAAACACCGATAGCTCTTATTTTCCCTTCGTCTTTCAATTTAATTAATTCAGCCATAGTATCTTCAATTGGTGTAGTTGAATCCTGCCAGTGAGTTTGATATAAATCAATATAATCTGTTTGCAGTCTGCGAAGGCTTTGTTCAATTTCGTATCGAATTGAATCAGGATGCAGGTATTTATAAATTTTCATTGCGCCCGGTGTCGATTCATCTGCAACTCCTTTTTCTGTAGTATAGAAAAAGAATTCACCTTTTTCCAGATCCCATCTCAAGCCGCATTTTGTAGCAATTAAAACCTTATCCCTTCTGTCTTTAACGGCTTTCCCTACAACTTCTTCAGAATAACCAAATCCATAAGCTGGAGCCGTATCAATTAAATTAATGCCTTTATCGATAGCAGCGTGAATTGCATCGATACTTTCTTTTTCGTTGCTACCGCCCCACATCCAACCACCGATTGCCCACGCACCAAATGCAATTACAGAAGCATTCAGCCCGGATTTACCAATTTCTCTATAAATCATGAAATAAGTCTCCCTATTTATTTGATGCCCAGAAAATTCCGCCTACAATATGTTTAATGAAATTCTGATCTGTATAATGTTCTGGTAAATGACCCATTGCAGTATACCAGACCCTGAAATTGTTTATTTCTTTGCACCACGATATAGGGTGAAAATCTCCGTGTTTACCTCCTTTATAAGTATTTTCGTCAACTGTTACAAGGAGCTCCACATTTTCTGGCAAATCTTTCCAGTTATACCATTCGTCTTTCCAGACCAGCGAATCGGGCAAATGTTTTGTGGAGAGATGATTTTTATTTGCAACTCTAATTACTGCATTTTGAATTTCGGGGTGGTCATCAAAACAGGCTCCAATAAAATTGCAGTACCAGTCCCAGTCTTCCAGTGTTGCCGTAGCGGAATGAATACCAACAAATCCTTTATCTGTTTTTGTAAATTCGACCAGCGCTTTTTTGCCGTCCTCATCAAGTACATTACCAGATGTGTTTAGAAAAACCAGTAGGTCGTAGTTTTTAAGATAATCAAGATTAATATTGGTTGAGTCGTCCGTAAAATCAATGCTGAATTTGTAGTTCTCAGATAATTTTCGAAACATATCGATTGCAGTTTTAGTTGATTCGTGAACATAATCAGAAGCTTTGTAGAAAACTAAAATCCTGATCACTTCTGGCTCCAGCGGTGTTTCATCGATTTTGTAATTAACATTCCATTTAATCCATCGGGCAACTTTTTTGCCATCTTCTCTGATGGGAAGAAATTTCAATTGACTCGAATAATTAATTGCAGCCGTATCGAGTATAGTAAAACCGGATGATTTAATTAATTTAACGTCGCTGACGCTCCCTGTTGTATCGACAAGAATCATTAAATCTACTTTACCCTGAATATTATTATCCAAAGCTTCCTTTGGATAATTTAATTCGACTGTTTTCAAAAGGACGGGTTTCTCGAGTGCCCTTTCCTTCTCCACACTGCTAAAAAAAGAACAAGAATAAATAAGGAAAGGAATAACAAAAAGTATTCCTTTCATTTTACTTCTCCATTTATTATTTATTGCCTATCGAGCCATCCAACCACCATCCACTACAAGTACCGTACCGTTGACATAACTTGAAGCATCAGAGCAAAGGAAGACCATTGCGCCCATTAAATCTTCTGGGACACCCCACCTTCCGGCAGGAATTCTATCCTGTATAGCTTTATTTCTTACAGGATCCTCTCTGAGAGGACGTGTATTTTCAGTAGCAATATAACCAGGGGCAATTGCATTTACCGTGACGCCTTTTGACGCCCACTCGTTAGCAAATGCCATTGTCAATTGCTTAACACCTCCTTTTGAAGCAGCATATCCAGGAACTAATATACCACCCTGAAACGACAAAAGCGAGGCAATAAATACAATCTTGCCATAACCTCTTGCGACCATCTCTTTGCCGATTTCACGAGTTAAAATAAATTGAGCTGAGAGATTAACTTCAATGACTTTATCCCAGTATTCGTCCGGATGCTCGGCTATTGGTTTACGCAAAATTGTTCCTGCATTGTTAACGAGGATATCGATGCGTGGAAAATCCTTTTTTACCTGTTCAATAAAATTGTAGAGCGATTTTCTGTCGGAGAAATCGCTTACATACGATTTGAAATTTCGTCCTGCTGCTTTTACAAGTTTTTCAGTTTCAGCAAAATCATCGACATAAGAAACTCCGATTATGTCTGCGCCTGCTTCAGCCAGAGCCTGAGCATATTTTTGACCGATTCCTTGATTGGAGCCCGTTACCAGAGCGATTTTTCCATCGAGTTTGAATTTATCAAGAATCATAAATCTACCTCCGTAATTTATTTTAAATCTTTCATGGGAATGTGATCCATGTCGTCGAAGACCTGATTTTCTCCCCCCATAGCCCAGATAAACGAATAATTTTTAGTACCGCATCCAGAATGAAGCGACCAGCTGGTCGACAATACAGCCTGACGGTCGCGTACAATCAAATGCCGTGTTTCAACTGGATCACCAATCAGATGGACAACAAAATCGTCTTCGCTTAAGTTGAAATACATATAAACTTCCGAGCGTCTTTGATGCGTATGCGCAGGCATTGTATTCCATACGCATCCCACTTCGAGCTCTGTCAGTCCCATTGCCAGCTGGCATGTAGGTAGTATTTCCGGCAATATGTATTGATGGATTGTTCTTTTATTCGACGATTCCAGTGAACCCAGATTTCTGTGAATAGCATCTTCGTATTTAATATGTTTCGAGGGGTATTCTTTATGAGCTGGATAACTTACAAAATAAAATTCTGCTGGCTTATCTGGGTCTTCGCTCAAAAATTTCACTTCTTTTGTACCTCTACCAATATAAAGGGCATCTCTGAAATTCATTGGAAATTCGGTGCCATCGAGTATTATTTTTCCTTTGTTGCCAATGTTGAGAACTCCAACTTCTCTTCTTTCACAAAAGAATTCCGCGGCCATCTCCTTTTTTGATGCTGTAAGAGTAAGTTCTTTTCCAGCCGGCACTGCAGAACCGGTAATTGACCTGTCGATATCTGAATAGACCATTGGAATTTCATTTTTAACAAAAAGGCTTTCGATCAAAAATGACTGACGAAGTTCGTCGGTGGTCATTTTTTTAAAGCCATTTTTATCAGGTGAGTAACGTACTTCCATCTTTACCTCACTATTAAATTCAAATTAATCGTTTACTTTCTTTCATCTAAAATACTGTATAAATTTTTTCAAATGTAAAAATAATTATTGCATATTTTTCTAATACACTTGTGTAAGAAGGGCAATTATTAAAAAATATATGAGAGCGGAGAATTTTGCTCCGCTCTACAATTTATTATTAATTTATCGAAGCCAGTCTTTAATCTTAGCTGCTACCTGCGGACCAGTAAAGCCGAATTTTTCAGCAAGTGTTTTATACGGTCCTGATGCTCCAAATCTTTCCATTCCGATTGTAAGAAGTTTTTGTCTGAATAAATCGCCCCATCCCATCATTGACGCTGCTTCAATGATTACGAGCGGAACATCCTCCGGAATAATAGATTTTTTTAAATCGTCGTTTTGTTTTATAAAAAGTTCTTTAGAAGGAATAGAAACTACACGAACAGAATAATTTTCTGAAAGTAACTTAGCTGCTTCGACAGCCACTGGAACTTCGGAGCCACTGGCAGCGATAACCAGTTCGGGTTTGTTACCGTTTTCTTTCATGACAATATAAGCGCCATTGAGAACATCTTCTGGTTTAAAATCAGCGATTCTCTCAAATGCTTCGATTTTCTGACGTGTAAGAATAAGAGCAACGGGACCTTCTTTATGTTTAAGAGCAAATGACCATGCCATAGCGGTTTCAATTCCGTCGGCTGGTCTAATTACAGTAACATTTGGAATAGCCCGTAAAACAGAGAGATGCTCAACAGGTTGATGAGTTGGTCCGTCTTCACCCACAAAAATCGAATCGTGTGTAAATACATAAATAACTGGTATCTCCATTATAGCAGCCAGCCTTATTGTTGGGCGCATATAATCTGAGAATACAAAGAAAGTTGCACCAAAAGGTCTAAATCCGCCGTAGAGCGCCATACCGTTTAGAATTGCGCCCATACCATGTTCACGAATTCCAAAGTGGAAATTTTTTCCTTCGAACTTTCCGGGGGCAATGTCGCTGTAATTTTTCATGTATGTATTTGTCGATGGAGCCAGATCTGCAGAACCCCCAACAAAATTAGGAACTAATTGAGCAATCTTTTGAATTACCTTGCCCGATAGAGATCTCGTTGCCGACGGTTCTTTCGGAACGGCATTAAGTAATTCTTCGTCGATGTTTTCGGGCAACCAATTTGTAATGTATTTATTAAACTCTTCAGCTTTTTCAGGATTTTTCTCTTTCCAATCAATGAAATTTTTTTGCCAGCTGTCGTATTCTTTTTTGAGTTCAGATTTCCTTTCTTCGAACAATTTTTTTACTTCATCTGGTACAAAGAAATCTTTATCGGTAGGCCAGCCCAAGTTTTTCTTTGTTTCGATTAATTCTTCAGTACCAAGTGGTGAACCATGTACCTCGGCAGTGTCAACTTTATTAGGACTTCCAAAACCGATATGCGATTTAGTAATAATGATCGTCGGTTTTTCAGTTTCTTGTTGAGCGGTTTTAATTGCATTTCGTATTTCATTGTGATTATATGCATCTGCTTTTAATACCTGCCAGCCGTAGGATTCGAATCGTTTCTGGATATCTTCCGAAAAAGTAATCGAAGTATTACCTTCAATTGTGATATGATTATCATCGTAGAAATAGATGATATTTCCTAATTTAAGGTGTCCTGCAATCGAAGCGGCTTCGTGGGAAATTCCTTCCATCAAATCGCCGTCGCTTACAATTGCATAGATAAAATGATTGCCAAATAGTTGATATTTTTCGTCGTTGAAACGAGCAGCAATCATTTTGGCTGCTATTGCCATACCGATTCCATTTCCGAATCCCTGTCCAAGCGGCCCTGTTGTAGTTTCGATACCAGGAAGAAGTCCATATTCAGGGTGACCAGCTGTACGGCTACCCCATTGTCTGAAAGACTTCAAATCGTCGAGCGAAACATCGTAACCACTCAAATGAAGTAAGGTATAGATCAACATTGACCCGTGACCGGCAGACAATACAAATCGATCGCGATTGTACCATTTAGGATCGTCGGGATTATGTTTCAAAAATTCAGTCCAAAGAACCATGGCAACATCTGCCATTCCCATTGGCATTCCTGGATGACCCGAATTTGCTTTCTGGACACCTTCGGCTGCCAGTATTCGAATAGTATTCGCTGCTAACTTCTTGACATCATTATTTTGCATATAACTCCCCCAAATTGATTAAAAAGTAATCCGCAAATTTAATAAATTCAGATATTATATGTAGTCGAAGATGTCGTTCCGCCATGTCCTGTCCAGTTTGTGTGGAAAAATTCTCCTCTTGGTTTGTCAACTCGTTCATAGGTATGAGCTCCGAAATAATCTCTTTGCGCCTGCAAAAGATTTGCTGGTAATCTTTCCTGGCGATATCCATCGAAGAAATTCAAGGCAGTAGAAAGTGCAGGAACCCAGATTCCGTTACTTATCGCGGCAGTTACTACTCTACGCCACGATTCCTGCGAAGATTCCACCTTTTCTTTGAAGAATGGGTCGAGTATCAAATTTGAGAGCGAGGGATTTTTATCAAAAGCTTCTTTGATCTTTCCGAGGAATGCAGAGCGAATAATACATCCACCACGCCACATAAGTGCAATTCCACCGTAATTGAGGTTCCAGCCATAATCTTTTGCAGCTTCGCGCATAAGCATAAAGCCCTGTGCATACGAAATTATTTTTGAAGCATATAATGCACGTTTCAAATCTTCGATGAATTGTTTCTTGTCGCCTTCGAATTTAGGTTTGGGACCGGAAATAATTTTGGAAGCTTCAACACGTTCTTCTTTTAAAGCCGAGAGAGAACGTGCATAAACTGCTTCACCAATTAATGTAAGAGGTACACCGGCTTCCATTGAGGCTATCACTGTCCATTTACCGGTACCTTTTTGTCCTGCGGCATCAAGAATTTTTTCCACAAGTGGCTGACCATCGGTATCTTTATATGCGAGAATATCTCCTGTAATTTCGATCAAATAACTTTCGAGTTCGCCTTTGTTCCATTCTTTGAAAATTTGATGCATCTCCTCGTAAGATAGTCCCAACAAATCTTTCATTATCTGGTAAGTTTCGCAAATCAATTGCATATCGCCATATTCAATTCCATTATGAACCATTTTAACGAAATGACCGGCACCGTTTTCCCCTACCCAATCGCAGCAAGGAGAACCATCTTCAACCTTAGCAGCAATTGACTGAAAAATCGGCTTCACGTGTTCCCAGGCCTGCGGCGAGCCGCCAGGCATAATTGAAGGTCCTTTCAATGCACCTTCTTCTCCACCTGATACACCTGTTCCAATAAAAAGTAAACCTTTTTCTTCAACATATTTTGTTCGACGGATTGTATCTTGAAAATTCGAATTTCCTCCGTCGATGATAATATCACCCTTTTCCATAAGAGGAATAAGTGCCTCGATAAAATCATCAACCGCTTTTCCAGCCTTAACCATTAACATAACTTTACGCGGCTTTTTCAGACTTGCGACCAATTCATCGAGTGAATGAGTACCGATTATATTTTTACCTTTAGCTCTTCCATTAATAAAATCGTCCACTTTCGAGGTTGTCCTGTTGTAAACTGCAACAGTAAACCCGTGGCTTTCCATATTCAGGACGAGATTTTCGCCCATTACAGCAAGACCAATTAAACCAATATCTGCTTTACTCATTTTATTTTATCTCCTGATTTTGAAATTTTCCTTTGTAAGCCCACAATCCGAGAGCAGGATTTGAGATAAAGAATATTTTCTCTCCGTCGGGCATTATATTAAATCCGTCGTTTAATTTTTGTGGATTATATTTTTTTAGCATCTCATTTAGATCGCCATACTTAAAATTGACGCTTTCAATTTCGTCTTTGGACAAATTGCCCGGGCAGTATCTGATTGTAAAACGGTTTTCGGACGAACCGTGAATCAAATGAGCTGCCGCGCTTAAATTTTCCTGAAGTTCTTTATTCTCATCTACAAATTTAAGAATTTCTGGTGTTGTTCTATATCCATATTTTCTTATTAATCGGTCGATTTCTTTATCTTCACCAAATTCTTTCAGACCGGGAGCAAGCACAATCAATTCTCCACCGTCGGCAATTGCCATCCTTGTTCTATAAATACTTTTATTGCCCAGCCAGGTGCTCTTAAATTCTTGCGGGTCAAGAAATACCACTACTTTATCGAGAGGTGTATCGAGCATTTCAAAGTTAACCTGGAGCGATAAATCAGCCGCCTGTTTGAAACACTCATAATCATCACCAATAAACAAACCTTTTAAAACAAGTTCGTTTTTTTCATTTTTACCGATAACCGTCAAAACATATACGATTGGTAAATTTTTTGCGAAATTTTCAGAAGCGTAATTAAGAACTTTTCGTACAGGATTGTCGGCTCTTCCCATAATCCTTTCCATTCCATAAGCTGCTCCGAGGAAGTGGCTTTTGTTTATTCCTTCCTTGCCACCTGTACCGACGAAAATATTTTTATTATAATTCGCCATGCCGATAACTTCATGAGGAACAACCTGACCAACAGAGAGAATTAAATCATAGTTACCCTCAACCAGCAACTTGTTCACCTGTGCCGGCCATGAGTATTTTACTATTCCATCAGATACTTGTGATATAAAATCTTCAGGTACAATGCCGAGCGTCTTTAAATCATCGCGCCAGCGATGTACACGGAAAAGCTCCAATGGTATGTTGCCAAACATGGTATTAATTTCGCTTTCAGACATTGGAGTATGAGTGCCAAGCGCTGGTAATATATCTTTTAGATTATCTCTATAATATTCATAAATAAAATAAGTTAATTCTCCAGCCTTAGAATGATATCTAGTAAAATCTGGTGGTATTGCGAGTATTTTTTTCCGCGAGCCGATTTTAGATAGAGCTTCGTACAAATATTCTTTTGCTCGCTCTAAACTAATTTCCATATTTTTAGAACCGACAGCACAATATATCATAACAACCTCAAAAAAAACGGGCAATTAGCTGCCCGCATTATAAAAATTTAACGTTGAATTCGTGCTGAGCCACCTCTGGCAAATGCCAGTACTTCATCAAGAGTTGCCATAGTGGTATCACCAGGATAAGTAGTAAGTAGTGCTCCATGAGCCCAGCCAAGTTTAACTGCCTGCTCCGGATCCTCACCTTTCAGTAGTCCATAGATAAAACCAGCTGCAAATCCGTCGCCGCCTCCGACTCTATCGTAAACATCGAGCTCAGCTGTAGGGGCTTGAAACGATTTCCCATTAATCCAGGCAACGGCACTCCAGCTATGACGATTTGTAGAATGGACTTCTCTCAATGTAGTAGCGACTACTTTTACATTCGGAAATTTTTTAGTGACATCTTCTATCATTGCAAGAAATACTGAAGGATCGAGTTTCGACTTAGCAGTAACTTCTGGACCAGGTATACCAAGACCTTTTTGGAGGTCTTCTTCGTTGCCGACCAATACATCTACATGTTCAACAATTCGAGATATCACTTCCGAGGCTTTTTTTTCGCCACCCCAGATATTCCATAACTTGGCTCTGTAATTGAGATCGAAACTCGTTACAGCTCCGAATTTTTTGGCTGCTTTCATTGCTTCGATAATCAATTCGCCAGTGGTTTCGGACAAAGCTGCAAAAATTCCTCCGCTGTGAAACCACTTTACACCTTTTGTGAATATTTCGTCCCAATTGATATCGCCCGGCTTCAATAAAGCAGCAGCTTCGTTGGAACGATTATAAAAAACTACAGGTGCACGAGATCCAAAACCCCTGTCGCTGTATACAGCAGCCATATTTGGACCATTAACGCCGTTATGTTCAAATTCCTTGTATAATCCTTCAACACCCATAGCACGAACTCGTTCACGAATCAATTCACCAATTGGATATTTGACCAATGCAGTTACTATGGCTGTCTTCAACCTGAAACAATCCGCCAAGTTTGCAGCTACATTATATTCGCCGCCACTTACGTGTATCTTGCATTCTGTTGCTTTTCTGAATGGGATTATCCCTGGATCGAGGCGATGTACAAGTGCCCCAAGAGAAACGAAATCGTAATATCCTTCTTTTTTAATATTAAGTCCTGTATTCATAATTAGTCCCTGTATTTAATAGTTCAATAATTTTTATAGAATTTATTAAACTCCGCTGTAGGCATTAAATCCTCCGTCAACAGGAATAACTACACCTGTAACAAATTTTGAAACATCGGAGACAAGATAGAGTAACGTTCCAACCAATTCTTCCGGTTCGCCGAAACGTCCCATAGGAGTACCGTTAATAATTTTTTTACCGCGTTCAGTAAGTTGACCCGTCTCTTTATCGACCAATAAAAATCGATTCTGTTCTGTAAGGAAAAATCCGGGAGCTATTGCATTTACACGAATATTGACTTTAGCAAAATGGACTGCGAGCCATTCTGTTAAATTATTGATTGCAGCTTTGGCAGCTGAATAAGCAGGAATTTTTGTAAGAGGTTTGTATGAGTTCATCGACGATATATTAACAATAACTCCACCTCTGCCGAGCATATCCTCAGCGAGAATCATTGTCGGTAAAACGGTTCCCATAAAATTCAAATCGAACACATTCCTAAAACCCTCGAGTTCCAAACCAAAAAAGCTTTTGCCAATATCCTGAAGATCTTTATCGGTCATAAATTCAAGCTGTGTGGTTGCTTTGGGATGATTGCCACCGGCACAATTAACCAATACATCTATCTTGCCAAAATTTTCATTTATTGTCTTTTTGGCATTTAGAAGAGATTCTTTGTCGAGTACATTTGCCTTAACACTGATTGCATGTCCGGGATTTTCTGAATTGATCTTTTCAACAAGTGTGTCGGCTTTTTGTTTATTTGAATTATAAAAGACTGCAACTTTAGCACCAGCCTCTGCCAATCCTTCGCAAAAAACAGAACCGATAACGCCTCCACCTCCTGTTACAGCACAAACTTTACCCCTGATGTCTTCCATCGAATATTTCATGACATCTCCTATTTATTTAATGCTTCGTTTATACTTTTGATCACCTGACGGGCATTTGAAGTGAGCACGGAATAATTTTCGTTTTTGATTGCTTCTTTATCGAGGAGTGCCGAACCAATTCCAACAGCGCATGCACCTGCCTTCAACCATTCGCCAGCATTAGTAAGGTCGACACCTCCGGTTGGCATTAACTTTAAATGAGGCATAGGAGCGAGAATTCCTTTAAAGAATTTCATGCCGAGCACATCTGCCGGGAAGACTTTAATAACATCAGCTCCAGCTTCATAAGCAGTTTGTATTTCAGTAGGAGTAAAACATCCTGGCATGGCAGGTACGTCCAATTGATGAGCTTGTTCAATTATTTCTTTTTTGAAAATTGGACTAACCACATATTTAGCTCCTGCTTTTATTGCTGAGCGGGCTGTTTCTGCATCCAGCACCGAGCCAACGCCAACAATAATATTTTTATCGAGTTCTTCACTCATCCTTTTAATTAATTCAATAGCATTGGGAACAGTCATTGTAATCTCGGCAACCGTTATTCCACCTTCGGCTATGGCCTCGATAACTCTTTTAAGTTTTTCTGGCTCTTTAATTCTCAGTACAGCAACCGCCTTTCTCTCTAATATCGATTCTAAAATTTTTTCTCTTTCCATATTATTTAAAACACTCCAGATGTTTTAGAAAATGTTTTTCCAGGAATTGATAATGAATTTCTTCATTTTCAATCAAGCATTTCATTATTTTGTCTTTGAACAGGAATTGACCTGAAGAATCCCGCTCGGTCAATACCTTCCCGAAAGTAACGTGCAATACCTGTCGGGCATCGTTAAGATTGAAGAGTTCGAGAAGTTCTTCGTCGGTATATTGACTTGCAGGTTTGACTTTATTTATGTCAGCAGAGACATGATAGCTTCTCTTTTCCGTTTCATAAAGGTCACGGCAGAAATCGAGAATTTCTCTGAATAATTTCGGCTCCCTGTCAGCTACAACGCGTAATGCTTCCAGATAACTTGTGCCTGCTGTTTTAACGTGAGTATAAGCGCCTTTAATTGAACCGATGACACGATAAGCCGAGAATTTGTCGCTGCCTGAGTGGAGACTTATCTTATAGCTGCCAAAATACTTTGTTATATCGAGGTGTTTTTCGTATTCGGATTTGAACAAATTCAGATCGCCTTTATAGTCGATGCCTTTTTCAAAATCGCCGATAAAACGAGGTGCGAGGCTTACATATTTAACCCCGAGTCGGTTTAATTCATTTGCAAAAAAGAAATGTTCGAACGGCGAGGTAACTGATTCGGTTTCGTCGACTGAAACTTCGATTTCAAAACTGCCTTTGCTGGCTTTCGAAGCGAGATAGTCATACATCTTTTTAATATGAGCAATAGCGTTTCCGTATTTAGCATAGGCTCGCATGAAATCCGTTTCTGTGATAGTTAACGAAAGTCGTTCGGAAATTGTGAAAGTCATATCGACATAACGTTTCGCTGCTTCGGCTTTGTTATCCTTAAGTCCTTCCCAATCAATTTCAGCTAACTTTTGCTTTAGTTGCTCTTCAGTATAATTGTCGGCTTCGTTGTCAACGTGTTCACTTGGATCGAATGTAAACATTGTAAAGCCAGCATTGAGCATTAAATCGATATCTTCGAATGTTTTAAGGTGATCAGCATCCGATCCGAAACCATCTTTATAACCTTCTTGAAGGACTGCCCACACGGCGGCGTCCATAACATCATCTGGCGTTCTGTTAGTTCTTGTCAATTCCCTTATCGACTGCTGTGCAAGAATTGGACGGAAGCTACTCTGTTTAATTGCTCTGATGTGACCTGCATTTGCCATTCCGAGTCTGTCACCGCAACCGAATGAGTTGCACAAACCGAGCACAATCGGTACCGTGTGTGGAAAAAGTTTCTGAACTTTTTTTCTATTTACTGTAGATAAATAACACTTTTTGATGTATACATCTTTACCGGCATCGATCACTTCGCCTTCGAATTCATTCATCAATCCGTCTCCTTTACCGATAGAGACGACAAATAGAAATTTCTCGAAATTTTCTTTCCCAATAAAAAAGAAAATATCGTCCTTCTTCAATACCGAGAGAGGATAAACTTTTATTTTTAATGACTCACCAATAGTTAGGTCAACCAGATCGTTTTTTACAATATTTTTATTTTCCACTTCGTCATAAAGCTTCAGCATTTCCATGGATAACTCCTTTATTATTGTCAGAAATCAAAATAGTTTTTTGCATTGTTATAAGAAATATCTTCGACCATTTTACCAACTAAATCCAGGTCGTTTGGAATAAGTCCTGCTTCGATTTCTCTTCCCAGAATATCACAGAGAAGTCTTCTGAAATAATCGTGTCTGGAATAAGAGAGAAAACTGCGGGAATCGGTCAGCATACCTACGAATCGGCTCAAAAGACCCATATTTGAAAGCGCATCAATTTGACGTTCCATTCCGCTCTTTTGGTCGAGGAACCACCAGGCACTGCCGTATTGCATTTTACCAGGCACTGTTCCATCCTGGAAATTTCCAATCATTGTGGCAAAGAGTTCATTATCAGCAGGATTAAGATTATACAAAATAGTTTTTGCCAACTTGTTTTCTGAATCGAGTTTATTCAGGTATTTAGCAAGCGGGCGTGCCATTTCGAAGTCGCCAATTGAGTCCCACCCAGTATCTGGACCTAACTGTCTAAACATACGACTATTATTATTTCTCAGAGCGCCGAGGTGCAATTGTTGTACCCAGCCTTTTTCCCAATCCATAATGCCAAATTCATACATCATCGCAGATTTAAATTTGAGAATTTCGTTCAGCTCAAGATTTTTTTTATTGAGAAGTTTTATGAAGATCGACTTAATTTCGGATTCGGTATAGTCTTCGGCGTAAGCTGTCTCTAAACCGTGGTCAGAAAGTCGGCAACCATTTTCGTGGAAATAGTCGTGGCGCTTTTTAATGGCTTCGAGAAACGAGTCAAAATTGTTGATCGAAATTCCTGAAGCTTCTTCGAGTTTCTTCAGATATTTCAAGAAATCGTTTGTGTTTTCTACCGCCATCGCCTTATCCGGACGGAATGCCGGCAATACTTTCGTGCCAAAAGGATTTTCTTTTATCTTTTTATGATACTCCAGCGAATCGATTGGATCGTCTGTAGTGCAAATTATTTCGACATTCCATTGACTAATTAATCCTTGTGTAGAAAAGTCGTCTGTAGATAGAAGCTCGCTCGTTCGGTTCCAGATTTCTTCGGCAGTATCCGGATTAAGCAATTTGTCAGAAATTCCAAATGGCTTTTTTAGTTCCATATGCGTCCAGTGATAAAGAGGATTTTTAATTGTATATGGAACTGTTTCAGCCCATTTCATAAATTTTTCTTTATCAGTCGAATCGCCGGTGATATATTTTTCATCAACGCCATTAGTACGCATTGCTCGCCATTTGTAATGGTCACCGTTTAACCATACCTGTGTGATATTCTCAAATTTTCTGTTCGAGGCTATTTCGTCAATTGGAAGATGGCAATGATAATCAATTATAGGCTGCTTAACAGCGTGTTCATGATATAAGATTTCCGCCGTTTTATTGCTCAGAAGAAAATTTTCTTTGATAAAAATGTCGCTCATTTTATTAATTCCGTTTTATTTTAAATTTCTACTCTTTCCATTTTTGGTGCGAGGAGATTAAAGATGAACAATGCGATCAAATAAGCCGACCCGCAAACCAGGAACATAACATAATATCCTGTTTCGATTGTCCCGAGCGCTTTGAAATGATCGAGTACCCAACCGGCTAAAGTTGCTATCAAAATTCCACCAACGGCTCCCGCCATTCCACCAATACCAGTTACTGAAGCAACAGCTTTTTTAGGGAACATGTCGGAAGTAGTAGTAAAAATATTTGCAGACCAGGCTTGATGCGCAGATGCTGCTATACCAACGATCAGTATTGCAATCCATGGCGAATAGACTCCCAATGCCTGAGCAGATACAACTGGCAGTGCCAGCAATGCAAAAATAAGCATGGCAGTCTTACGAGCTTTATTAACTGTCCATCCTTTCCCGATAAAATAACCCGAGAGCCATCCACCAAAGATACTTCCAAAAGTAGTCATTGTATAGACAAGGGCAATAGGAAGAGCCAGATCAGTTTTAGTCATACCGTATTGTTTATTTAGAAATGAAGGTAACCAGAAAAGATAAAACCACCATACGGGGTCGGTCAAAAATTTTCCAATTAGAAAAGCCCACGTTTGTTTATAGGTCAATAAACTGAGCCAACCAACTTTTTCATTTTCTTTTTCTTTCGATAATTGTTCGTCTTTGTCGCTATGAATATATTCATATTCATCTTTTGATAATTTTTTATGTTTAGAAGGAATTTCATAGATTAAAAACCAGAAGATCAACCAGATCAATCCGATACCACCTGTTATGATAAACGCCCATTGCCAGCCCCAGTAAACGGCAATCAAAGGCACAGTCAATGGAGCTAAAATAGCACCAACATTTGAACCTGAGTTAAACAAACCGGTGGCAAGAGCTCTCTCCTTTTTGGGAAACCATTCGGCAACAGTTTTAATTGCAGCAGGAAAGTTGCCAGCTTCACTCAGTCCAAGAAATCCTCTTGCGAAAACAAAACCTAAAGTACTTTTTGCAAAAGCATGCGCAATAGCAGCCAGACTCCACACTGTTAACGAAAGCGCATAACCAATTTTTGTGCCCAATTTATCGATAAGCCATCCCATAAATAACATACCGATGCCGTACATGACCTGAAAAGCAACTACAACATTAGCATAATCAGTTTCAGTCCAATTGAATGTGGGTTCAAGATAATCATCTTTAAGAAGACTAATTACCTGTCTATCGAGATAGTTGATTGTTGTAGCAAAGAAAACCAGAGCAAGTATTGTCCAACGGTATTTCCCAACTTTTGCTACAGGGTTATTTTGATTAAGTTCTGCATCCATTACAGCTCCAATTTATTTATTAAAAAACAGCGGTTACTTAATCGGTTACTAATTTAGAAATTTTTATTATCATTTGCTACAAAAAAGTAAATTATAAAATTAATTTCTTCCTTTGAGTTTATTAAAGTCATTTTTATACAAATTTCTTTAATCTAAATGCAAACTCACTCCCTTCTCCAGGCTGGCTAATTAATTCCATACGCGAATTATGAGCTTCAATTATATGCTTTACTATTGCCAGACCAAGTCCTGTGCCCCCCAATTCTCTCGAACGATTTTTGTCGACTCGATAAAACCGTTCAAATATTCTACGCTGATCTTCAGGATCAATTCCGATACCTGTATCTCTTACATAAATTCGTACCTCTTTTTCGTAATCCTGTATACCCACCTCAATTCTTCCCTTTTCTGTGTACTTAATCGCATTGACCAATAGATTCGATAACACCTGACGAATTTTTTCCTTGTCGCCGTAGACTTCGGGAACAGGTTTGCTTAACTTTACATCCAATTCCAAATTTTTATTCTCGGCATAGGGTTTAAATTCATTAACTAAATTGCGTACTATCGGCTCCGGATCGAAATAGCGGAGATTCATTTTCATTTGCCCTGATTCAATCATTGAGATATCGATCAAATCATTCAACAAATTATTCAAATTATTTAAGTGCTGATTTGCTTTTTGAAGGAAAGATAAATTCACCTGAGGGTCGTTTATTGCTCCATCGAGGAGTGTCTCAATAAATCCTTGAATTGCAAATATCGGAGTTCTCAATTCATGAGATACGTTCCCCAAAAATTCAGTTCTTACCTTTTCTAACTTTTTCAAATTTTCGATTACTTCTTTATTACGTCGAAACATTTCACGAATTTCATCTTCAAGATAACGTAGATCAGCGCTTAAATGGATGTCGTAATGATCAATCAGTTGATTGTTTCTAATCTTACGGATTATTTCTGCAATCGAATTGACTTCTTTTTTCCTTTTCAAGCCGAGATAATTTAACAAACTGAAATAGGAAATAAGAATAAAAAATAAAATGAGAATAAGAATTATAGGGGAATGACCTGCAAGGAAAGACAAAAGTAGAAAGAAAACAAAATTGTATATTAATAAAGGAAGAGTATAATTTCTTCCGAAGGATAGATTTTCTTTAATATTTTTCAACGTCTCTGAAACGATAACCCACCCCCTTAATTGTTTCGATCAGATACGAATACTCACCCAGCTTTTCTCTAATTTTACGTATATGAACGTCAATGGTTCTTTCGACCACGTAAACATCGCCGCCCCAGATATCGCGCAATATCTTCTCTCTTTCGAAAACTTTACCCGGTCTAGCTGCAAGGTATGCCAGTATTTCAAATTCTTTCTTCGGAAAGACTAATTCCTTTTTATCGACAATAACTGTATACTTTGTTCTGTTAATCAAGAGCGGTCCGGCGCTGATTTCTATTGTTTCCTCTTCGTTTTGTTTTAACTGCTCTAATTTACGCAGGTTCGATTTAACCCGCGCAATAAGTTTTTTTGGCGATATCGGTTTTTGAATAAAATCGTCAGCTCCCAGATTCAGTCCATAAACCTCATCAATTTCGGAGGATTTTGCAGTCAAAAATATGACTGGCGTATTCTTAAATTCCTCTCTCTTTCTGATCTGTTTGCATGTTTCGTAACCATCCATTTTGGGCATCATTACGTCGAGAATTATTAAGTCCGGATTTAGTGATAGCTTATCGATTGCTTCCTGACCGTTATAAGCGGCAATAACTTCAAATCCCTCGTTTTCAAGGTTATATTTGAGAAATTCGATAATATCTTTTTCGTCGTCGACAAGTAATATTTTTTCACTCATATTAAAATTTCACTTCCTTTTTTTGTTCTGCTGATTTATAGATAATATCGAGCAATTTCATTCTAACGAGTGCTTCTTCAGAAGTTGATACAGGAGGAACTTCACCTCTGAGCGAAGCAATGAAATGTTTCATCTCGTTTTCATACGATTTATGGTACAAATTAGATACACTTGATTTAGAAAGGCTATAATCAAAAAATGCAGATTCAATTTTTCTAAATACTTTCAAAGGATTTAACTGAGCTGCGCCTTTCGTGCCGTGAATAATAAAATTAAAACTGTCCGTCTCCGAATAGAGCTCCCAGCTTACTTCAAAATTGATGGCATTTTTCGAATTGAGTCTCACAATTCCAACCGCCGAATCTTCAACGTCCTGATTTTTTGTGTTGAATTTATGAACGGATGCACTTTCGATTTTATTGTTTCCAAACATCCAGATGGCAAGATCGAGCAATAAAATCCCAAGGTCGATTATTACTCCCCCGCCCGATTTCTTTTTGTCGATAAACCATTTTTGTGCGCTGCTTTTGTTTCGTAGCCAGCCACATTTTATATAAAATATTTCCCCCAGTTCTCCGCTATTAATAATACTTTTCATCAACATCGAATCGGGTCGAAACCGCAAATTCATACCAACCATAGCCAGTTTTTTATTTCTCTTTGCAGCTTTATCGACTTCAAGTGCTTCTTTATAATTTAATGCAATCGGTTTTTCAATCAACACGTCGAGTTTTGCATTCAGGCAATCGATAGCTATCTCTTTATGAGTGTTTGTTGGAGATGTAACAATAACTGCATCGAGCTCTTCTTGAGAAATCATTTCACGATAATCCGTGTAACGTCTTGCAGCTGGAATTTTTTCACCAATTGTTTTAAGGCGATTATTGTTAATTTCACTCACAGCAACAAGCTCGATGTTACCCATTTTTGTTAATACCGGTATGTGAACCAGTTGAGCAATCGAGCCCAATCCAACAATTGCTACCTTAGTTTTTTTCATCAAGCTACTACGCCGTTTTTATAATTTTTATTTTTTAAAAAGTCGATAACTTTTTGTACTATTCCTTCTGGATCGATTCCAAGCATACGATGAAGTTCTGCCTGTGTTCCATGTTCAATAAATTGATCCGGCAGACCGATGCGCAAGAGATCCGCTTTTATATGATTATCGTTATAGAATTCGACAACACCGGCACCAAATCCACCAATTAAGCTGTTTTCTTCGAGTGTTACTATTTTATCGAACTTTTGTGCAGTTTCGATCAGGATATTTTCGTCGAGTGGTTTTATAAAACGCATATTGATTACTTCTGCTTCAATTCCATGTTGTGCCAGCAAAGTGGCGGCTTTCGAAGCGTAGTCAACCATTAAACCGACTGCAAGTAATGCAACATCATTGCCAGAATTAATTCTTTCAGCTTTGCCGATTTCAATTTCTCTGAAACCTTCTTTTAATTCAACTCCGAGCGCATTTCCTCTTGGATATCGCAGTACAATAGGTCCCTTTTTATAATTAACTGCTGTATAGAGCATATCTCTCAGTTCGGCTTCATCTTTTGGCGCCATTATTACAATATTTGGTATCATCCTCAAATAAGATAAATCGAACGTGCCGTGATGTGTGGGACCATCGGCGCCAACCAGTCCGGCTCTGTCAAGAGCAAAAACAACGTGTAAGTTTTGCAATGCAACGTCGTGAATAATTTGATCAAAAGCCCTTTGCAAAAATGTAGAATAAATTGCAACCACAGGAATGATTCCCTGCGTTGCCATTCCTGCTGCAAATGTAACTGCATGTTCCTCTGCAATTCCTACGTCAAAATATCTTTCAGGTAATTCAGCCTGAAGTTTATCGAGCCCTGTTCCGTCTGGCATTGCAGCAGTTATACCAACGACTTTGTCATTGCTTTTAGCAATTTCTACAAGAGCATCACCAAATACTGAAGTATACGACGGTAGTGGGGTTCCTTTTTTTAAGGATACTCCAGTTAATTTATCGAATGGCGTTGCTGCATGAAGACGTTGCGAATGATTTTCAGCCGGCTTGTAACCCTTTCCTTTTTCAGTCAGAACATGGACAAGTATTGGACCGTTTAATTCTTTTACGTGCTCGAACAATCTGATCAATTGATTAATATTGTGACCATTAATCGGTCCGAAATATCGGAATCCGAGAGCCTCGAACAACATTCCGGGAGTAAGAACTGCCTTGATGCCTTGCTCAATACGTGCAGCAACTTTTCTTAACCTGTCTCCGAAATGATCAAGCTTACCAGTCAAGTCCCAGATAGCACCTTTGAATTTGTTATATTCAGGGTGCGAAATCATTTCATTGAAATACTTTGAAATTTGCCAGACATTCGGTGCAATCGACATCTGATTATCGTTTAAAACAACTATCAGATTCTTTTTTAGGAGTCCCGAATTATTCATAGCTTCATAAGCCATGCCTCCGGTCATAGCACCATCCCCTATAACAGCTACTACTTTTCGATTCTCTTTTAAAATGTCGCTGGCAACTGCAATTCCGAGAGCTGCAGAAATTGATGTAGAGGCATGTCCGGCTCCAAATGCATCGTAAGGACTTTCGCTTCGTTTAAGAAAACCGCTGATTCCTTTGAACTGGCGAATGGTTTTCAATGCATCCCTTCTTCCAGTTACAATTTTGTGAGGATAAGCCTGATGACCAGTATCCCAGACAATTTGATCATAAGGTGTATTGAATACTTTATGAAGAGCAACAGTCAACTCAACAGCTCCGAGTCCTCCCCCGAAATGACCTCCGATCTTTGATATGACGTCAACCATGTATTGACGAATTTCCGTACAAAGCAGTTTAAGGTCCTGACCTTCCAGTTTTTTTATATCTTCAGGAGAATTGATATCGAACAGCAGTTTGTAATCGTTCTTATTTGGCATTTCGTACCTTTATGAGTCCTTATTAATTTCTTCTTCAAATTTCTTTTTTATTTCGGTTATTTTTAGTTCTGCAGATTTCAAAATTTGATAGCATGACTTTGCCAATTCCATCCCCTCTTCATAGAGGCGAATCGATTCGTCGAGTTGAAGGTTCCCTTCCTCGAGCTTGCCCGAAATTTCCTCGAGTCGCTTCAACATTTCCTCAAAGCTTTTCTCTTTCTTCTTATTCATTTATTAAAGTTTCTCCATCATAAAAAATGATACTAAATTTTTCTTCCTTATTTAAATACTTCAGTCGGGTAACCACTGCATCGTTTTGTTTGACAATCGTAAATCCTCTTTCAAGGATGCGGCTTGTATCATATTTTTCAAGTTTTGCTTTTAAGAGTTCCAGACGAACCCTCGAATTTTGAACTATGTTATCGAAATTATTCTCTAATCTGAAATACAAATTGTCGAGATACTGTTCCTTAGTTCTGATATTATCGATTGGAAGTTTGAAACCGTACGACGATAAAAATGATTCGACTGTTTCTTTGTAATCAGAAATAAGAGAAAATATATTATCAGTAAAATTATAGGAAAATTCGTCTATAAAGGCAAAGATTTCGTTTATATCTGGAGTTGCGAGTTCCATTGCTGCTGATGGAGTTGGCGCACGCAAGTCGGCTACAAAATCTGAAATTGTAAAATCGATTTCGTGCCCCACAGCGCTTATTATTGGAATACGGGATTCGAAAATTGCACGCGCAACGATTTCTTCATTGAATGCCCATAAATCTTCTAACGAACCACCCCCACGACCAACTATGATAACATCGATATCGTCTCTGGTGTTGAGCAGTTTAATGCTCTCAACGATTTCCTCTGCAGCCCCTGCACCCTGAACCCTGCATGGTGCTATGACTAACTCAACTAATGGAAATCTCCTTCTTGCCACACTTTGCATGTCTTTAAATGCAGCGCCATCAATTGCAGTTACAATTCCGATCTTTTCGGGAAATTGAGGAATCGGTCGTTTGTATTTCTCATCAAAAAGTCCTTCCGCAGCTAATTTTTGTTTTAACTTTTCGAATGCTGCCTGAAGCTCGCCAACTCCGGCTGGTTTCATCGAACGGACGTCAATTTGATAATTCCCACGTGGCGGATAAACCGTAAGTCTTCCTTTTACGATTACCTTCATACCATCTTCAGGCGTAAAAAAAACATAGTTGTTCAAACCCCGCCACATTGTACAGCTTATCTGAGCATTAGCGTCTTTGAGTGTAAAATACCAATGACCCGAAATATGCGCCTTGAAATTGGAAATTTCACCAACTACTGAAATTTCAGCGAAGTTCTCTTCCAGCAGGTTTTTAATTTGGCCGGTAATCTCACTGACAGTTAGTATATTATCAATAATTAATTCGCCATCTTGCATTATTCATCTTAAAAATTGATTGAAAAAAAGTTTGAGTAAATTCCCAAAGAATATTCGTTTAAACAATATTTCCTGCCGGAAATTCCACTTGTATATCGATATCTTCCATAAAAAGTAAAAACGTTTTCAATTCTGAATAGTCCCAGAGATAATTCAGGACTAAAACCGTATGCACCTTTAAAGTCATTAAAGTAAGATACTCCTATTGAAAGATATTCAATTACTGGCAATTGAATAATTTGTTTATAACCAAGCCTGAGGAAATCCTGACTTAAATCTACTTTGTCTTTGTTAAAAACGTACGTGTATTCCACCCCAACATAACCGAACGGATAGTTGTAGCCTCCTGAATAAAAAGAAAATAGAGGAATTTCTTTCGAAAGTCCGAAATAATCATTTCCTTCGTAGCGCAAATAAACCGGCGACGGCACACCAAATATTACTCCACCGAAACAGCAAACTTGTAAAAGATTAAGATTCCGGTCTTTCATAACAATATTATTTGGGAATTCAACTTCATATTGCTCACTCAAAATTTTACCCTCGTCTCTATCGGTTAATTCAATTTTGTAGCTGATGTAATTATCAGAAATTTTCAATTTCGAAATATCCATTTCAAATTTATGCTCTATCTCTGGCTTGTCAGAGATAATAAAAGTATCGTTATTTTCAAAGATAATTCTCGACTTTACACTGTCGGAAGTAAAAAATGTCAGGTTAAAGATGTATGGAGGGTCCGGAGTGATGTACGAGTCGATTATATATATCTCGATATTTTCTTCATCCTGCGAGAATAAAAGACCTGTTGATGTTAATAAAACTAAAAATATAGTTATCAAAAACTTTTTCATATCTTTTTAAAATTGTCTATTTAAAATACACTTTTTTGAAATAACTTTTTTGTCATAGCGCTCGGAAAACTACTACAAAAAAAATTAACTATATTTCGTTCTGTTAATAAAAATTTCGGGATAAAAATGAAAATCTTAGTATCGAACGACGACGGTATTGACTCGGCAGGAATTGCTGCACTGGTGAATGAGCTAAAGAAAATTGGAGAGGTTACAGTTGTTGCGCCGAGAACTGAACAGAGCGCGGTTGGTCATGCTATTACGATGAAAATTCCTTTAAGAGTAACAGAATATTATAAGAATGGTAATTTTTTCGGTTATGCCGTTGAAGGCACGCCCGCGGATTGCATAAAAATGGGCATTAGAAATATTATGAAGACCAGGCCGGACATAGTGATATCGGGCATCAATCACGGCTCGAATACAGCTATTAATATAATTTATTCTGGAACTGTCTCTGCAGCAAGAGAAGCAGCAATAATGGACGTACCTTCAATTGCAATCTCACTTACAAGTCACGAGCCAACCGATTTTTCGTATGCTGCCAAAGTAGCAACTCTACTTGCACAAACAGTCGTAAAAAACGGCTTGCCAGCAGGAACACTCTTAAACGTAAACGTCCCCGATTTACCCGAAGAAAAAATAAAAGGATTGAGACTTACGCGTCAGGGAAAATCAAAATGGGATGATATTTATGAAGAAAGAATTGACCCGTACGGTAAAAAATATTTCTGGCTTACAGGCAAATTAATTGAAGCAGATTCGGACCTGGGAACAGACCAATTTGCGATACGAAATAATTATGTTTCCGTTACCCCGATTCATTTTGACCTTACAGATTATGACTTATTCGAGGAGATGAAAAACTGGAATATCGAGAATCTATCGATTGATAACTGATATGGACATAAAAAGCATTGATATCACTTTCGACTTCGAACCTCTTATTGTTTTGATTGTTCTTTTCCTTCTGATAATATTTGCATTTTATGCATACAAGTACACGCTACCACCAACGAGTAAATTTATCAGATTTTTTCTGGCATCAATCAGGAGTATTATTTTCATTTTTCTCGTTATTCTTTTAATCGATCCGATAATTAAAGTTACTTATCGAAAAATTGACACGCCGCCAATTAAAGTATTTGTTGATAATTCCAATTCGATGGTGATGCCAGATAGCGTTGCAAACGTTAAAAAAGTACGGGAAATAGTAGAAGAGATTGCGGACAAATTTGGACATTCTGTAAAACTCTACACATTTGGAGAAAGTGTTAAACCATTGAATCCAGATTCACTCGAGTCGATCAACTTTTCTGAATATTCAACTAATTTCACTCCTATCAATTCAAACCTCGACTTTGATTCGACCTCCGCGTCCGTAATTATAAGCGATGGAATAATAACCACGGGCAACGACAACATCAATTCCGAAGCCGTGCCATTATTTACCGTGGGCGTTGGAGATTCTATATTACATCCTGATATTTATATCGAAAATATTTACTATAACAAAATCATTTATGCTGGAACTGAAACTGAAGCAGAAGTTGTTGTCCGTAATAACCTTACCGCCGGCACATCGAAAACTATTGATTTTTACCTCGATAATATTCTGATTTCTCGTAAACAAATTGAACTGGATCATTCAGGAATAAATAGAATTAAATTCAATTTCACTCCTGCCACTCCTGGCAAACACAAAATTACGGTTAATGTATATCCAGAAAAGAACGAGTTCAATAAAAACAATAATACTAAAACTGTTTTCATCGACGTTCTTAAAAACAAGACAAAGATTTTTTTGATAGCTGGCAAACCTTCATCTGACTTTACTGCTATAAATCTGATCTTAAGTAGCAATCAGAATTTTAATACAAAAAAAATTGTATTTATTTCTCCTCAAAAAATTTACGGTTCGGAGAACATCTCCAGAATAGACAGTAGTGAACTTTTCATTTTGATTGACTTCCCGCTAAAATCAACTCCTGAAAAGTTCGTTGAACGGATCTATGAAACAATAAATAAAAAGAATGTCCCATTTTTGCAATTTATTACTACAAATACAGAACTTTCATTTTTAGATAAGTACAAGGAGATAATGCCGTTAACAGTAGATAAAATTAACTCTGACATACTTGAGATAAACACATTAATCAACAATTCATTTTTCTTTAACGAAAAAGAACTTCATTCTTTACCGCCGTTGATTTCAAACGGTAACAGATATCGTTTTTCACAAAATACGGAAACGCATCTTGCATATTCGCTCAATAATAAATCTGTTCCTTTTTTTATAACCAGTTCTACTGGAAACAGGAAGTGTGCCTTTTTTCTTGCTGAAGGTATATGGAGATGGCATCTCACAATAGCAGAAAGATCAAATCTTTTACTTCCTGAATTTTTTAATAAACTCGTCAAATGGCTTACAGCTGACAATAAGAAAAAACTTTTCAAAATATTTCCACAAAAAGAATTGTTCGCCGCAGTTGAAGAAATTGAATTCACTGCCGAAGTATACGATCCAACATTTACTCCTGTGAATAACGCAAGTATCAGAATGGAAATTAAATTGGGCGAACTCAAATCGGAACTACAGTTCATCCCCGTTAAAAATGGTATTTATACAGCAAGGATTTCAGGACTCAGTGCCGGTGATTATAAATTTACTGCAGATGCAGAATATGATAATATTACATTATCTGATTCCGGACAATTCTCAGTAATCAATGCCAACCCGGAAAAAATTACAACTTTAATGAATACAGAATTGCTCAAAAGAATTGCATATAATTCTAATGGTAAGTATTATTCCCCCGAAAACGTTGCGAACTTGATTGACGAACTCGAAAAGTCGATCGAGAGTCGCAAAAGTGAAAAAATTCTTACAAACAATATCGAATTAAAGTCGAATTACACAATCATTTTTTTACTGATATTTTTATTTACAATCGAATGGTTTTTGCGTAAAAGAATCGGAATGCTATAAGATTTATTTGCAAAGTTACACGAGGGCAAATTGATGTTAATCGATTTTATCGATTTTTTGCTTCCGAGATTTTGCTTGCATTGTAAAATAAAACTGAACGACAACGAAAAGTATCTATGCAAAGAATGCAATAATTCACTTCATAGAATAAGCATTCCTTTATCATCTCTTAATAAAATTGAATCTTTGAGCGATTACAGAACTCTATATCTCTTTGAAAAGGAAATGCCGGTTCAGTCCTTAATTCATAACCTGAAATACAACGGAATTTTTCGAATCGGAATTTATCTTGGTAAAACTATGGGCGAAGAATACAAAAATATTTTTATGAATGAATGGCATATCGATAGCATTGTACCGGTCCCATTATATCATTCAAAGCAAGCAGAACGTGGATACAACCAGTCATATTATATTGCAAAAGGAATTAAAAGTGCGACGGGTATAAATGTTTCCAAAGTACTAAAACGAATTCGATATACACAATCGCAGACTGAGTTAACGCTATCAGAGCGAATGTTGAACGTAAAAGGCGCATTCAAGATAAAACGATTCAAAAAAGTAACTGGAAAAAGTTTACTCCTTGTAGATGATGTCATAACAACGGGCTCTACAGTAAATGAATGTGCATCTGTTCTACTCGAAGCAGGAGCCAATAAAGTATATGCTACATCAATAGCTGTTGCAGGGTCAGATTTACATTTTATCGGGAGCCGATACTCCCAGTAATGACAAACCGTTTTTAATAACCGTTTTAGTCGCAACAATTAGAGCGATACGCGCTTCGGCCAAATCTTTAGAACTTCCGATAACTCTACATACAGTATAAAATTTATGAAAAAGTGCTGCAAGTTCCTCCAGATAAACACAGATCCTGTGGGGCTCATAATTTTCGGCGCTCAGCATCACTTCTTCGGGATATTGATATAATTTTTTGATAAGTCGTTGTTCTTCATCTGTTTCAAGCAAATGCAGATTTTCTATCGACATAACGAGTCCTTCTTCCTGCGCCATTCTCAATATAGATGCAATACGCGCGTGGGCGTATTGCAGATAAAAGACAGGATTTTCGTCCGATTGTTTTTTAGCAAGATCGATATCGAAATTCAGATGGCTCGTTATACTTCTCATATTAAAAAAATATCTTACAACATCAGCACCTACTTCATCAATAAGTTCGTCGAGAGTAATATAATTGGCTTTGCGCGTGGACATTTTAACAATCTCACCACCCTGCATAATTGTAACGAACTGATGAATCAAAACTTTAATTTTGTCTGTGTCGTATCCCAGAGCTTTTAATGCCGCCATTACATCCGGATAGGTAGCATTATGGTCCGAACCGAATAAGTCTACAATCAGATCATACCCGCGTTCATATTTTGTAATGTGGTAAGCAATATCCGGTAGCCTGTATGTAGGTTCGCCGCTTGATTTGACAATCACTTTATCCTGTTCATTTCCAAGTTCAGAAAATCTTAGCCAGATTGCACCGTCTTTTTCATAAGAAAGATTCCTTTTGCTGAATTGCTCCAGTAAATCTTTAATTCTTCCTTCTTCATAAAGACTGTGTTCATTAAAATAATTGTCGAAAGTGATATTAAGACGCTTTAGTGTTTCTTTGATTTCGACAAAAATTTCTTTTTCTGCTCTTTCTTTAAATTTTCCATCTGCGCTTTCATCTTTTAATTTGTCGCCGTATTCATCGAGTAATTTTTTAGCAATTTCTTTGATGTACTCTCCTTGGTAATAGTCTTCAGGAAATTCAATTTTTTCGCTTAAGAGTTCCAGATATCGCAGACGCACAGAGTCGCCCAGTACACGCATTTGTCTGCCCGCATTATTGAAATAATATTCGCGGTCTACCTTGTAACCGATTGCAGTCAACAGATTTGCAATTGTATCACCTGTAACTGCATTTCTTCCGTGACCGACAGTAAGAGGTCCCGTTGGATTTGCAGAAACAAATTCGACCTGCGCTCGTTTCCCTTTGTATTTATTCGTCCTGCCGAATGATTCGCCCGATTCAATTATTATTTTGGTAAGATTGCTTACATAACTTTTAGTAAAAAAGAAATTAATAAAGCCTGCGCCGGCAATTTCTGTTTTTTCAATTATTCTATCGTCAATTTCCAGTGCAGATAGAATTTCGGTAGCGATTTCTCTGGGATTTCTTTTTAGTTTCCTGGAAAGGAGCATCGCAATGTTAGTTGAAAAGTCGCCGTGATTTTCCTGCTGCGGCACTGTAAAAATAATATTAACATCTTTCAGGTAATCGAGCTTTTGAGCTGCTTTACTGAATAATGAATAAAGGTAATTTCTCAATTTTTCTTCTCCTTAACTTTGGTAGCAGATACCTTAGACGCAGGAATAATTATCGGTGCGTCACCCCACAATTTTTCGAGTCCATAGTAATCGCGCACGTCGTATTTGAATACGTGCACAATTACGTCAAAATAGTCAAGTATAACCCATCTCAACGTTTCGTATCCTTCGCGGTGTAAGCATTTAATTCCTTCTTCGGAAAGTTTCCTGTCTACTTCGTCTGCAATGGCTTTAACCTGTTTGTCTGCGTCAGCTGAACAGATAACAAAGTAATCGGCTATTCCAGATAATTTTCTCAGGTCGAGAATTTTAATATCGTAACCTTTTTTCGATTCAATAATGGATGCAACTTTTTTCGAAAATGTAAGTGAATTCACTTTTACCTCTTTGTTTCTGTTGGTTTTAATAAATAATAATCACGTCCAATAATTATCGACACATCTAAAAAATAATCTTCATTTAGCTGCTGAATAATATTACCTCGCTTGACGCCGAGAGCATTAGCCACTTTCAAAGCATTTGCTTTATTACCGATTCGATCTATAACTATTGTCTCGTCAATATCAAAACGAATATAATTTTCCACATTAACAACGTCGAAGCCATTGTTTCTTAAATAATCGGTAAATCTTTCGCCTACTCCAGATATGCCACAACCATTCAGCACTTCTACCTGTATTATTTCTGAAGGTTCGCCTGACAAAATGTTTGAGTTATATTCGTTATCACTGTTCTGAATTTTCACATAAATCGAATAGACCATCAATACAATAACCGCAATTAGCAAAAAGTTGGCTATATTCAAAAATAAATTTTTTACTGTAGATACTTTATTTTCGTTTTTATCGGGCAATTTTTTATTCGTTTCCAATTTTTAACTACTTTAAGAATATTTACTTGGAACGAAAAATAACAAAAATCATCAACTATTTCTTTGAGCAAGTTGATAAT
This sequence comes from Melioribacter sulfuriphilus, assembly GCF_051488685.1. Lineage (NCBI taxonomy): Bacteria > Pseudomonadati > Ignavibacteriota > Ignavibacteria > Ignavibacteriales > Melioribacteraceae > Melioribacter > Melioribacter sulfuriphilus. Next base: position 339,815 of record NZ_JBPSEH010000002.1, read on the forward strand.
TCATATCTCACCGTTTAAAACAGTTCTACTTTTACCCCAATGGAAGGGAATTTTTTTGAAAAGTTTCTATGCTGGAAGTTGTCTATCAGTATCCGTAATAGTAAAATGGCGAATAATAATTCCCAAAAGGTGAATAATACGGATATGGCACATTCCTGTATTGAAGGATGACTGACATATTTTCGGTAGGTTTGTATGTCAATTGAGCTCTGCTCAAATAAATGCCGTTAATACTTTGGGTAAAGCCGGAACCGAACGTATTATAAGGAGAATTGACTATACTTATATCAGCCGAAACATTTAACTTATCGTTAAATTGGTAAAACATACTATTTGTGTAAGTTGTAAGCGCCAGATTGCCGGCAGAGCCAAAGGAGCTGAAAGAAACATCGATAGTATGATTCATCTTAAAATTATTCGGGTTGATAAAGCCAAAAATATTCGACTGAGAATTGTTTAGAATACCGCTTTTTATGTTGGGTGCGGGCTGATCTTTAAACTGTCCGAATATAGTCGAAGTAGCAAGAATCAATAAAATTGCTATCGATTTTTTCATTTTCGCTCCAATTTTTGGACGTTAGACATCACGGCATTCAGTTTGGTTTCAATTTACGACTTAATATTAAAATTTGTTACCTCAATTGTCAAGTCAATTATTCGGTTATCTCGACAATCATTTCGATTTCCACTGGCGCATTAATTGGCAATTCGTTGACGCCAACCGCACTACGTGCATGTTTGCCTTTTTCTCCGAACAAATTAATTAATAACTCAGAGGCGCCATTTGCAACTTTAGGCTGCTCGATGAAATTTTCAGAAGAATTCACAAAAACCGTGAGTTTGACTATTTTTTTTATTTTTTCCAGACTTCCTATCTCACTCTTAATTACACCAAGACAATTTAGCGCTGCAACACGAGCACATTCAACAGCCTTTTCGACTGTAACGTCTTTACCAACTTTACCCTCTGCAATCAATTTCCCATTAATTACTGGAATCTGTCCTGCCGTAAAAATTAAATTACCCGTAACTTGAGCGGGTACATAAGCGGCGAGTGGTTTTACGGCGGATGGTAATTCGTACCCGGTTAATTCTTTAATTTTTTCTTCAATCATTTCTTTCCTTTTTTATCAAATATACGAAAAGTCGATATTTTTTGGTAACGTCGACATTTCAATTTATTTTTGCGTAACCAAATTAAAGGAAGTAGAATGACAAATTCAAAATTCGAAAAGCTCTACGAGATTATGAAACGCCTGCGAAAAGAATGTCCCTGGGATAGAGAACAAACACACGATTCGATTAAAGGCGCAACCATCGAAGAAACATACGAATTAATCGAAGCAATCGATGAAAAAAATTTTGACGAAATGAAGTCCGAATTGGGCGATTTGCTTCTACACATTGTATTTCATTCGGCAATTGCAGAAGAAAGTGGCAAATTCAACATAAATGACGTTATCGATACAATAACTGAAAAATTGATTCGACGGCATCCGCATATTTTCGGAGAAGTAAAAGTTAACGGGGCTGAGGAAGTGGTAAAAAATTGGGAGGAAATAAAACTTTCTGAAGGAAGAGATTCGGTATTGCAAGGTGTACCCAAAAATCTACCCGGTCTTGCACGTGCATACCGTTTGCAGGAAAAAGCATCTAAAGTTGGATTCGACTGGGATAATAAAGAAGACGTCTGGAAAAAAATACTCGAAGAAATCGAGGAATTAAAGGAATCCGAAAAATCCGGCGACATCAAAAAAACAGAAGAAGAACTCGGCGATTTGCTCTTTGCAATCACTAACTACGCACGATTTTTAGGTATAAATCCTGAAAATGCCATCCGTATTACTAACGAAAAATTCATCAAAAGATTCAATTACGTCGAACAAAAAATCAAACAGTCCGGTAAATCGATTACCGATTCAAATTTAACTGAAATGGACAAGTTCTGGGAAGAGAGCAAGAACAAAGAATAAATCATGCTTCATTTTTTTTGCTTTTACCGTTATTCTCGCTGTAATGTTTTTCATAAGCATCGATAATATCTTTGACGAGCTTATGTCGCACAACGTCTGCTTTGTCGAAGTATACAAATGCAACTCCTTCGACATTTTTTAATATTTCTTTTACCTGTACCAATCCACTCTGAGAATAGGACGGCAAATCGATCTGAGTAATATCACCAGTAATAATCGCTTTTGAATTAGGACCTAATCGTGTTAGAAACATTTTCATTTGCATTGTCGTGGCATTTTGGGCTTCGTCAAGAATAACGTATGCGTTATTTAATGTTCTACCTCTCATATATGCCAGAGGGACAATTTCGATTACTCCTCTTTCGATATAATTACGAATTTGTTCGGCTGACAACATCTCTTCGAGTGCGTCATAAAGTGGACGTAAATACGGATCGATTTTCTCACGAAAGTCACCAGGAAGGAATCCGAGACTCTCGCCCGCTTCGACTGCAGGGCGCGATAAAATAATTTTTTTCACGCTTCCTTTTTTTAAAGAAGCTACAGCCGATGCAACGGCAAGATATGTTTTACCTGTGCCCGCAGGTCCAATTGCAAAACAGATATCATTCTCCCTGACGGCTTTTATATAACTTATCTGATTCGGTGTTTTTGCTTTTATAGCTTCCTTTTTAGAATACAGAACGATATTATCGTATTCGCTCTCGTTAATAATTTCTTTGCCTTGAAGAGTAAGGTCGATAATCGTTTCTACATCCTCGCTTGTCAGCTTGCCAGTTGTGTTCAAAACAAAAACCATCTCTTTAAAAATTCTTTCGATTGTATCGACCTCTTCGTCATTTCCTTTGAGAATAATGTTATCGCCTCTGACAATTATGTCTGATGAAAAGCGCGCTTCGATTGGTTTGATATTCTTATCGTTAAATCCGAAGAGAGAAATCAGATCAACATTTTCCAGTTTTAATGTTTTTTCTTTCAGAGTATTCACCTCCCTTTTTAACAAAATAAAAAAGCCCTCCTCATTAAAGAATGAAAAGGGCTTTATGAAAATCAAATTAATTTCACTTATACTTATCGACTCCGATTATTGAGCAGATTGTGCCGGAGGAGCCGGTTTGTAATTTCTTCTGATCTTATCGTATTTAGCTTTTTCTTCTTCAGTCAAATTTGGAATCTTGAAAACTTGTTTTGGATAAATCAAGTCGGGATCTTTAATCTGGTCCCTATTGGCTTTATAAATCATTGGCCATGCAAAAGGATTGTCGTAATGTTCTTTCTTCTTTGCAATGTTCCACAGGCAATCGCCTTTAACAACAGTGTAATTAATTTCACTTGGCGCTTCTACCCATGCATCGAGTTTACGTTGAAGTTGATTGTGAACTTTATCGAAAAATTGGGGTAAAGCCGAAATTTTATTCTTTTTCAAAGCGTCCAATTCTGCCTGACGGTCTGCTTTGGGCGACTCTTTTGCATCAATTTTGGATTCTAATGCTGCAACTTGTTTTCCAAAATTGTCGACATCAGACTTTGTAACACCGAGCATTTCATACAATTCTTTCATACAATCGTCGTAGCTCTGTAATTTTTCGCTTGTAGCTTTTAAATCGGCCACTTCTTTTTTAAGATTGTTCAATTCAGTAGTAAGGGCAGCTTTCTTTTCGGTCAGACGATTAATTTCGTTCTGCCACTCCTCTTTTGTCATCTCTTTTTCCTGCGCAAAAACGGTGGCAGAGAGGAGTAATACGGATAATACTACCATTAAAGTTTTGTAAATTTTCATCTATTCCTCCGATTTTATTTTTAAACTTTTGGATTAATAAAGAAATTACATTCCGAGCTTTTCAAGGTTTTTCTTAGTTTCGGCTTTTGTTTTTGCGCATTCATCTAATTTTGCATTTTTTTCAGCAATTTCTTTTTCGAGCGCAGCTTTTTCACTCTTCAATGAATTTACTTCTTTTTCAAGGGCTTTAACTTCTGAACGTAGAGCTTCAAGTTCTGCCATCTGTTCTTCGGAAACGCCGCTGCAGGCTGTAATTCCAATTAAAGATGCAAACAGAACTATCATTAAACCTACATTTAGTGCTTTCTTGATTTTAACCATAGTACTAACTCCTCATTTTGTTGGTTATATGAAACTTAATTTTCTAAGTTAAATATAAGGAAAATTTTCAGTAAAATTTCAAAAATATTGTTTACACGAGTCGTTTTTCAACTAAACTTGTATAATTGTTCCCCGCAATTATCAAATGGTCGAGAACTTTGATATCAAGCAACTTTCCAGCCTCTATCATTCTTCTGGTCAGTTGAATATCCTCACTGCTCGGCTCTAAATTCCCGCTGGGATGATTATGAACAAGTATTATACTGGCAGAATTGCTTTCAATCGCCACCTTAAACACCTCTCTCGGATTTACGTAGCTCGAATTAAGACCCCCTTCCGAAATTAATTGAGATTCTTTAATAATTTTATTCGAACTGCTTAAACAGACCACATAAAATTTTTCTTTTACTTCATCTCTTAAAAATGGGATCATATATTCGGCTATATCAGCAGGAGATACGATTTTTTTGTCGGAACGCCATCTACGACTTGCATCAATTCTTCTGCCGAGTTCAAAAGCTGCCAGCAGTGTTGCGGCTTTGTCCTTACCAATACCATGTTGATTTTTCAGAGAATCGAATGTCTGAATTGATAGTACACTCAAATCCTTAAAATTCTTCAGAAGATTTCTTCCAATGTCAACAACATTAATTCCTTTTGTGCCTGTGCGAAGCAGGATCGCAAGTAGTTCTGCATCGGAAAGACTGTGTACTCCTTTTTTGATGAGTTTCTCTCTTGGGCGGTCGTCGGGTGGCAAATCTTTTAAATTAGCCATCCTTCAATCTCCTATTTTACTTATTCCCACTCAATAGTGGATGGAGGTTTTGAACTAATGTCATAGACAACGCGATTGATTCCTTTAACCGACCTGATAATTCTATTGGATACTTTTTCCAGGAATTGATGGTCGAAGCGGTACCAATCTGCAGTCATACCGTCAGTCGATGTAACGGCTCTTAAAGCTAGCACATTTTCGTACGTACGGGCATCTCCCATAACACCTACACTTTGTACAGGTAAGAGCACTGCAAAAGCCTGCCAGATGTTGTCGTAAATGCCGTCCTCATGCAGAGCTTTAATGAATATGTCGTCGGCTTCTCGAAGAATTTCAAGGCGTTCTTTTGTAATTTCGCCCAGAACACGTACCGCAAGTCCTGGTCCAGGGAACGGGTGTCGTTTGATAAAAATTTCAGGAATGCCGAGTTGTAAACCAATCTGTCGCACTTCGTCTTTGAAAAGCTCACGGAATGGCTCGATCAATTTTAGGTTCATCCTTTCGGGCAACCCACCAACGTTATGATGCGTTTTGATGGTTACTGATTTTCCTTTTACGGATACCGACTCGATAACATCGGGGTAAAGTGTACCCTGCACCAGAAATTCAACATCTTCAAATTTTTTTGCCTCTTTTTCGAAGACTTCTATGAAAGTATTTCCAATAATTTTTCTTTTCTTTTCAGGGTCAGTAACCCCTTTGAGTCTTTCAAGAAACAATTCCGATGCATTGACATGAACTAATTCAATATCGAAATTATCTTTAAACATTTTCACTACATCATTCGACTCGTTTTTACGCATAAGGCCGGTATCGACGTGGATGTTAATCAAATTTTTTCCTAAAGCTTTGTGTAGAAGAACGGCAGCTACCGACGAATCGACGCCTCCACTCAATGCGCAAATTGCCTTCTTCGTACCTACAAGCTTTTTTACTTCTTCGATTGTATTGTCGATAAAATTTCCGGGCGTCCATTCGGGTTTGCATTCGCAGAGATCAAACAAGAAATTGTTAATTATTTTTTTACCTTCTTTTGTATGAACTACTTCTGGATGGAACTGCAATCCGTATATTTTTTTATGCCGGTTACTTATGGCGCAAATTGGCGAGTTCTCAGTACGAGCAATAATTTTGTAACCTTTCGGCAATTCCGTAATGTAATCGCCGTGGCTCATCCATACAACAGAATTATTTTCAACATCCTTCAAAATTAGATCGTCGGAAATAATGTTAATCTCGGCTTTACCGTACTCCCTGTTTGAAGCAGGCTCAACTTTTCCTCCATTATACCTTGCTATCAGCTGCATACCATAGCAAATTCCCAGAATTGGGATACCGAGTTCGAAAATCTCTTCTGAAACAACAGGTGCGTCTTCGTCGTAAACACTCATTGGTCCACCGGATAGAATAATTCCTTTTGGTCTTTCTTCAATTATTTTTTTCAGGTCGTAATTATGGGGATGGATTTCAGAATAGACTTTCGATTCCCTGATACGACGTGCAATAAGTTGCGTATACTGCGAACCAAAGTCGAGTATAATTATTTTTTGATGATGCTCCATCTAAAATCAGGCAATTTGATTTTTATAAGCTTCGGCATCAAGCAGTTGATTTACCTGATCGGGATTTGTGACTTCAATTTTAATCAGCCAACCTTCGCCATAGGGGTCGGAATTAACAACTTGCGGTTCATCCTGCAATTTGGGATTAATTTCAATTACTTTGCCGTCTACTGGAGCATAAAGTTCGCTAACAGTTTTAACAGCCTCGATTGTACCGAAAGATTCGGACATTTTAACTTCTTTGATATTTGGGTTGATATCGACAAAAACGATATCGCCCAATTCGCTCTGGGCATAATCGGTTATTCCGATAATCCCCACATTGCCTTCAACTTTGATCCATTCATGATCTTTTGTGTAGTATAATTCTGCTGGTACGTTCATGACATCCTCATTAATTTATTTAAGTTTTTTTCTATAAACGATGTGTCGAAATTACCATTGACAAAATCTTCATGTTCTAAAATTTTCTGGTGGAAAGGAATTGTAGTTTTAATTCCTTCGACAGCAAATTCTTCAAATGCTCTTTTAGCCCTTGCAATAGCGTGTTTTCTGTCGGTTCCCCATACAATCAATTTTGCAATTAGTGAATCGTAATATGGTGGGATAACATACTGATTATAGACGTGTGAATCGATTCTTACGCCGAAACCGCCCGGGAAATGAAGATACTCAATTTTTCCGGGACTCGGTCGGAAATTGTATTCTGGGTCTTCGGCGTTTATACGAAATTCTATCGAATGACCTCGTGGTTCCATAGGTGAATTATCGAGTCGCTCTCCAGCTGCAACCAGTATTTGTTGTTTGATCAGGTCGATATTTCTTACCATCTCTGTAACAGGGTGTTCTACTTGAATCCGCGTATTCATTTCGATAAAGTAAAAATTTAAGTATTTATCCACGAGGAATTCAATTGTGCCAGCGCCTTCGTAATTGACTGCTTTTACGCCAAGAAGGGCTGCTTCGCACATTTTTTGTCGAACTTCTGGAGTAATAAGCGGAGAAGGGGATTCTTCAATCAGTTTCTGGTGTCTGCGTTGAATCGAGCAATCGCGTTCGCCGTAATGGTATGCATTGCCGTATCGATCGCTCATAATCTGTATTTCGACGTGATGTGGATTTTCGATAAACTTTTCGATATAAAGGTCGGGCACGCCAAAAGCAGCTTCGGCTTCGGAGCTGGCAGTTTGGAACATCTTCTCGAGTTCTTTTTCTTCCCAGACGATTCTCATCCCTTTTCCACCGCCTCCAGCTGAGGCCTTGAACATAATTGGATAACCAATTTGAGCGGCAATTTCACGGGCAGATTTTATGTCCTTCACCACACCGTTGCTGCCAGGAACAACAGGCACACCAACGCTTTTCATGGTTTCTTTGGCAAATGATTTATCGCCCATCTTTCTGATTGAATCGGGAGATGGTCCGATAAATTTAATATTCGATTCCTCGCATATTTCACTGAACTCTGCATTCTCTGCGAGGAATCCGTAGCCGGGATGAATAGCCTCGGCTCCTGTTATGGCGGCTGCCGATAGTATGTTGGAAATTTTCAAATAGCTATTAGTGCTATGTGGTGGTCCGATACAGACGGCTTCGTCTGCTAAGTATGTATGTAAAGAATCGCGGTCGGCTTCCGAATAAACAGCAACCGTTTTAATTCCCATCTCTTTGCATGTACGGATAATCCGGACGGCTATCTCACCGCGATTTGCAATAAGGATCTTCTTAAACACTTTTTCCTCTTTTACGAAGTTTCGATTAAAAAGAGCGGCTGATTGTATTCAACAGGTGTTGCATTTTCAACCAGAATTTTCACAATTTTACCACTAACATCACTTTCAATCTCATTCATTAATTTCATAGCTTCAACAATACACAAAACTGTACCGGGGCTTACTTCGTCGCCAACCTTAACATACGGGTCGGCATCGGGAGCAGGAGCTCGGTAAAATGTACCTACAATAGGCGATCTGATTTCGTGAAGATTTTTTGGGGGAGTTTCTTCTGCGGGTTGTTTTTCGGTTACCGGAGGAGCTGCTTGAACTGGCTGCTGAGCCGGTGCAATTTTTGTCAATGCTACCTCAGCGTGCGAATCGGAATTTTTCGATATCTTTATCTTAACATCACCTTCCTGTATCGAAATTTTCGATATTTCGCTTTGCTCAACTATTTTTATCAGCTTTTTAACTAAGTTAATGTCCATTTTCGCCCTTATTTAATTTTTAACTCGTTCGACGTATTCACCGGTTCGGGTATCAATTTTTAATATATCCCCTTCATTTATAAATAGAGGTACGTTAATCGTAGCGCCGGTTTCAACTTTAGCCGGCTTAAGTGCAGTGTTTGCAGTATCACCCTTAAAGCCAGGTTCAGTTTCAACTACTTTAAGTGTAACAAATATCGGGATTTCAGCGGAGATAATATTTTCATTGTCATCAACAAGTAATTCAATTTCTTCTCCTTCTTTCAAAAAGAGAACTTTTTCATCCAGCAATTCTTGTGGAACTGTAATTTGTTCGAAAGTTTCATTGTCCATCAAAACAAGTCCAGCTGCTTCTTTATAAAGGAATTGATATTTTCTTCTTTCAACACGAACGATTTCAACAGATTCGCCCGATCGGAAGGTATTATCGAGTACACGACCGGTTCGAAGATTTTTTAAGGTTGTTCTTACAAAAGCTCCACCTTTGCCAGGTTTAACATGCTGAAATTCAACAATTACGTAAGGTTCTCCTTTGAATTTAATTATAAGACCGTTTCTGAAATCAGATGTATCTGCCATTTATCACACCTTCGTTTGTTAATTAATATTAACGTTTATTACCAATTTAGTTAATTTTCTGCAAGTGCCAAATACCTGTTTACTTCCTCTATTTGCGGGTAATTTTTATATTCGTCTTGAATTTTCAAGAATAATTTTTTTGCTTCCTCTTTTTGGTTTATGTTCAATAGTGCAATTCCAGCTTTCAGTAGATATTCTGGGTTTGAAGGATTTTCTTCCGAAATTGTAGCTGCTTTGCGATAGAATTCGGCAGCTTCTTCGTATTTATCTTTCGCTTCAAAATAGGCAGCTTTTCCTGCCAGAGAAGTTGCTATCAATAATGGATTGTTGCCGCTGTAATCGTCATACAATTCATAAGCTTCATCAAGCTTACCGGTTAAAAGATAACTATTTGCTAAATATATTTTTGCAGTTTCGCCCTGTTCAGTTCCATCGTATCTGTCAACAATTTCTTTCAATCCTGTGATATTTTGAGCTTTGTTGCCAGCGATAGCCTCTTCGTACTGAGCGGCTTCATAAAGTGGGACTACTTTTGTCAATAGACTTGCTGCCATGAGATTATCATTTTCTTTTTTGTTCGTATAGAGAATGACAGCAACAATTATCAAAGCTACTATCGCCGCACCGATGTAAATTTTCATCTGGTTTTTCTGGAAAAAAGCAGTGAACTTATAAAATGTTGTAACTAATGAGTCTTGTTTGATCTCTTTTTTGGTTATTTTTTTCTTTTTTTGTAACACAGCAACCTCACAATAATTTTAAAATCGAGGGTTAAATTTAGTAAATATTAGAGTCCAATTCTAATATGATTGGAAAAAATCCAGCCATTGTTTCCGACGAATACTTCCGCTCTATAGACGCCAGCTTCGTCAACGGGCAAGGATAATTCAGCAGTTTCATCTTTTTTAGCAAATATTTCACCGTTTCGAATAATTTTTATCGTAGCTGGCTTCCCGGGTATTTCAACATGGAGTTTCAAATTGTTCATTTTTTTTACTGTATCGCCCATATAAAATATGTCTTCGTCATTTTCAGCAAAAAAATTAAAACCTTTAGCATCGCCCCGGTAAAAATTTGATACAAAACATTTACCTTCTTTCAAAGCATTCAACACAATACTTTTATTTTCTGAAAGGATCTTTGACGATTCGATGGGTTCATCCGTAAGAATATGTGTGCGTATCGATTTAAACAGTACTTTATAAGGGAAGACTTCTACTTCGAAAAAACCGAGCAGATTAACTTTATGGGCATGGGCGTCTACTCCACCAATTCCGACTACTTTTCTTTTCAAATTAAGTTTATCCCATACTTCAATAGTTTCTTGTGGGGGAACACTTATAGATCGAAGTGGATGAACGAAGTAATTATACTTGTTTTCTTCTGTCAATCCCTCCATCCATTCTGACATGTGATTCCAAATTTCGATACCTGTAAAATCCTCTGTATCCCATTCTGTCCAGGGATATGGAGGATGTTTTTCCATCGAATTTCTTTTTTCGTGAGGATGAGCAATAAAGCCGATACCACCGGCTTCTTTTACAAGTTTAACATATTCTTTTGCGCTTAGACGTGTTGAATATGCTTCGTTTATTCCAAATGCCAGAAGATGGTTCTTGTTTTCTTTATCGTTAATTTCACATCCAACCAACACCAAGGTTTTGTCGTACCATCCTTCATATCCTTCATGGAGAGCTCGGAGTGTATTATGGTCGGTAATAATTATATAGTTTAATTCAGCTTCGTTTGCAAACGATGCAATTTCTTCTACCGTTCCTGACCCGTCCGAGAAATTCGAATGGATGTGGATGGCGCCCGTGTATTCATACATAATACACTCGATTATCTTAATCTACACTTCGACGAGTGTTGTGTATTGAGTAGTTTGTTCTTTTATCAGGTCGGATAATTTAGTCATCAAAAGATCGATGCGTTCGTCCTGATTATCGTCAAAATTTTCGAAGGCTTCTTCAGAATTAAAGATATAAACTTCTTCAAAATAGTTCGATTTATTTTTTTGTTCGTAAACCGAATAACTTTCCAGACCTTCAGCCTGAACAAGATTTTTTAATTCCTTCACTACGTTTAGGTATTCGTTCCTTTTTTCAGGGATTATACTGTAACGGATTGAAAAAATAACTCTACTCATTTATTTCCTCTTTATAAGTTTAATAATTCACCTTTATAAATAATTTTTGCAGGACCGGTTAATGAGAGACCTGCGATTTTATTTTTATCTTCAACAAAATCCACTACAAATCGATCGCCACTTTTTGGATACAAAACAATTGGTGGTTTATAATTAAAAATTTTATATGCCACAATTGCGGCTGCAGCGCTTCCAGTTCCGCATGAAAGTGTTTCGTCTTCCACCCCTTTTTCGTATGTTCTTATTTTCAATTCACGACCTAGTAATTTCACAAAATTTACATTAATTCCCTCCGGTTTAAACCTCTCGGAGTATCTTATTTCTCTGCCTAATTTAACTACAGGCAAACTATCTAAATCCATCTCCTTTGTAATGTCGTCAACGTTTACCACCAGGTGCCGTGCTCCTGTATTTATTTCGTAACCATCGATACTTTTTCCATTCACTTCTAAATTATCGATCTCTTTAATATCACCTATTTCCGAAAAATAAAATTTAATTTCACTCTCGTTTACTATTTCTCCTTTGTATTTTTTTCCTCCCGCTTCGAAAACGATCACGTCATTTCTTATTTTGCCAGCGACACTGGCATATTTAAGAGCGGTTCTTGCCCCGTTAGCGCAGAGCATACCACCTGAGCCATCGGCATTATAATAATTCATTTCGAAATCTGCCCTGTCAGATTTTTTTATAAGAATAATACCATCTGCCCCAACGCCAAGTCGGCGATCGCATATTTTCCGTATAAAATCTTCTGTAAGTTTTAGATTCGGCGTAATTTCAGTATCAAAAAGAACAAAATCGTTTCCTGCCGCAGAACATTTGTAAAAATAAATTCGATTCATAGCGATTTCAAATTTAATTCAATATTGAAATGAAAGCAATCAAAAAAGATGTTTTTTGAGAAGGGCATAAAATTTGGCCGAAATTGAACTTCAAAAAAAATGGTTGTCCAAACAATTATATCGGTTATTTAATTAACGAGAATATGTTATTCATACCTGAGTGCTTCGATCGGATCAAGATTAGCCGCTTTGTAGGCCGGATAGGTACCAAATACAACCCCGATTATCACACACAAAAAGACACCGATTAATACCCAATCTACTGGAATAACCGCTTTTGCATTGAGGAAAGAACCTGCAAAATTGCCGGCTACAATTCCTAAAATAATTCCAATTATTCCTCCTAATAAAGAGAGTGTTATCGCTTCAAAAATAAATTGAGTAAGAATATTGATTTTTTTTGCACCAATAGCTTTCCTTATACCAATTTCACGCGTACGTTCTGTTACAGAAACCAGCATAATATTCATAATACCTACCCCGGCGGCAAGCAATGCAATTGCAGCTACAACAATAGAGCCGATTCGTACTCCAGATGTTATATCATTAATTTGCGATAATACCTGTTCGTTCGACCATATTTCAAAATCACTTTCTTCGCCCGGCGGGACTTTTCTAATAAGTCGGAAATAACCCTCTGCCAGTTCAATTAGATTGTTATAAGATTCTTTATCGTGGGACATAACTGTAATGTTAATACTCTGGGAGCGTTTTCCGTAAAACGATTGAAAAGTAGTTATCGGCATAATTGCAAAATTATCCTGACTCTGTCCAAAAAAGTCGCCCTGCGATTCCAGCACACCAATAACACGCAACTTATGACCGTCGACTTTAACTTCTTGATCTATTGGGCTGGAATTAGGGAAAAGACGTTTTGCTACATCTGGTCCAAGTATAATATAACGTTCATATCTTTGAACGTCTCTTTCATTAAGCGCACGACCAGATTCTATTTCCCATTTATTATTTGGAAAGGCTTCTGGTGTTACTCCTGCAAGTGGCACATTAGGATTTGTTTCAAGATTAGCCGCCTTCAATTGTTTTCCGAATTGCCACTGCTCAGCACCCACATATTTAGCTTCTTTTAGTTTCTCTTTAAGACGAAAATACTCTTCGAGTGTTATATCCGGTCGATTTCGATATTTCATTCTTTCGGCAGGTCCACCAGTTTGTACTGCAGGCCACTTTTGAATCTGGAACGTATTCTGTCCCAATTGAGAAACTCCTTTTTCTATACTCGTCTGCAACATTTCGATTATTGTGCTGATTGCAATAATTGAAAATATGCCTACAATAATACCGACGACCGTAAGTATTGAACGGAGTCGATTTGCTTTCAAAGAGTTTAACGCTACTTTAATAATTTCGATGAACTCCATTATTCATACCTCAATGCTTCTACTGGATCTAATTTGGCTGCTGTATATGCCGGAGCAAAACCCGACACAACGCCCGTAGCTATCGATATAACTATTGCAAGTATAATTGTATCAACCTGAACCGACGTGGGGAGAAATTGATTGACTACCAGACTTAAGATCAACGCAATGATGAGTCCTATTGTACCACCAATCATACAAATAATTGCAGCCTCTGTTATAAATTGACTGAGAATTGTTCTTCTTTTTGCACCGATTGCTTTTCTAATTCCAATTTCTTTTGTTCGTTCTTTGACTGATACAAACATAATATTCATGATTCCAATTGCACCGACAAATAGCGCCAGACCCGTGATGAATAATCCAGCAATCTGAATTACCCCAACAGTTTGATTAATTGTATTGAGAAGACCTTCCTGTTGATTTATAGAGAAATCGTCTGGTTCATTATATTTCAAACCTCGTACGCGCCTCATAATTCCAATTGCTTCTTCTTTTGTGGCTTCTACCATCAAACTATTCTTAGCTCTGACATTGATTGTAATGCTTCTGAAATCTGCCGATTGAAAATACTTGTATATATTTTGCAATGGCACAAATACCTGTTTATCGGGATTAAAGTTTCCCATCACCCAGCTTCCCTGTTCATCGAGCACACCGACCACTTTGAATTTATGTCCTTTTATTCTAACATACTCTCCAACAGCATAACCATTAGGGAAAAGATTTTTAGCAATTTCAGATCCAAGTACAACAACATTTCTGCCACTATTACTTTCAAGTTCGTTAAAAAATCTGCCTTCGTTGAACGTAAGGTTTGTAGTTTTTATGTATTCGTGATTTGTTCCTTGAATAATTATCGATTCTACAGTTCTGTCCTTATACTTGATATTCTGAAAAGACCAGACTGTAGGTGCGGTAGCTAAAGGTAATTTTGCTAATTCTTTATATTTTTTGTAGTCTTCAATAGTAAGATTTCTACGGTTTCTAAGTTCCCACCAGGGAGTATCGTTATTGAACCACTCCCATTTATCAATATAAAGATTATCCGAGCCGAGCGACGAAACACCATTTTGAAATGCGTTATCAATTCCATTGATAGCAGTCGACATTAAGACAACGGAAGTAACGCCAATTATAATCCCAAGAGTAGTCAATACCGAGCGGGCTTTATTGGCACCTATTGCTCTCAATGAAATCAACAGGCCTTCTTTCAATTCATATAAAAACTCTTTCATTTCAGCTCCTTTATAATTTTGAGGCGCCGTTTTTCTGAGGAATATATCTATTGACAACTTTCTCGTCTTTTTCAATTAAACCATCACGAATTCTGATGATCCTTTCTGCATGTTCGGCAATATATTCTTCGTGAGTAACAAGAATAATTGTATTTCCCTGCTCATAAATTTCATTAAAAAGCGCCATAATATCTTCGCCGGTTTTAGTATCGAGATTACCAGTCGGTTCATCTGCAAGTATAATTGCGGGCTCGGTAACAAGCGCTCTTGCAATTGCCACACGCTGACGTTGACCGCCCGAAAGCTCATTTGGTTTATGATGAATTCTGTCGGCCAGGCCTACATGTTCCAGAGCCAGGCGCGCTTTTTCTTTTCTTTCATGAGCCGGAACACCTGCATAGATCAATGGAAGTTCAACATTATGTAATGCGTCCGAGCGTGGCAACAGATTAAAAGTCTGAAACACAAAACCGATTTCGCGATTTCTAATTGCAGCCAGTTCATTATCGCTCATTTCACTTACGTTTACGCCCTTGAATTCATATAAACCTCTTGTTGGAGTGTCAAGACAACCGAGAATATTCATTAAAGTCGATTTTCCTGAACCAGAAGGCCCCATTATAGCCACATATTCACCTTTTTCGATTCGTAACGATACATCTCTAAGAGCATGAACTTCCTCACTGCCAACCTGATATATTTTTGCAATATGTTCTATATTGATTATGTTCATAGCATTACCGCCTTATTTTTCGTTTTGTGCCAATTTTGTTTTGCCGGATGTAACTGTAACAGTTTTCCCGTCTTCAAGTTCTTTCGAAATAGCACGATAAGGACCGCTAATGACTTCTTCATTACCTTTGAGTCCTTCAATAATTTCAATATAGTTATCGTCACTTATACCTGTTTTCACTTTAACCATTTTTGCTTTTCCGTTTTCAACAATAAATACTACTTCCTGGGGTTTATTATTTTTCTTATTGTTTTCATTTATAACCCCTTCCTCACCTTCTTGATGTTTTACGGGTTTCGGCGCTCTGGCAGTTACACTTTGAATTGGTACCGCAATAACATTTTCTTTAGTTTCGGTTTCAATATCTGCATCACACGACATTCCAGGACGTATTTTATCATCTTTGTCGATTAAACGAATTTTAACTTCAAAATTGACAACTTCATCCTGTGTACCTGTACCAGTGGTGATAGCGCTGTTGCCTATTTGTGTGACAACGCCTTTAAATATTTTATCTCCGAAAGCATCGATATTAATTTTTGCCGTATCACCTATTGAAACAAGTACTACATCGTTTTCATCAACTTCAACTGTAGCTTCCATATTATTCAAATCTGCCACTGTAAGAAGTTCTGTCCCAGTAAAGCCGCTGCCGATAACTCTTTCGCCCAGTTCGACACTCAATTTGCTTATGGTGCCGTCCATCGGAGCGTAGACATAAGTTTTATTCAAAGTCTCAGTTGCTTCTTTTAGAGCTGCTTCTGATTGCGATACTAATGATTTTTGCGATTCGTAATTACCGAGTGTTTGTAAATAATTTGAACGCGCAGCTTCCAGTTCGGCATCACTTGCCAGACCTTTTTGAGCCAATTCCTGAACTCGTTTATAATCGGATTCAACTTTTTCGAGCAAAGCTTTAGTAGAATTCAACGAAGCTCGAGCTTGTTGTAATCGGGCTTCGGCACTGTTTTTTTGAGCTTCATAAATATCGGGTTTTATACGCAACAACAATTGTCCCTTTTTAACATTGTCTCCCTCTTTAACCAACAGACTTACAATTTCGCCTGTGGCTTCAGCGGCAATTTTAACCTGAAATTCGGGATTAATTTTTCCTGTTGCCGTTACAACCTGTGTAATTGTCCTTCGTGATACTTTTTCGGTTTGCACAGAGATAATTTCTTCCTTATTACCTGCGAACGCTACCAATAGAATTACAACTATAACCAACAATCCAAGTCCGCCAAAAACAAATAATTTTTTTCTGGATTTCTTATTTCCATTAGCCATTTTAATTTACTCCTTTTATTCAAATTTTTTGTAATCTAATTTACCGAGAGAATTTTGTAATCTGTCGTACTTTGTGTAGAAGTCATACAATGCATTAATTTTGTTTCTAACAGCATCGATGTAATCCCTGTCAGCCTGGAGAACTTCGAGAATAGTGCCTGCGCCCAGATTGTAACGTTCCTGGTTCAATTTTAGATTTTCTTCGGCAGCCTGCACATTTTTAGTGGCAACATCCAGGCTCTTCTTGGCTGCAGTAAGGTCAAGATAACCCTGTTTAATTTCGATCTTAATCTGTCTTTCAAGTGCATTCAAATCTTCATTGATATTTTTAAGATTGACTTCAGCCAGTTGAATTTGATTTTCGGTAGACCAGTTAGAAAATATCGGTATGCTCAATGTTGCTCCGATATAGAATACTTTCCTATCGAATAACTTATTGACATCGACAGAAGAAGTAGACCAGGAATAATTTGCCGAGAGTGTGGGAAATAAACCTGTACGGGCAATATGGAGTCCTTTTTGTGCCGAACTCAGATTAAATTCCATACTTTTATAGTCGTTCCTGTTTTGCATTGCATAATTAACCATTGTTTGAATGTCTTCGAAATCCTTCATATAAAAATCGGTATCGATACTTTTCTTTCCCTCGAATGGATCGACAAGTTCATAATCTTCAAGTACGTCTAGTCCCAGGAAATTAAGTAAATTGCTCAAAGCTGTTTCGTATGTATTTTGCGCTTGAATTAATTGGAGCTCAGCATTGCCGAGTTGAACCTGAGCGGTATAGACGTCAGCTTTTGCCACAGCACCCAATTTATTTTTCTCATAAACTGTTTCGTAAAACTTTTGATAATACTTAACATTTTCTTCACGAACCTTCATCAATTCACGTGCATTTAAGACCTGATAAAAATAATCTGTTGTTTCATAAACCACATTTTGTTTTACTTTTTCGAGATTATACTCGGCAGCTTTTATATTATATTTTTTCTGATAGATATTGGAAATATTTGCAAGACCGTCGAACAAAACTAAATTACCACCCATTCCTACCGAATAGTAGCGGCTATCAGTTTGAGAAGGAGGGATTTCGACAACATTGCCGAAGAAATCTCTCTGGGTACCGCCCACGTCATTAACTCGCTGCCAGTTCCATTGTGCTTGCAGGCCGAACGACGGCAGAAGTTCACCATATGCATTTTTTAGTTGAGAGTAATTCGATTCGAGATTATTCTGCGTTTTAATCAGATTAGTATTGCGATTTAACGCAATCGATATTGCCTTATCGAGTGTTAACTTTTTCTGTGCCATTAAAGGGATGGCAGTCAGAATTATTAAGATTAGCAGAATTATTTTTTTCATTATCACTCCTTTTGTGCTCTTAATTTGCACCTAATTTACATTGATTACGACGTCATATTAAGAGGAAAGTTTCAACATCGTAAAAATTATTTTTCTTTCTTTAAATATTCGTCTTTAATTTGCAAAAAGTAATTATAGGCATCTTCATAATTATTCTGAATTTTGCCGTCGAGTATAGCTTCTTCGATTGCTTTTTTTATTTCACCCACAGTTTTAGAAGGAGGAATACAACAGACCCTCATAATTTCGTCTCCACGCACAGGTGACTGGAAAGCTCTCAAGCGATCTTTTTCCTGAACTTCTTTAACTTTTTCCATTACTCGATCGTAATTCGACAAATATTTACTTACTCTTTCGGGATTTTTACCCGTTACATCTGCACGACACAATGTAATTAAGTCGTCGAGGTCCTCGCCTGCAGCGGCAGCCAATCTTCTTACTGCTGAATCGGTAACGTGCTCTTCCACAAGCGCAATGGGACGCATATGTAGTCGAACTAATTTTTCGACATAATGAAGTTTATTCATGGGCAATTTCATCTTAGTAAATATACTTTTCATCATTCTTGCGCCCAATTCTTCGTGACCGTGGAATGTCCATCCGATTCCTTCAACAAATTTTTTTGTTTGCGGCTTTGCGATATCGTGAACTAATCCGGCAAATCTCAGCCAGATATTATCAGTTACTTTTGCAAGGTTGTCAACTACAATACATGTATGATAAAAAACATCTTTGTGATGGTAATCCTTACGTTGTTCAACACCACCCAATTCATCTACCTCAGGAAACACAACTTTCATAATTCCATTTTCATACATTAATTTTAGTCCAATCGACGGTACAGGCGTTGATAGAATTTTAAAGAACTCATCGGTAATTCTCTCCTGTGACACAATTTTGAGGCGTTCTGCCATCATTGATGCGGCTTGTAGAGTTTTTTCCTCTATACTGAAGCCCAATTGTGCAGCGAATCGAATAGCCCTCATAATTCTTAGCGGGTCGTCGTCGAAAGTAGCTACAGGATCCAACGGAGTTTTTATAATCTTGTTTTCAATATCATTAAGTCCGCCGAATCGATCAATCAATTCTCCAAATGAATCTTTATTCAACGAAAGTGCCAAAGTATTTATTGTAAAATCTCTTCTGTTCAAATCGTCCTCCAGAGTACCTGGAGCGACCTTAGGATTTCGGCTGTTTCGATTATACGATTCCTTCCTTGCGCCAACAAATTCAAAAGAAATTCCATTGTAATTGAAATGAGCTGTGCCAAAATTCTTATAAATAGTAACATTACCAACATTAAATTCTTTCGCTAATTCTTGAGCAAATTCGGGTCCGTTGCCTACAATCAAAAAATCCATTTCCTCTCTACTTCTATTCAAAATGACATCCCTTACAAATCCTCCAACGAGGTAGACTTTTTCATTCCTTTTATAAGCCAGTTCGGTAAATTTTTTTAAAAAATCGTATCTGGTTAGTGTATTTTTGATATCAATCATAATTCGGAGTTGTTATTTTGTATTCTGTTACCTCTGCGAAATTGACGAACCAATTGACCATTCTGAGATTCTCGACAGTCGTTTCCCGCCAATAAATATCGTTAATACCTTCTGCAGCTTTCACTGCAATTTTTTTTGCAATTTGGTGGTATCCCCCTTTTAAGGCACAACGCGATAACTTAATTAGCAGGTACAAATTGTTTACATTGTTTTTATCAACATTCAGGTAATTATTAAATACATGTAAATATTCATCTTCAGAATCCATCATGTTGCATAACTCATATAAGGCTTCATAATTACCGTCCTGCAAAGCATCGTATAATATTTTTTTTCTTATGGTTCTATCTCCCATCAGAAATTCTTTGATTCGGTTTTGCTCAACTAAAAATATTCTTAATGAAGAAATGAAATAGTATTCAGGATTAAGATTCATACTTCTAATTTCCTTGAATAAACCGAGAGCACCCTCATAATCATCATTTAAAGCAGAAACGTCACCATAAAATAATTTTAATGCGTAAATATAAGGAGTTTCTTTAAAGTATTTAATTTCGTTTGAAAGAATTTTTCTGGCTCCCGAATATTTCTTTTGTGCAATGTAAGATTTTATCAATCCTGCTAACGATGAATACGATTTTGTTTTCGAATAAATGTTTTCGAATATTTGAGTCGATTTCAAAAAATCGCCCTGATTATAGTACTCATAACCTCTGTTTGTTTCGCGTGCAGCATAACGTACACAAGTTTTTTTAAAGATCGGCTTACCACCGAAATAAAGTTGAGCAGCTTCTTTATTCGTTGTTTCAGGAAGACTTCTAAGAAAACTGTAATATTCTTCGACGACTTCTTCGAGTGGTAAATTGAATGCTTTTATAAAATCGTTCGAGCTATAAAACTCGATAACATTCTTTATACTGTATTTATCAATTAAGTATTTCACGAACGAACCAGCATAGACATACGATAATCCAGCATAATTTGCATAAAAAGAATAATTCGAAAATAATTTATTAATATCCATGCGATAGCCGTTATCGAATGCAGTCTTTGCCATAAAATGCAAGGGATAACCGTAATAATTGTTGTCCAATGCAGATGCAACGCCTTCCAGAAGAGCTGGATTTAAAGGGATATAAAATGGTGGATTAGAATATTTTGCCATTAAAACATGAACCATCTCATGTTTCAAAGTGGATTCAAGGCTGCTAATATCAGTAAAAATCTGTTTCCTCCACGGTTTTGCTACATCCGCACTCCCGCTACCGAACAAATCTTTTTTCTGCTGGTTATCTTTAAATACAAATACTTCCATCTGTTCTCCGTCCAATTTGAATAGTTCTCCAAGTCTTTCGTAATAATATTCGTAAATGAGAGCAGCATACTTTCCATTTTCGTAATCGGGAGGGGCATATATTTGTGAATGAAGAGTTTCAATTTGTTGACCGAGCTTATTCTTTAGTGAATCGACATTTGTGGCAAATCCGAATGCAGGTTTAAGTATCCAGAAAATGAATGAAATCGTAACGACTAAAGTGATGATTAAGACGTCGTTTAAAATTTTCTTTTTCTTTACTTCAATTACCGCCCGCAATATTCCCAGACCTATCAATAAATTAAGTACTCTGTAGAGAATAAGTTTATTTGTTACGACAATGCTCTCGTCGTACAGTGTGCCTGAAAAAAATCCAAAGAGTGGATTATAAAAATAAAGTTGAGGATATAAATAAAATTCGATTAACGATAATGAGAACAAAATTATTGAAGATAGTATAAGAATGAGAAAATTATATTTTCTAAAAATTAGTTTGATTATATATGCCATTACGGTGCCATTAAAAAGAGAAGGCAGAGTAATAACGAAATAAAAAGCAAAGCCATATAGAATCGAACAGCGATTAATAAACAGGTAAAAAAATACTCCGTTTGCCAGAACCAAACCAGCTGCAATTAACAATTTTAGTGCAACTTCCCGGTATGCTGAAATAACAGAATTTAGATCCGTTGAAAATTTCAAGAAGATCAGACCACCGACAATAAATAACACTATGCCATTCAAAGCGGAAAATTCATAGTCGAATGTGTTTAGCAGTGGGAATCTTGAAAGCAACAGTTCAAAGAGAGCCAGCAAAAAAAACAATACATAGAAATACCTGTGGCCCCAGTAGAACTTTTTAATACTCATCGGTTACTACTCTTTCGATATCGGCGCCAAGAGCTTTTAATTTTTCTTCGATTCTCTGATATCCTCTATCGATATGATAAATACGCAGAATTTCCGTCGTTCCTTCTGCTGCCAGTCCCGCAATTACTAAAGAGGCACTTGCTCTCAAATCTGTCGACATGACTTTTGCACCGGTTAATTTTTCTACTCCTTTAACCACAGCGCTGTTATTGACCACTTCGATATCTGCACCCAATCTTATCAATTCAGGTACATGATTGAATCTATCTGGATAAATAGTGTCTGTAATAGTAGATGTCCCTTTTGCCAGCGACATTAAAGCAATCCATTGTGCTTGCATGTCGGTAGGAAATCCAGGATAAACATCGGTGGTTACATCCACATTTGAAATTAAATCAGTCGAGCTGAGCTTAATTTCTCTTTCATTATTTTGAATATAAAAACCTGCTTCTTCCAGTTTAATCAAAATAGTTTCGAGGTGTTTCGAAATCACATTGGTAAGAGTAATGTTGCCACCTGTAATTCCTGCTGCAATTAATAAAGTGCCCGCCTCAATTCGGTCAGGGATGTTTAAAAAATTAGCTGGGGTTAGAGAATCTACGCCTTCAATTTCGATTATCTTTGTACCGATTCCATTAATTTTAGCACCCATTCGGGTAAGATATTCCTCAAGTGCGACAATTTCGGGTTCTGTTGCAGCATTGGAAATCAAAGTTGTTCCTTTTGCAAGTGACGCAGCCATAAGCGTATTTCCAGTGGCACCTACCGAAGGAATATCGAAATGAATTTTTGTGCCGTGTAGACGCTTGGACTTAGCAATAATATAACCGAGTTCGAGCTCGATTTCTGCTCCCAATTTTTTCATCGCTTCAAGATGAAGATTAATTGGGCGTGGACCCCAGGCGCATCCACCCGGCATGGAAACTTTAGCATAACCAAAACGCGTCAATAATGGCCCTAAGACATAGATCGATGCTCTCATTTTCTTAACTAATTCATACGGCGCTACCTGATTATTAATTCTCGAATTGTCGATTGTAAGCGTATAATCCTCGAACTTAATATTCGAACCCAGCTCTGTCATTAATTTCATCATCGTATAGATATCGTTGACTTCGGGTGCGCTTTCGATTGTATTAATTCCTTCGTTTAAAAGAGTAGCTGGCATGAGTGCCAATGCTGAATTTTTTGCACCGCTTACCTCAACTTTGCCCTCAAGTTTTTTGCCGCCTTTTATTATGAACTTTTCCACAGGACCTCTAAAATATTTTAATGATCAAACCATTTACACCAACTATAAAAAGTTCTCGTTCTGGATTCAATTCCAGGTCGTTCATATTGGAATAAATCCTGCTGTCGAGCAGGTTCCATGTTTTACCTTTATCTTTCGAAAACATAATAATACCTTTACTGCCGGTCGCAACTGCATAATTATCGGAAATAAAAAGAACTTTTTGTAAGCCGCCTAATTCAGCTACTTTTTCTATTTCCCAATCTTTACCGTAATCGGAAGATCGCAAAATAGTTGCATCGCCTCCCGCTGCCAGGCAATAACCTTGTTTCGTAACGTCGATCGATTTAATATAATTGTCAAATTTAATCTTTTCTATCGGTTTCCAGCTTTCACCGCCGTTTTCTGTCATGAGTATTAGTCCGTTCCAGCCGACGGCTATTCCATTCCTTTCGTTTACAAAATCGATGTCGAATATCAAATCTTTTGCGTTCGTAACTACTTTATACCAGCTTATTCCTCCGTTGACTGTTTTCAAAATAAGACCGTCGTTGCCTGTAATAAAACCGATTTGTTCATCAATAAATTTAATTTTGAAAAAAGTATATCCACCTTTGACTTGAACAGTGCTTATCGAATCGAGAAAATTTGTGCTGTATAAAATCGTGGATGAATCTCCAATAATAATTGTCTTGCCGAGCGGTGAACAATAGACATCGCTCAGATTAACTTTTTTATCGTAATTAACCAACTTCCAGTTTTTACCATTGTCATTAGAAGTTAGTATAACACCAGAGTCCCCTACAGCCACTGCAAAAGTATTTCCGGAAAAGGAAATGCCATTAAGGTTTACATTAACAGGCGAATTTATTCTGACAATTTCTTTGAAATTAAATTCGTCTTCGGGCGAAGAAAAGAGAGCTTCTATATTGTACTTTTTCAATTCTTCCAATGCATTACTCTTTAACAATTCATCTACCTGAGTGTAAACGAAATACGAAATTCCAATAAGCACAATAAAAAAGAGAGCGAACGCTGAGGCGGACATAAATTTATACGTGGCAGATCGAGCCTCTGTTTTTCTAAAATAATTTGTATAAAGTTTTGCTACCTGCTGATCGACGCGCTGGACCTCGTTGTACATTTCCTCGCAGGTTGAATACCTATCGTTAGGATTTTTAGCCATTGCTCTTAAAATTAATTCGTCGACCATATCAGGAATCCCTGCAATTGCCGATGAAACTTTAGGTGGCGCTTTTTTTAGGTGACTATCCATTATTTCATATTCGCTCTCGTAATCAAAAGGAGGTTTTCCAACGATCATTTCATATGCCGTACAACCAAGAGAGTAGATATCGCTTCTGTTAGTAACGTCGTAACCTTTTATTTGTTCGGGACTCATATAATAGACGGTGCCGACTTTTGCGCCTGTCTTCGTAACTGCAGTATCATCAAACAACGATTTCGATATGCCAAAATCCATCACCTTGGCTACACCTTCTTTATTCAGCACAATGTTAGAGGGTTTTATATCCCTGTGAACGAAACCTTTGGAATGGGCATAACCGAGTCCCAGCAAAATTTGTTTAAGTATATAAAACACGTCGTAAAGATTAAATCTGCCCTGTCTCTTTATAATTTTATCGAGGCTTTCCCCTTCGACGTATTCCATTACTATACCAAGCAGATTATCGTATTCGATAAAGCCATAAACAGTAACGATGTTTGGGTGTGACAACTTAGCCTGGTTTTTCGCTTCCCTTTTGAATCGTTCAATAAATTTGAGACGGTCGTACATGTCGGAATTCAACATTTTGATTGCTACAAAGCGGTCGAGTTTAGTATCGTAAGCTTTGTAGACTATCCCCATTCCACCTTTGCCCAGTATAGAGACAATCCTATAATTATCAATTTGAATTCCGATAAGATTTTGCATAAGCCCATTAAAATTGACCAATCAATATAAAAAATTATTAATATAACATGCTTTGTAAGTAGTTATTAAAATAGCAATTTCGTGAGGATTTACAGAATTTCATAAAAGCACGGTTTGCACCCTCTTTTATTTTTGAGTTTATTTGCATATTTTTGCAAGTCATTGCGAGAGTGGCGGAATTGGTAGACGCGCTAGACTTAGGATCTAGTGTCGCATAGACGTGGGGGTTCGAGTCCCCCCTCTCGCACTATTTCATCACTAAAGGTCAGAGGTATATTTGGAATTCAAGGTAAATCAAATATCCGATTCATTACAGGAACTCGAAGTAAAATTATCTTACGACGAAATTAAACCCGAAATTGAAAAAGCCTACGAAGAAGAAAGAAAAAATATTTCGATTGACGGTTTCAGAAAAGGTAAAGCCCCACTTTCAATTATAAAAAAGCTTTACGGAGAAGCTATCGAATATAAAGCTTCCGAAAAAATAGCCACTAAAAAATTCTGGGATATAGTCGACCAGGAGAATCTTCAGCCAATCAGTACTCCTCAACTGACAGATATCGACTTTAATATTGGCGAAAAACTTCACTTCAAAATTCAATATGAAATAATGCCGAAAGTAGATGTGAAAGATTATAAAGGAATAGAAGTTGAAAAACCGGTATTTAAAGTAAAAGACGAGGAAATTGAAAAAGAAATTGAATATCTCATAGCGCCACATACTAAGTACGAAGAAGCTGAATCTGTCGAGTCGAAAGAATACAGGATAACTGTCGATCTGCAGCAACTCGATGAATCGAAAAATCCCGTTCCAAATCAAAGAAGCGAAAACATAACAATCAATCTTAACGACGAAAAAGTTAATCCCCAAATATTCGAAAATGCGAGAGGCAAAAAAGTAGGAGACATTTTCAATTTCAGTTTTGTGGATGAACATTATCATGGAGAAGAACTTCATCGCCAGGAATTTAACTACGAAGTAAAAATCAAAAAAATTGAGAAGTTGATTAAACCGGAACTAAACGAGGATTTGATCAAAAAAATCTCCAACGAAAAAGCTTCAACCATTGACGAATTGCGCAGTTTGTTGCATAACAACTTCAGAAAATATTACGAAAAACAATCCGACGAAATCTTTACCAATTCGTTATTGAATAAAGTAGTTAAGAACAACGACTTTACACCTCCGACGGGATTGGTCGAATCGCTCCATAAACGATTTATCGAATTGGAGAAAGAAAATGCACGCCGATACGGCCAAAAGAATATTGACGAAAAACAACTTGCAGATTACCTTAGACCTCGAGCCGAATGGACTGCAAAATGGCAAATTATTTTTACAAATATTGCCGAAAAAGAAAATATCAAAGTGGAAGATTCTGAACTACAAAATCTGGCCCAGGAAGAATCAGAAAAAACTGGCATTAGTGTCGATAAACTGGTTAAATATTACAAAGACACAAATAGAGCGGACTATCTGCTCGAAGATAAAGTAATTAAATTCTTGAAAGAAAATGCCGTAGTTAAGGAAGTTGATCCAGAAGAAATGAAAAAGGAAAAAGAAGGGAATAAAGAAAATGAAAAATGATTTTTTTACAGATATTGAAGCAATAAAAAAACATGAAATATTCAATCAGCTGGTTCCTTATGTAATTGAACAGACGGGACGCGGAGAGAGAGGTATGGACATCTTTTCTCGCCTCTTACGCGAACGCATAGTATTCTTAGGAACAGCCATCGACGACCATATTGCAAGTCTTATTATTGCACAGTTATTATTCCTCGAAGCTGAAGATCCTGATAAAGATATTTATCTCTACATAAATTCACCTGGTGGCAGCGTTTCGGCGGGACTGGCAATTTATGATACAATGAAATATATCCGCTCGAAGGTTTCCACAATTTGTGTCGGTCTTGCAGCAAGTATGGGAGCTGTTCTTCTTGCTGGAGGTGAAACCGGAAAACGCTCAGCTCTCCCCCATTCAAAAATTATGATCCATCAACCATGGGTCGGTGGTTTGCAGGGTCAAACTACAGATATCGAAATCCATGCTAAAGAAATGATTAAAACACGCGATACTATTTATAAAATACTTGCCGAACATACCGGAAAATCATACGAACAGATTGCTAAAGATTGCGACAGGGACTATTTCATGACAGCAGAAGAAGCTAAAGAATATAACCTGATTGACAATATTCTGACTCACCGTGTTAATCCATCAGATAATAAATCGAAAAAATAAAAAAAGGGGTTTTATAACCCCTTTTTTAATACCCAAAAATGTTAGAGGTATTTATGCCCCGCATTAAATTATCTATCGTATTTTTTCTACTAATCTCATCTTTTATTCATCCACAGAAGAAAAACTTTACCATCGATGACGTAATAACAAATGCGTATACCAAACTTATGCCGGAAAATCTTAGTCAACTAAAATGGATACCAGACAGCCATGAATTTTCGTTCGTTAAAGATAATTTTATTATAAAAGGTTCAGCTGAATCGGAAAAGTACGATACTGTTATATCTTTAGAAAAAATCAATAGGCTCCTATCTCAAAATGGAGAAGAAAAGATTAATTATTTTACGTCGATTTCATGGATAAACAAAGATGAATTTAATTTCATTTACGAAAATAAATTAATACGAGTAAATATATCTGCACAGAACGCAGATATTATTAACCGGGCACCTGATAAAGCAGAAAATTTAACAGTAGCTCCAAACCACAGATATCTGGCATTTACAATTAAAAATAATTTATATGTGAGTCTGGATGGCAAAGAATACAAAGCAATTACTAACGAAGCTGACAGTAATATTATTTCTGGTCAAGCGGTACACAGGAACGAATTCGGGATTGAAAGTGGCATTTTCTGGTCACTCAATTCGAACTTTATAGCATTTTACCGTATGGACCAGAGGATGGTTACGGATTTTCCTCTACTCGACATTTCATTTAAACCAGCTCGTATAAAGAATATAAAATATCCAATGGCTGGTCAAACAAGCCACCATGTAACGGTTGGAATTTACAGTTTAAAGGATGAAACGACGACTTGGTTAAAAACAGGCGAGCCGAAAGATCAATATCTTACTTCTCTTACCTGGTCGCCCGATGAAAATAACTTTTACATAGCTCATCTTAACAGAGACCAGAACCACCTGAAATTAATCAAATACGACGCTGGTTCCGGCGAACCGATAAAAATTCTTTTTGAAGAAAAAGACAATGAATACGTCGAGCCGGAAAATCCACTTTATTTTCTCCCTGGTTCAATAAACAAATTTGTCTGGCTATCCGAACGCGACGGTTATAAACACGCTTATCTGTACGATACAGAAGGCAACCTGATTAAACAATTAACAAAAGGTGAATGGGTAATCACTGAGTTCAATGGTTTCGATAAAAACGGAAAATATCTCTTTTTTACAGCTACGAAAGAATCACCTCTTGAAAGACATTATTACCGACTTGATTTAAAGAATAACAACCTCGAAAAAATCACAGATGAACCTGGCACTCACTATGTACAGAAATGCGATGATGGCACATATTTCATCGATAACTTTTCTAATTACGAGATCCCGAGAAAAATAGTTCTTACAAAATTAAATGAGCCATTGAGAAATTTACTTACAGCTCAAAATCCTTTTGCTGATTATAATCTGGGAAAGACAGAAATTTTTACGATTAAAAATAAAGAAGGCATTGATTTGTATTGCCGAATGATTCTTCCTCCTGACTTCAATCCTGCAAAAAAATATCCAGTAATATTCTATGTTTATGGAGGACCACATGCGCAATTAATTACTAATTCATTCGGCTACGGTAGATATTTCATCTGGTTTTATTTGATGGCACAGAAAGGTTATATAGTATTCACGCTCGACAATCGAGGCTCGGATAACCGTGGCCTCGAATTTGAACAGGCAACCTTTAGAAGATTAGGTACTGTTGAAATTGAAGATCAGTTATGCGGCGTCGATTACTTGAAAAAATTATCTTATGTTGACACTTCCCGATTTGGTGTATTTGGCTGGAGTTATGGAGGATTTATGGCAACTTCTCTTATGCTGAGAAGCGGAAACCAATTCAAAACTGGGGTAGGCGGTGGTGCTGTGATCGACTGGAGTCTATACGAAGTAATGTATACAGAAAGATATATGGATACACCCGAAACAAATCCCGAAGGTTATAAAGAATCATCGCTTCTAAACTATGTGGAAAATCTAAAAGGGAAATTACTTTTAGTCCATGGCACTTTCGACCCGGTTGTCGTATGGCAGCATACTTTGCTTTTTGCAGAAAAAGCCATGCACTTGAACAAGCCTCTTGATTATTTCCCCTATATAAAACACGAACACGGTGTTAGCGGAAGCGATGCTCTGCATCTTTATACTAAAATTACCAATTATTTCATCGATAATTTATAGAGGAACTCTTCTCATGATGTTCTTAAAATATAAATTTATTATTTTTATAAGTATTATTTAGGATTGTCTGGATGAAGAATCTAATAAATGGTATTGAAGAATTGATTGAATTTGTAATTTCGGGCGACGAGTCTTTTTATAACGAAGTCTGTCGTTTTTTTGTACGTAATTTCAACCTCCATTCGGCTTCATTATTCAGTATTTCGGAGAAAGCTAATCTTAAACTCATTGGTAAATCTGACAATGTCACATTGAACTCCAGTACTAATTACTCCTGTCCGAATTGTAGGGTAATTAACAATAATCTTAGTAACACACTAAATTTCGACAGCAACTGCGGAATTCCTTCTGACACCTCGAAATTCAATGCGTGTTTGATGTTGAACGATAATGCCGGCAATCGATTCATCCTTTCGATTTCGAAAAAATCGCCAATTGACAAAAACGACAAACAGAATATCGAATCGGCTTCGGCATTAGTTAGCCGTCTCCTTTCCTTCAGGATGCCGGCGTATAAATTCAATCAATCTAATTACGAGTTATTTGAGCTGGTCAACAATTTTTCGGACGATATCAGAAATATAGCCAATTCAATTATCGGGTCGGTTACGATCTTATCCGAGAAATCGGAAACCGGTTTGAAACCCGAGAACTATGCTCCTATACGCCGCTCGGCTCAGAGTATTCTTCTATACTTAAACGACCTGAAAGAATCGACACGAATATTGTCGGGTGACTATACTGTGAATAAGAAAGAGGTCGACTTAACGTCGATACTGGAAGATTTAATTAAATTGTTCCGGCATCGTTCTAATAACAAATTCTACTTCGATACTAACATTCAAATAGAAGGTAAGATTAAATCGGATGAATTCAAATTAAGATACATATTCAGCAATCTCATCTATACGGCATCGCTCCTATCGACATCTGGCAATTTTGCCCTGAAGGGAAATAACAAACAAACAGGAGGAATTGAAATTACATTAACCGCGAAAGATGCGATCGATATTCCTGCCGATGTAATTAAAAATTTTTTCAAACCTTTCGTAATAAAAAAAATTAATGAAATTAAGAATTCCAACTTAACGGGATTAAGCTTATATTTAACAAAAAAATATCTCAATCTTTTGAATGGAGATATAAGTGTTGTTCAATTTAACAACCAGCTTATATTCAAAATAACAATCGATGGAGCAATAATGTCTGAAATTGACAAAGCATTAAACAATATTCCAAAACCTGATACAGAGAACAAAGTTTTGGTAATCGAAGACGATTATGCTACCTCAAAATTGTTGAGCAATTATTTGAATAAATGGGGCTACAAACCGATAATCGTCTCAACAGAAAAGGAAGCTTTCGATATCATTAATTCTGAATCGCTCCTGGCAGTTATTTTGGACATCGAGCTACCCGAGACAAACGGTCTCGAACTTCTTAGAAAAATCCACGAACACGAAAGAACGAAAAATATTCCTGTGATTGTTTGCTCCATCGAACACGAACAGCAAAAGGCATTTATGATGGGTGCTGTTGAATATTTCGTCAAACCGATAAATTACAACTATCTGGTCGAAGTTCTTACAAGTTATAAATTGAGAAAAAATTCAAATATCTTATGCGTTGACGACGATGTACCGACTCTCAATCTCATAAAACAGGCAATTGAATCCGCTGGATTCAAACCAGTAGCGGAAAATATTTCAGCAAATGTAATGGATTTATTAAAGGAGAAGGATATCGACCTGGCAATAATCGATCTGGATATGCCTCATCCAAACGGATTTGAATTGATAAAATTGATCAAATCGGAACCGAAGTTTGCACACCTTCCAATTATCATTTATACTGGAAAAGAAAACTATCAGGAAGACCTTAAAAATATCGAAGGACTTTTCGACGATTTGCTCGAAAAGAGATCTACTAACATCGAAGATCTGGCAGATACAATCCGCAAAATGATCAATCAATACGAAGTGCCACCTCCGGAAGAAGAAGTACTTACCAAAAAAGGAGTAAAGAAAATATTGCTGGCGGAAGATTATAAGCACTCGCAAATTATCGTTACAAGATTGCTGAAGAAAAACAATTTTGAAGATATAGTCGTTGTTGAAAATGGTGAAGATGCGGTCAATATGGCTAAAAAAGAAAAATTCGATTTGATTTTGATGGATATGCAAATGCCAATAATGAATGGATTCGAGGCTACCGAAAAGATACGACAGATGCCCGAATATAAAAATGTGCCAATAATAGCACTCACGGCTTTTGCTATGAAAGGCGATAAAGAAAAATGTCTCGAAGCAGGCGCAACCGATTATATTCCCAAACCAATTGATAGCAAAGAGTTTATCGACAAAATTAAATACTACACGAACAGTTAATCTAATCGTCAAATTAATTTAGGGAATTGTTATGAATATCAGGGTACGATTTGCTCCGAGCCCTACGGGATATTTACACGTGGGCGGATTGAGAACTGCGTTATATAATTATTTATTTGCCCGAAAAAACAACGGCAAGTTTATTTTGCGTATTGAAGACACCGACAGAAATAGATACGTCGAAGGTGCTGTTGAAAATTTGATCAATTCACTCAAGTGGTGCGGACTCGACTACGATGAAGGTCCAGATATAGGAGGAGATTTCGGTCCATATATGCAATCGCAACGGCTCGATATTTATAAAAAGTATGCAGATGAATTGATATCCACAGGACATGCTTATTATTGTTTTTGTACGCCGGAACGACTTGAAGAACTTCGTAAAGAACAGATGGCTAAAAAATTACCTCAGGCAAAATACGACAAACACTGTCTTCATCTTTCAAAAGAAGAAATTCAAAAGAAGCTGGATCAAAACATTCCACATGTAGTACGGCTTAATGTAGAACCTGGTAAAAAAATCATCTTCGAAGATGTTATAAGAGGCACGGTTGAATTCGACTCCAAAAATATAGACGACCAGGTTTTGATAAAAAGCGATGGCTACCCAACGTATCACATGGCTAATGTAGTCGACGACCATTTAATGAAAATCAGTCATGTTATTCGAGGCGAAGAGTGGCTTTCTTCCACTCCCAAACATATTCTGCTCTATAATTTTCTGGGATGGGAACCGCCAGTTTTTGCGCATCTTCCCTTATTACTCAATCCTGACCGATCGAAACTAAGTAAACGTCAGGGCGACGTGGCAGTAGAAGATTACAGGGCCAAAGGTTATTTGAAAGAAGCATTAATCAACTTTGTTGCTCTCCTGGGCTGGAATGCAGGAGATGACAAAGAGTTCTATTACATCGAAGAATTAATTGAAAAATTTTCGCTCGAAAGAGTTAACAAGTCAGGCGCAGTCTTCGATATAGAAAAATTGAATTGGCTCAATGCAGAACACCTGCGAGCTAAATCCGATAATGACTTGTTAACATTGTTAAAAGAGGAATTGAGTAAAAGCAAGTATGCTGATTTAGCTTTATCTGATGATTATCTTCTCAATGTAATTCATGCTATGAAAGAACGAGTTTCGTTTGTTAACGAGTTTATCACTAAGTCTCCTTATTTTTTTGAGACCCCCTCGTCTTACGAAGAAAAAGCCATTGAGAAAAACTGGAAAGCCGAAACTCCTGAACAATTGAAGAAATTAAGAGATAAATTTGCGCTACTGGAGAATCCATCAAAAGAAGATTACGAAAAAGCTTTAAAGGAAACCGCCAATGAATTAGGAATTGGAGCCGGCAAATTAATTCATCCACTTCGTCTGGCTTTATCGGGAATGAGTACGGGACCTGGCATTTACGACATTTTGTTTATTATCGGGAAAGACGAAACAATAAAAAGGATTAATCAAGCTATCAATACTCTTAAATAAAAAGAACTGAGCAATCTTTTGGATTGCTCAGTTCTTTCTTCAATAAATCACTCCCCTTTTTTCTTAGCCCAGCTATCTTTTAATGTAACGGTTCTATTGAATACAAGCTTATCGTCTGTGGAATATTTTGAATCCACACAGAAATAGCCCTGTCTTTCAAATTGGAAGATATCGCCTGGTTTTGAATCTTTAAGAGAAGGCTCAACATAAGCATTCTCAATAATATTAAGTGATTGTGGATTTATATAATCGAGCCAGTTTTCTTTCGATGCGGGATCTTCAATGGTAAATAGTCTGTCGTACAATCTAACTTCTGCATTGAAAGCGTACTTAGCCGAGACCCAGTGAATGGTTCCTTTAACTTTTTTATTACTTGAACCCGAACCGCTTTTTGTATCGGGGTCGTATGTGCATCTCAGTTCTATAATATTACCATTTTTATCTTTAATAACATCTTCGCATTTAATTATGTAAGCATATCGCAATCTTACTTCGCCGCCGGGTATTAATCTTTTGAATCCTTTGGGAGGTTCTTCCATAAAGTCAGCTCTTTCAATAAAAAGTTCTTTAGTAAATTTAATTTTTCTGGTTCCTGCAGATGGGTCTTCCGGATTGTTAACTGCTTCGAGTTCCTCTTCGCCTTCGTAATTTGTAAGGACAACTTTAATGGGGTCGAGCACGGCCATGACACGTTTTGCACGTTTATTCAAATCGTCGCGAATTGCAAATTCGAGCAATGCAATGTCGGTCATGGCATCGCGCTTTGCCACACCTACAAGCTCTGCAAAATTCCATAAAGATTCGGGTGTAAAGCCGCGTCTTCTCAAACCCGATATTGTTGGCATGCGCGGGTCATCCCATCCATCTACATAGCCTTCTTTAACTAACTGAAGCAAACGCCGTTTACTCATAACAGTGTAACTTAAATTCAAACGTGCAAATTCAATTTGCTGAGGATGATAGATATTCAATTCATCGAGAAACCAGTCGTATAAAGGTCTGTGATTTTCAAATTCTAATGTACAAATTGAATGCGTTATTCCCTCAATTGAATCCTCTAAACCATGAGCCCAATCGTAAGTTGGATAAATGCACCATTTATTGCCCTGCCTGTGATGTTCTGCATGGATAATTCTGTACATTACAGGGTCGCGCAAATTAAGGTTCGGCGACGCCATATCAATTTTTGCCCTCAAAGTTTTCGAGCCCGTCGGGAATTCCCCTTTTCTCATTCTTTCGAAGAGGTCAAGATTTTCTTCTATTGTCCTGTTGCGATATGGACTTTCTATACCAGGTTCGGTTAAGGTACCTCTGGTTTTCCGTATCTCTTCGGCAGATAAATCGCAAACGTAAGCCTTCCCTTTTTTTATAAGTTCTACTGCATATTGGTACATCTGTTCAAAATAGTCAGACGCATAAAAAATTCTATCTTCGAAATCAGCACCTAGCCATTTGACATCTTCGATAATCGATTCTACGTACTCAGTATCTTCTTTTTCTGGATTTGTATCGTCAAATCGAAGGTTGAATTTACCGTTATAATCGCGAGCTATTCCATAGTTCAAACAAATTGACTTGGCATGACCAATATGGAGATAGCCATTTGGTTCCGGAGGAAAACGAGTATGAACACGTCCTCCCCATTTATTTGTGCGAATATCTTCGTCAATAATTTCATAAATAAAATTTTTCGGCTTTTCTTTTTCCATAACGTCCTCATGTTTAATCAAAATATGGTCTGAAATAATTTTTTAGTTCTTTATTTTCTTCATTAAGTAATATTAATATCGATTTTAAAATGCCGATAATGTTACCAATATCTTCGAAGCTATTTACTTTAAAAATAAGATACCACGCAGAAATTGAACGTGATATTGCTACTTCAGCAAGTTTAAGCTGGATTAACTTTTCATCGTCATCACTTTCGTAGGAATTTTTCAACTTCAGTAAGATGAAATACTGATAATAATGAATTACTTCCAGAGCTTCTAAAATGTCCGCATTCTTATTATTATTTTGCTTAATCAACAATTCGTTTTTTGCCAGCCAATTGTTACATTCCTTAGCATAAAGTTCGGAAAGTTCCATTAAGTTTCGACCGTAATATTCGATAGCATCGAAAGAATCGTAAGCCTGAGCAAATAAATTCCGAAGGACATTAAAAAATCCTTCTGGATTAAAAACGACTTTTTTTCTTTCGTTTTTATAAATTGTTTCGATGAAAAGCTCACATCTTGTTGTATAGATACACCGGTCACACCAGTTATCACAATACTTGTGTATATCTGTAATTAAATCAAGTTCCATAATAATCGTAAAAATTTAAGTACAAATATAGAAATTAATGGGGTATTCTTCTGTGTAAATTTCATAATTATTCTTTGTACTTTATTAATGACACCATTTTGCAGATTTCTAATTTTATACTTTTAACAATTGTTATGTTACATATTCAGTAACCATACACTTATGTAAAGAATTACATTTAATGTTTACCATAATTAATATTGACCTTTATCCTACAGGTTAAAATCGAGAATTTAAAAAAGCGAAGTAACTTTATTTTTTCATTTTTTTTGAAAAAGTTTTCTTTTATTTAGTTTTGCCCGATATGAAAAATTTTTCATTACTATCGGTATACAGCTTCATTCATATAGCGCAAGTTTATGATTCTAGGCACATTGTATGTTTAGTAATTTACTACTATTTATTTTTACTATTTTTTTGAAGGATAAATAAATTTATAAAATGACAAGATAATCGAATTGAATACTTTAAATTGAGCATTTAAGAACAAATTTCTCATTTTATCGTATTGAAGCGTGATCCAACAGGATACAGATCAATTTTTGAATTTCTTGACATTGCTGACATAGAGTTTAATTTATTCTACAATATTGTGGAATCGTCTGTATAAAATTTAATAACCAAAACATATAGTAAAGATATATCTACTTGAGGGCAATTCTACAATATTTGTCGGACTCTCACGGACTCGTCCGAACCCTGACGGACCTGTCCGACTCTGACGGACCTGTCCGAACCCTGACGGACTCAATTAATCCCGCCGTTACGTGACTCGTCGGACCACTCAATTTTCGGAGTGAGTCCCACTCATTTAGTGGGACGAACGACGACCCCGCCATAGGCGGGGGCAATTCTACTATACCTGCCCGTCTTTGACGGGGCTTGTCCGACTCAGACGGATTCGATTAATCCCGTCGTTGCGTGACTCGTCGGGCCACTCAATTTTCGGAGTGAGTCCCACTCATTTAGTGGGACGAACGACGATCCCGCCTTTGGCGGGGCAATTCTACTATAGTTCGATTAAGACGCAGATTGACTACAATAGCGCGTGAATTCATTCAGATTTCAATTCTACTATAGTTCGATTAAGACTATATAACTTTTCGCACATCCAGCAAGCAATATCATTTCAATTCTACTATAGTTCGATTAATCCCGCCGTTGGCGGGACGACTCGTCACGTCGTTGCGTGACTCGTCGGACCATTTGATTTTCGGAATGAGTCCCGCTCGTTTAGTGGGACGAACGGCGACCCCCGCCGTTGGCGGGGGCAATTCTACTATACCTGCCCGTCTTTGACGGGGTTCGATTAAGACTAAAATTTCAAGGCGCCTTCGGGCGCCAAAATAAAAAATTTCAATTCTACTATAGTTCGATTAAGACTGGGTGGTGCATATGTGATAGCAGAAGAATCTATATTTCAATTCTACTATAGTTCGATTAAGACGGAAATTAAAGCAACAAATTTAAGATGGACAGCGAATATTTCAATTCTACTATAGTTCGATTAAGACTGAAGAGTTCAACCCTACGATTTTTGTACGAATTTTATTTCAATTCTACTATAGTTCGATTAAGACTATTTCTGTCGAAGTTTTTCTCTAAAGACAATATTCTTTCAATTCTACTATAGTTCGATTAAGACTACCGGAGATGCAGATATAATTTTTGTAATATATATGCTTTCAATTCTACTATAGTTCGATTAAGACATATCCATTGACTTGGTTCTCTTCCCAAATATAAACCTTTCAATTCTACTATAGTTCGATTAAGACCAGTAAAAAAGCGAATTGAGGCAAGATTTGAACAGCCTTTCAATTCTACTATAGTTCGATTAAGACATGATTGGTTAGTCATAGAAATAAATCATAACAAATCACTTTCAATTCTACTATAGTTCGATTAAGACTATGATTGCCTGCGAAAATGAAGCCAACTCGTTTCTCTTTCAATTCTACTATAGTTCGATTAAGACGATGCTTTATACCGTTACGCAAGCCGTACGGTATTCTTTCAATTCTACTATAGTTCGATTAAGACGTATACTAATAATGATTCAACGAACTCTATGTTTTTACTTTCAATTCTACTATAGTTCGATTAAGACGTTTAAAATCGTTGCTCAAGAGAATGACGGCGGGCATCTTTCAATTCTACTATAGTTCGATTAAGACTGCAGTACCTGGTTCATACACAATAATCCTGAAAGGCTTTCAATTCTACTATAGTTCGATTAAGACTCAGTGCAGTTGTCAACCAAAACAACAAACGCATTTCTTTCAATTCTACTATAGTTCGATTAAGACTGATTTGTTAGTTATATTTTTCGGCGGCGGCAAGGCTTTCAATTCTACTATAGTTCGATTAAGACGCTCCGTTGTCATCTGATATTATTTAGATTTAGTATCTTTCAATTCTACTATAGTTCGATTAAGACTGTGTAGAAGCATACGAGCCGACGCCCTGTCGTTCGACTTTCAATTCTACTATAGTTCGATTAAGACTATCTGAGAACAATCCTCAAATTCAGCAAGTCTTAACTTTCAATTCTACTATAGTTCGATTAAGACTCAACAAAGAGAATTATTCAGAGGCCGAATATCGCCTTTCAATTCTACTATAGTTCGATTAAGACAAAGTTGATTTGCCTGAAAATCCAGGCGTTGAATTTCTTTCAATTCTACTATAGTTCGATTAAGACACCTGAAAATTCTGCATTTTTAAATTATTTTGCAAGCATTTTTTTAAAAAAATGTCGTCGACCTCCAATAATGCAAAATTCCCAGGGGGTCGACGACTTTTTACGTAAAATTAGAAAATTATAATTTCTGGTAGACATTAATGGCTTTTTCTGCTAAGTCCATACCAATTTCAATTGCTTGTTTATTTAGAGGAATTAGATGATGATATCTTTCGGGCAAAACTTTCTTTAAAGCTTCGAGTGCCGTGTCGAAAGAAATTATTGGCTTTTTCTTCAAATAGGCACCAAGTATTATCATGTTCATCACACGCGTATTCTTAAGACTTGCAGCTTCGTTTGCTGCTTCGATTGGCAATATTTCGATATCTCTCCTTTTGGGTGGATTTATAATTGTGCTGGCTTCATAGATTAAAAGTCCCCCTGCTTTAACTGAATTTTCAAATTTATCGAGCGAGGGTTGATTTAGCGCTATTAATGTGTCGAATTTCGATATTATCGGAGAACTAATTTTAGTATCGCTGATAATTACGATACAATTTGCTGTACCACCTCTCATCTCAGGACCATATGACGGCATCCAGCTGACTTCTTTATCTTCGATAACTCCGCCGTAAGATAATATCTGTCCCAGAGATAAAACCCCCTGTCCTCCAAATCCAGCAATAATAATTTCTTCGGTCATTCCTTCTCTCCTTGATTTTCTGGAACTTTCAGTTCGCCGAGTGGATAAAAGTGCAACATATTTTCTTCCAGCCATTTATTGGCTTCCACTGGTGTCAT
This sequence comes from Melioribacter sulfuriphilus, assembly GCF_051488685.1. Lineage (NCBI taxonomy): Bacteria > Pseudomonadati > Ignavibacteriota > Ignavibacteria > Ignavibacteriales > Melioribacteraceae > Melioribacter > Melioribacter sulfuriphilus. The sequence continues at coordinate 378,951 of NZ_JBPSEH010000002.1, forward strand.
TTTCCAGTTTGACGGGCAATTCGAAACAACTTCTACAAAACAGAGACCTTTCTTATGGTCTTGATATTGAAAGCCTTTGAGGATTGCCTTTTTTGCCTTTCTGACATTGTTAGGAGTATTTACTGCTACACGCGCGCAGTAATAAACTCCAGGTAATTGCGCAATTAACTCTGTAATTTTGAGGGGGTTTCCCATTATTTCGGGAACTCTGCCTTCGGGACTTGTAGTTGACTTCATACCAACGAGTGTTGTTGGGGCCATTTGTCCACCAGTCATTCCATAAATACCATTATTAATAAAGATGATTAAAATGTTTTCGCCCCGATTACATGTATGAATAGTTTCGCCTGTACCGATTGCTGCCAGATCACCATCCCCTTGATAAGAGAATACATATTTATCGGGCAGCATCCTTTTAATTCCAGTAGCCACAGCCGAAGCTCTGCCGTGCGCTGCTTCGGTCATATCGATGTCTAGATAATTATATGCAAAAACAGAACAACCAACCGGAGCCACACCGATTGTTTTCTCCTGAATTCCGAGTTCGTCAATAGCTTCTGCAATTAAACGATGCGCTACTCCGTGGCCGCAGCCCGGGCAATAATGCATCGGTGTATCAATTAAGGTCTTCGGTCTGTCGTAGACTAAATTTTCTTCAACACAGATGCTTTCTTCGGCAATCATTTCTTCGAAGTGTTTTTCTTCTTGTAATTTATTGTCGATCATACCAATTCTCCCGAAAATTTTTCTTCAAGTTGAGTAAGTATTTCTTCCGGAGATGGGACAATTCCTCCCATTCTACCGTAGAAATGAACTTCGACTTTGCCATTGACCGCAAGTTTAACATCTTCAACCATTTGTCCTGCATTCATTTCTGTAACGAGAATACCTTTGACATTACTAGCAAGTTCATTCAATTTAACGTAAGGGAAAGGATAAAGAGTAATTGGTCTGAATACGCCGACTTTCAAGCCTTTCTGGCGGGCAAGTTCGGCAGCTTTCGAACTAATTCTGGCAACCAATCCAAAAGCGACAATAATTATATCTGCATCGTCGCAATTAATCATTTCAAAACGGACTTCATTTTTTTCTATCTCTCTGTACTTTGCTTGGAGTTTATTGTTAATCTCTTCCATTTTATCGGGTTCTATATGAAGGGAAGTAATCACATTTCTCTCTCTATTTTTCGGTTTGCCAACTGTAGCCCATTCCTCGATATTGGTTTTGCGTGGAATTGGTTCAAAGAGTTCGACTTTTTCCATCATCTGACCTAAAGCTCCGTCAGCAAGGATCATGACCGGATTTCTGTATTTAAATGCGAGTTCAAAACTAAGGGGAACGAAGTCGACCATTTCCTGTACAGTCGAAGGAGCGAGAACAATTAATTTATAATCGCCGTGTCCGCCGCCTTTAACAGCCTGGAAATAATCTCCTTGCGAGGGTTGAATTGTCCCGAGACCGGGTCCACCTCGCATAACATTAACAATTAGACAGGGAAGTTCAGCGCATGCGATGTATGAAATTCCTTCCTGCATAAGACTTATTCCCGGCGAGGAGGAAGAGGTCATAACTCTTTTACCAGTACCAGCGGCTCCATAGACCATATTAATAGATGCAACTTCGCTTTCGGCCTGTAGAACGACCATTCCAGTTCTTTTATAAGCTTCTTTTGAAAGATACTCTAATACTTCCGATTGCGGAGTAATAGGATAACCAAAATAACCATCGCAGCCGGCTCGAATTGCGGCTTCGGCCAGAGCTTCGTTACCTTTCATTAAACGGAGTTCTTTTTTCATTGCCGCACCGTTATTGTTATATCATTTTTGACGTCGGTTATTGTCGCAAGGTGTTCTTTTTTCGCTTTATCGGTCTTGCGATAAACTCTGATTATGCCTTCTGGGCAAACCAGAGCACAGTTTGTACACCCTGTGCAATTATCTTTGACTTTAACAACGTAATGATACCCTTTCGAATTTAACTTTCGGGAAAGCTCGAGTGTTGATTGCGGACATGCAACCGTGCAAATTTCACACCCTTTGCATTTCTCGATATCAATCAGGATATCTCCTTTTACTTTTGCCATATTTACCTCAGTTTATTTAAAATAAAAAAAGGTTATAGTTTTGCTATAACCTTTCCTCGGTTTAAGGTATAAGATTAGTAGTATTTCAATTAGTAATAGCTTCATAGTTCCTTCATTAGAAACTAACATGCCAAAATAGAGATACAAAATTTGTTGTTTAAAATAATGATTATTGGCAAAAAATAAAGCCTAAAAGGGAAGGTTTTGAATTTATATTAAAGGAGCAATAGTCCTATTTCCAAACCTGAGATATCGATTTCTTACAGTTAGGATAATGTAGCGTGTTTATCCGCGTGGTAAGAACTCCTCACAAGAGGTGAAGATTCAACAGCTTTGAATCCAAGACTTAATCCGAAATCTTTATATTCTTTAAATTCTTCCAGTGTAACATAACGATGTACTGGCAAATGATTTTTTGTAGGTTGAAGGTATTGACCTATAGTCATTATATCGCAGCCAGCATTGTACAAATCTTTCATCAATTCGAATACTTCTTCTTTTGTTTCTCCTATACCAACCATAATTCCACTTTTCGTTCTCAATCCCTTTTGTTTGAACCATTCGATTAGTTTAAGACTTCTTTCGTATTTTGCCTGAGGACGAACAGCATGATAGAGACGTTTGACAGTTTCAAGATTATGATTCAGAATGTCTGGTGGATTCTTCATTATGATTTCAAATGACTCGGTATCACCTTTAAAGTCGGGTATTAAAATTTCAATTGTAGTAGAGGGCATTTTAGAACGAATGAGCCTTACAGTTTCAGAAAAGATTGACGCACCCCCATCTTTAAGTTCATCTCTGTTGACAGAAGTAATTACAACGTGTTTCAATTTCAACTGCTCAACCGATTCTGCCACACGTCTGGGCTCATCGAGGTCAAGTTCGGAAGGGAGTCCCAATTTAACATTACAAAATCCGCAACTTCTCGTACATACGTCCCCAAGTATCATGAAAGTTGCAGTACGCCTGTTCCAGCATTCAGCAATGTTTGGACAGCGAGCTTCTTCACATACAGTGTTAAGCTTCGCTTGCCTCATCAAGCGATGCACATCTTTATAATTCTCACCTGAAGGAAGTCGTACTTTCAACCATTCGGGTCTTTTCCCTAAATCCGGCCTTTCTTTTTCGATTGCTTCTTTGAAATTTTTTTGATGTTGATTGATTTTCATTTAATCTCCGAATTAAGAATTAAACAGAACTTGTATCGAAATTTTCTAAAATATTTTTAATCGACATTAGAAATTTACTACCAATCATACCATCAATCAAACGATGGTCGTGACTGAGCGATAAATAGAGCATAGGTTTAATTGCAATCGAGTCGACTCCCCCATTTTCAACAACTACAGGTTTCTTTACGACAGCACCTACGCCTAAAATACCAACTTCAGGCTGATTTATAATCGGCGTACCGATCAATGTACCAAATACTCCATAATTTGTTATTGAAAAAGTTCCATTTTGAACATCTTCCGGCACAAGCTTTTTTGATCGGGCGCGTTCACTCAGATCGGCTATAGCTTTTGCCAATCCGAGTACACTTTTTTCTTCCGCGTGTTTAATGTTCGGCACAATTAATCCGTTTGGCTCAATTGCAACTGCAATACCGAGATTGATGTATTTTTTGATTATAATGTTTGTTCCTTCAATCGATGAATTCATGAGTGGATATTGCTGTAAAGCTTTCACTGTAGCAAACGCTATAAACGGCATGTAAGTCAATTTAATAGTGAATCTGTTTTTACTCTCTTTGATAAAATTGTAAATAACCGACATATCCACTTCCGCAACTGCAGTAACATGCACTGAAGTATCTCTGCTTCTTACCATATGTTCCATAATCCTGCGGCGATTATGATCCATCGGAATAATTTCCTCGCCAGTAGAAGTAGAACCTGTTGCTTTTTCAAACTTCTCTGGCTGGCCAGGCTCTGAAGTTGTTGTGGATGATCTCTTTGACTCGATGTACTTTTCCAGATCTTTTTTGGTTAGTCTTCCCTTTAATCCTGTCCCTTCGATAGTATCGAGTACACTCAAAGGAATTCCTTCGGCTCTTGCAAGATTGATGACCGATGGAGAATAAAATCGAGTTTCACTTTTTCGGAAGTCTTCCTTATGTTGAACTGGCTTTTCAATCGATTCGATTTCTTTCTTTTCGGCAGTTTCGTACTTCTCGGTAACCGAAGGGAGAGGCTGCAATCCCGTTGTGGTTTTAAGCCTTGCAACAGGTTGTCCTACTTCAACAGTTTGATTTTCGTTGTAGAGAATTTCTAACAATATTCCTTCTTCGGGCGATGGCACTTCGGTATCAACTTTGTCCGTACTGATTTCAAATAAAATCTCATCTTTATTAATTTTTTCGCCGACCTTTTTGTGCCATTTGATAATTGTTCCTTCTGTGATTGATTCGCCCATCTTTGGCATGACAATATCAATGATCTGGCCTCCAACTTGAGTGGTGGTAGGCGTATCTTCAAGTTTGTCGATATATTCAGTATTATCTGTTTCAATAATTGCTACAACTTTACCAACTTCAGCCGATTCGTTTTCTTGTACAAGGATTTCTTTCAGTATTCCGTTTTCTGGACTTGGCACTTCAGTATCGACTTTGTCTGTACTTATTTCGAATAATATTTCGTCTTTTTTAATTTGCTGGCCAACTTTTTTATGCCACTTGATTATTGTTCCTTCGGTAATACTTTCCCCCATTTGCGGCATAATTATTTCAACTTTCATCAAAACCTCGAATTAATATTGCAATAATAATTTAAGCTGGTCGTAGATTTTATTTCTATCTGGCAGCACAAATTTTTCAAGATTTGGAGCATAGGGAATTGGACTATCTTTTGCGGCAATTCTTTTAACTGGTGCATCGAGAAACTCAAAACACTCGTCTGAAATCCGTGCGGCAATTTCAGCGCCAAAACCTGCCGTAAGTGTATCTTCATGAATAACAGCCACCTTGCCAGTTTTTTTCACGCTTTCGGCTACCATGTCGAAATCAAGGGGAGATATTGTTCTTATATCGATAATTTCAATCGAGTAACCTTCATCTTTCAGCTTTTTCGCTGCAAAAGTTGACTCGTACACCATTGCGCCGTAAGTAATTATAGACAAATCAGTTCCTTCGGTTACTTTTCGAGCTTTTCCAAACTGAATAAGATACCCTGCATCCGGTTCGGGCGATGTGGCATAACTTTGTCTATAAAGACCTTTATGTTCGAGGAACAAAACCGGGTCGTTGATTCGAAGAGCCGTTTTTAATAATCCTTTTGCATCAGCTGCATTTGAAGGATATGCAATATAAAGTCCCGGCATGTGTGCAAAAAAACCTTCGATATTTTGACTGTGATATAATCCGCCGTGAATAAATCCTCCGACAGGCACACGTATCACCACTGGGGTTTCGAATAGATTGTTCGAACGATAACGATACATAACGAGTTCGTCACGGATCTGCATGAATGCAGGCCATATATAATCACCGAATTGGATTTCGACACATGGTTTTAATCCTGTTAGAGACATTCCAATGGCAACTCCGATTATACTTGCTTCGGCTAATGGAGAATTAAAAACTCGTTCGTTGCCGAATTGTGTTGAAAGACCTTTAGTGGCTGTAAACACTCCACCCTTTTTGTCCGCCACGTCCTCGCCGAAGAGGTAAATCTTATCGTTAAATTCGAGTTCTTCTTTCAGTGCATGATTAATTGCATCGACCATTACAATATTTTTTCCGAAGCTTTTCGATTTTTCATAATTAAGCTTCGATTTCTTGTCCGATTCGTCGTAGACATATTTAATGGCAGAATCTGTGTCTGGTTCTGGTTGCTTCAAAGCCCAGTCGGCAGCTGCAGTAATATGGTTTCTGACTTCTTTGTAGAGTTCCTCAAGTGCCAGTTCGTTCAAAAAGCCCCTGTCAATTAAAAACTCAGAGAATAATTTAATTGGATCTTTCCGTGCGTCTTGAGCCAGCGATTCAGGAGTTCGATATTTTTTCTGGTCGTCCGAAGATGAATGTGAAAAAAGCCTTACTACATGAGCCTCAACAATAACCGGTCCTTCTCCATTGCGTGCATATTTAAAAGCCGACTTCGCAATCGCATGTACTTTAAGAAAATCCGTTCCGTCAACTTCGAAACGGAGTAAATTTTCAAAGCCCTTTAGCAATTCTGAAACGGAAGAATTTCTTCCCGCATTTTGATTTTCTACGGGGACGGAAATTGCCCATTTATTATTTTCAACTAAAAATACGACCGGCAGCTTTTCGCGACACGCCCAATTAACTGCCTCGAAGAACTCACCTTCAGAGGTAGCTCCTTCGCCGCTGCTAACATAAACCACGCCATCTTTTCTTTCTTTCTTCAAAGCAAGCGCAGTACCGACGGCTTGCAAAAACTGTGTGCCGGTTGGACTCGATTGTGTGGGCACATTTAATTCTTTAGACGACCAGTGGCACGGCATCTGTCGGCCTCCGCACATCGGATCATTTTTACGGGCAAGAAAATGAAGGAATACATCCTCCGGTTTAGTTCCGGCAGCCAGCATGAATGCGAGATCTCTGTAATATGGATAAGCCCAGTCGATTCCCTTTTTGATTTGAAGTCCAAATGCAATTTGAACTGCTTCGTGCCCTGAACCGGGTATGTGAAAAAATGTTTTACCTTGCTTCAATAGTGTAAGTTGTTTGTCGTCGATCGTACGGGACGTTATCATCAAACGAAGGACATTTAACAATTCTTTTTTCGTCATGCCCCCGAATGAATCGAGCTTGCCCGTAGGAGTTAATTCTTCATTTAAGATTAGCTCAGATTTATCTTTCTTCATTCGCCGCCCTTTCAAATTCTTTTAGTGAATTAAGGAAGTGACCTTTATCGAACTCAACGTAATGACGGTATTCAAATATTTTCACGAATTCTTCCACCAGCTCTTTTTTAATAGAATTGATATCGTGTGTTCTACCAGTTTCTTTTTCAAGCGATGTCACTTCTTTATCTCTTATGCCACACGGAATTATACCGTCAAAGAGGGATAAATCAGTATTGATGTTGAAAGCAAAACCGTGCATTGTAATCCAGCGACTTACTTTAATTCCAATTGCTGCTATTTTACGATCTTCAATCCATACTCCTGTTAAACCTTCTTTGCGACCGGCATCGAGTCCATGTTTTTTGCATACGTTGATAATAAGTTGTTCCAGATTCCTCAAATAAGCGTGTGTATCTTCTTTCCACTCCTTAAGGTCGATTATTGGGTAGCCAACGATCTGCCCCGGTCCGTGGTATGTAATATCTCCGCCTCGGTCAATATCATAAACTTTAATTCCCCGTTTCGTAAGTTGTTCATCTGTCAACAATAAATTCGATCTCGAAGCTACTTTACCAAGCGTATATGTATGAGGATGTTCGAGCAAGAAAAAAGTATCACCTGTTTTGCCAGCATAACGTTGATTAAAAATTCTTTTTTGAAGCTCCCATGCTTCATCATAATCGATAAAACCGAGATCACAGTATCTTAATTCTCTAATTTGATTATCCTTCATATAAGGCAAATAAAATGCACTAAATTAAACTTCTACTTTTGTTTGGGTTTAACAAATATAGAAGATTTTACGTTCAAAAGACAAATTATCTTAGAAAGGAAATTAAACATTATCGAGTAATAAAAAGTCACTTTTTTTTCGTTTCGGTGCTCTATTATTGTTTTTCTCCGGATATGCACACAGGTCTGCTACAGGACATATTGTGCAATCTGGATTTGTGGGACGGCAAATTTCCCTGCCCAGTTTAATTAGATTTGTATGAAGCGAATGTGCAATTCCATCGGGAAGATTTTCATTAATTTTTTGAAATGTCTTATCGGGCGATTTTTCGTTAACAATGCCAATCCGATTTAATGTTCGATGAACGTGAGTGTCGACTGGACAGACATTTCTGTACAAAGAAAAAAGGAGTACACAACTGGCAGTTTTAACTCCGACACCTTTAAACGAAGTTAAAAATTCGAGAGCTTCTTCGTTCTTCATTTTTTTAAGGAAATTCATATCGAGACGATTTTCTTTTGAAAGATTTACAACCAGATTTTTAATTGTACGCGCTTTTTGCCTGGTCAATCCCGCTTTTCTAATAGCCTTTTCGATTTGACCTAACGGCGATTTTGCCAGCTTGCTCCAGTTAGGGAATTTTTGCTTGAGATTTAGGTAGGCCTCGTAAGAATTATTGTCATTAGTATTTTGAGAAAGAATTGTGGCAATTAACAAATCCAGTGGCTCGGGCTTGCGTCTATTCCGCTCGGGCAAACCGAAATGTTCAATTAGTCTACTGTTTAGGAGTTCCAGCATTTTAATAATCTTTAAAAAAGGTGAGTTAAGATACGAAAAATGGAGTTATCTCTTGATATATTGAAAGATTGGAACCGTAAAATAAAAAGTACTTCCCTTTCCGAGTTCGCTTTCAACCCAGATTTTCCCGCCCATTTTTTCGCAGAATTCTTTACATAGGATTAAACCTAATCCTGTTCCTTTTTCTTTGTGTTGCCCTATTTCTGCATTGTTGACGTCAATTCTGAAAAGTTTGTTTTTATCGGTTTCGCTTAAACCTATGCCACTATCTTCTACTGCAATGACTACAAAACCATTTTCGTCACGTGTTGAAACAGTAATTTGTCCGCCTGGATCCGTAAACTTGATTGCATTTGTCAATAAATTCCTTATTATCGTTTCGAACAAATTTTTGTCGGCATAAACCATCAATGTCGAATTAATGTCTACTTTGATTTCGATATTTTTCTTTTCCGCCTGCGTAGTTACAATATCCACAGTTTCTTTTATAACGTTTCGTATCGATAGAGGTTCGAGATTGACTTCGAGGCGGCCGGTTTGTGCGCGCGACCAGGTTAATAAATTTTCGAGCAATTTCTGTATTGAGGCTGCAGTTTGATAAATTGTTTTTATATATCCGAGTTTTTCCTCGTCGGTCATTTCATTATAATCTTCTTCGAGAATTTGAGAAAAACCGAGAATAGTAAAAATGGGATTTTTTAGGTCGTGCCCGATTATTGAAAAGAGTTTATCTTTTGCTGTATTCAATTCAAGTAATTTTTTTTCTGATTCGGCAAGTTGGACGTTAAGCTCGACATAACGAGCAGCTTCCTGTTCTATCTGATCTCGCGAATATGCAATATCCTGAAGCAATTTTTCTCGTTCCAGTTCAGCTTCTATCCGATCCTGAATATCGCGGATCATAAAGAGAATTAATACAGGATTCTTGTTTTCGTTGAGAATAGCGCCGATATTCGACTCGGCATAAACTGCGTTGCCATTATTATCTTTAAGACGAAATAGATACGATTTTATTGGGGTGCCGGTTGCAGCAACAGAAATGTTCTCTTTGAACAGTTCCCTATCATCTTCAAATATGAAATCGAGGATATTTTTCGAAAATATATCTTCAACCTTTTCGATGCCGAGCAACGACAAAAACTTATTTGACGCGTAAGAAATTGTACCGTCAAGTTCAGTTGTAACGATTGCATCGGGTGAAGTCGATAAAATCGATTGAGCAAATAATTCACTCTGGATTATCTTCTCTTCAATATTTTTCTTTTCGGTAATGTCTCGGACTTTAAGTACAATTCCATTTTTCTTATCATCGAGCTTTAAACGATGGAAATTAATTTCGAAGTACCTGTCTTTGAGTTTTGGGGATGTATAAACCTCAGAAAACGATTTTACTTTTAGAGCTTTTTCAAGATTCTTTTCCCAATACAATCTGTCTTCAAATGGAAAGATTTCCAGAAAATTTTCACCTTCATCATGATTTAATCCGTCGTACAAAATTAGATAAGATTTGAATTTATTATTACACTTCAGGATTTTGTAATCCTGGTCAAGAAGACAAAACATCTCATCCGTATCAATTAATACGTTTAGAACTCCATACGGGTCAATTTGAGTCCACTGCTCGTTATTTACTATTTCTTGATTCATTATTATCTGCGGGCTCATTCATCCGCAATTATTATCGAAATTTTTCGGGAAAATTTAAATTTATTTTGTTTTTTGTTCGAATTAATAATTCATTTCTGTTATTATTTTTGTGTTTTTTTTCAAAAAATAAGAGGTAATATGGACACTTTAATGGTTAGCATATCAGGAATAAGAGGAATCATTGGCGAAGGTCTTTACCCTTCCACGATTGTAGAATACACTTCTGCATATGCAGATTTTTGCGGTAAAGGTAAAATTGTAGTTGGCAGTGACGGTCGAATATCAGGAAATATGGTAAAAAATCTTGTAATCGGGACATTGATTGCAAAAGGAAACGACGTAATCGACCTGGGCATCTGCCCCACACCCACTGTACTTTTCAATGTAAGAAATTTAAAAGCAGCAGGCGGTATTCAGATTTCAGCAAGTCACAATCCAAACGAATGGAACGCATTAAAATTGCTGAATAATAAAGGCGAGTTTATGAGCCCAGAAGAACACTATAAAATGATTTCACTTTTGAAAGAGACTCAAAAACATTATGCGAAGTGGAATAAACTCGGAACGGTAACTGAATACAGTAAAGGACTTTACGAGCATATCGATGCTGTGCTTTCTATGCCTTACATCGATCTGAAGAAAATTCGCAGGAAAAAATTTAAAGTTGTACTTGACTGTGTTAACGGTGCAGGTGCTTATTCGATGCCGTATCTTCTCGAAAAATTCGGCTGCGAAATTATCCAAACCAATTGTGAAAAGAACGGCATATTTCCACGACTGCCTGAACCTGTACCTGAAAACCTCACTAAAACTATGAAACTCGTCAAAAAGAATAAAGCTGATTTCGGAATTGTTGTTGATCCGGATGTAGATAGGCTTGTATTAATCACAGAAGAGGGTAAACCTTTTGGAGAAGAAAATACAATTACTCAGGCAGTTAAATTTATTTTATCAAAAAAACGTGGTAATGTTGTCGTAAATTTATCTACTACTCGCGCTGTTGATGACGTAGCCGCGAATTTTAGATCGAAAATTTACAGGTCACCAGTGGGCGAAGCAAATGTCGTCAAAAAGATGAAACAGGTTAAAGCCATTATTGGAGGTGAAGGGAGCGGAGGGGTTATATTGCCTTCGGTAAATTTTGGACGCGACGCTTTAGTTGGCACGGCTCTTTTATTTCAGCATCTGACGGAATTTGGCGGAACTTTAGGAGAGTTAAAAAAGTCTCTGCCAGAATATTTCATTGTGAAACGCAAAATTGAAATCGGCAAAAAGGACCCCGACAAAATTTTATCCAAACTCGCACTGAAGTATTCAAAATATTCACCAAACAGTGAAGACGGACTGAGAATTGACTTTGAGGACCACTGGGTTCATTTCAGAAAATCGAATACTGAGCCAATAATTAGATGTATTGTTGAATCCGATTCTAAAACGAAATCAAACGAGTTGATTGAAAAGTACATGAAAGAATTATAAAACAAAGGGTTGTCTGAAACTGCTGTTCTAAAAAAAATTTGAGATTAATCGTGAAATTTGCGCCTCTCATAAAAAACTACTTTCAGACAACCTTTTTCAATATCACTTATAAAATTCGCTTATTTTTTGAACAACGTACTCAATTTGTTCGTCACTCAATTCTGGATATATTGGCAATGCCAGTGAAGTTTCGGCAGCTAAATTCGATACTGGGTAGTCACTATCTATAGTATTCAAATACGCAAAACATTCCTGACGGTGGAAAGGAACGGGATAATAAATTTCGCAGCCGATGTCATTCTTTTTAAGATATTCTAATAAACCGTCGCGGTCTTTTACACGAATTACAAATTGATTATAGATATGATAGTTTTTAAGTCCGTCAATATTTTTATAGACCGCTTCAGGAAGAATTACTTTTTCGGGATTTAAGTAGTTATTTTTCTCGTCAAGTAGACCGGTCTTTTCAAATAATTGATAATAGAGCTGTGCGTTTAATCTTCTTTTTTCAGACCATTTATCGAGATGTGGTAGTTTTACCCTTAACACAGCAGCTTGAAGCGCATCGAGTCGGAAATTTCCACCAATAAACTTATGATAATATTTTGGTTCCATACCATGGACTCGCATGATTTTAAGTTTGTGATAAATCTCCTCGTCGTTTGTTGTAACAATTCCGCCATCTCCAAAGCCACCTAAATTCTTGCTCGGGAAAAACGAAAAACAGCCGGTATGACCAATAGTACCCACATAACGTCCATCTTTATATTGAGCACCAATTGCCTGGGCTCCATCTTCAATAACGTATAAATTATGCTTAAAAGCAATTTCCATAATTTCATCCATTTCTGCACTCTGACCATAAAGATGAACGGGTATAATTGCCTTTGTACGAGATGTTATTTTCCTTTCAATCTCTTTAACATCAATATTAAACGTGATAGGGTCAATATCAGTAAAAACAGGAGTTGCCTCCAGACGAGCCACTACACCAGCTGTGGCAAAAAATGAATATGTTGGAAGAATAACTTCATCCCCGCCTTTAATTCCAAGTGCCATCAAACTTAGCAAGAGAGCATCTGTTCCTGAGGATACACCGACAGCATACTTTGCACCAATATAATCACAAATTTCTTTTTCCAGAGCTTCAACTTCGGGTCCCAATATGAAATATTGCGACTCGACTACTTTCATTATCGCTCTGTCGACCTCTTCTTTGATAGATTGATACTGAGGTTTCAAATCCAAAAGGGGTACTTTCATAAAAACTCCTCAAAATTATTTTTAGAAAATTAAACAAATACAGATTGAATAACTAAATGTAAAATTTGATTTTTTTTCTTCACTTAAAATTTTTGTACAGATGATCTACATTAATAACTTCACGCTTTCTTTGCTTAACTGTTTTATTGGTTAGTGTTTTTGTATTCAAGTTATCGATGCACGTATAAAATTTTTTACTATATTAAGCACCTAAATCATTGAGACAAAATATTACTATAACATTACTGGTAAACCAAATTAAAAGTGCTAATAATTTTACGGTGCATAAATGACATTATCGAAAAAGATCGAAAGGTTAAAATCAAATTTTAAGTCGTCTTTCTGGGTTGCCAACGGGATGGAACTCTTTGAAAGGTTGGCATATTATGGTCAGGCTACAATTTTAAGTATCTTTTTGCGGGATCATCTTAAATTCACAGAAGTAGAAGCAGGACAGCTCTCCTCAATTTTTGGCGGTTTGATTTACTTACTTCCAATTTTCGCAGGAGCAATAGCAGATAAAATAGGATTTAAAAAAGCTTTCTCGTTTGCATTCGGTGTTCTGGCGGCAGGATATTTTCTAATTGGAGCAACAGGAATGAAAACCTTTTCTAACTTAATTCCTCAGTCGATTCTTTTCCCCTTTCTTACAATTATTTTGATATTCACAGCGCTTGGAGGTTCTTTTATAAAGCCGAGTGTGCTTGGCACTGTAGCACTTTCGACAACCGAAGAGACGAAATCACTCGGTTATGCAATTTATTACTGGCTGGTTAATATCGGAGCGGCTATCGGTCCTCTGCTTGCATATCTGGTTAGAGATTATTTCGGAATTGAGTTTGTTTACCTGGTTTCGGCAATAAGTTGTGCTTTAATGTTTATTGTAACGCAATTTTTTTATAAAAATCCGATACAAAATTACAATTCGCAGAATTTAAAAACCGTTTTGAAAAATTTGATCAAAGTCCTCACGAATCTTCGTTTTATGACATTCTTATTGATTTTTGGACTTTACTGGGTACTTTTCTGGCAATTTTTTATAATAATTCCATTTTACATATCGGACTTTATTTCGCTTGATACTCCAATAGAACTGATTTTATCGACCGGAGCCTGGACGATAATATTATTTCAAATACCGGTTAACCGTCTCACAAAAAAAATTTCGACTCAAACTGCAATTGTAATCGGTTTTGTATTTGCAACTGCTACATGGCTAATCTGGTATTTTGTGCTGCCTATTACAAATGGAAATACATATAATATTTTTGGGACAGAGGTATCAGTTAGTATTCCAGTAATTGTATTTGGCATATTTCTCTTTTCGATTGGTGAACAGACACAAGCTCCGCGCTTCTATGAATATATTGCCGACCTGGCTCCAAAAGGTCAGGAAGCATTGTTCCAGGGTTATGCGTTTTTGCCAATAGCTCTTGCCTGGGGATTCGGCGGTACATTTGGTGGTTGGGTTTATCAATTATTTACAAAAGATACGAACAATCCTCAGATGATATTTCTTGTAATAAGTGGAATCGGTATGCTGGCAACAATACTGATGTTATTTTATAATAGATTTACAAAATCGAAAGGATAATTAATAGAAAAGATTAAGTTGCTTTTCGTTATTAATAACGGCTGCTTCGTGTTCGAGCAGCCATTTCTTTCTCCAAACTCCGCCTGAATAACCCGCAAGACTTTTATCTGAACCAATAACTCTATGACACGGGATGATTATTGGAATTTTATTTTCTCCACTTGCTCTGGCAACAGCTCTAATCGACCTTTCGTTGCCTAATTGTCTGGATAATTTTAAGTACGAAATTGTTTTTCCGTATGGAATATTCTTTAATTCATTCCATACTCTTTTCTGGAATTCTGTTCCTTCAGGTTCTGTCGGGATACTGAAGTTTTGTAAATCACCATTGAAATATTGACTCAACTCATAGACACATTTTTCGAGTATTTCATTTGGATTTTCCTGTTCCAATTCAACGCCGTCGATATCAAGCATAAAATGTATCGATTTGATAACGCTCTCGTCTGCAGTAATTTTCAATTTACCGATGGGCGATTCGTAATATGTCAAATACTTACCCGGCATCAACCTCCCGAATTATCGAACGAAAATATAATTAAGATGCGGAATAAATTCTTGACAAAATTTCGATTACTTTATCACGGAGCAGTGGTTTAGAAATAAAGTCAGTAAATCCTGCAGCTATAAAATTTTCCCGTGCTCCTGGTTGCATGTAAGCCGTAGATGCGATGATTGGGATCTCTTTGTAGCCGGGCATTTTGCGTACAATTCGGAGCACGTCCAATCCATTATATTCTCCCTGCAAATTAATATCGACAATCAAGAAATCGAAACGCCTTGTTTTTAATAAAGGGATTGCGCTCTCTAAACTCGGTACTACCTCAATTGTTTTAAGATCCTTCATCTGGCTCTTGAATAAAATTTGAGAATCTACCTGATCCTCGAGATACAAACAGGTCATCGAAGATAAGTCAAGCTTTTTCAAGATATTAGGTGCTTGCTTTTCAATTGTATTATAGGATATTTTTTCAATTTTTTCTTCAGGTTTCTGTTTTTCTTCGATTTCGACTTCACCACCTTCAAATGGAGTAAATTTAAATGGAATACTTATTCCCACCTGTTTTTTATCTTTCTCACCAATTATTTTGAAACGTGCTCCAATTATTTCCATCAGTTTTTTTGCCAATTTCATCGAGAATCTGGAAAAGCCGTAATTCTTCCTACTGAAGTTTTCGTCGTCAGTAAGTATATCCTGTAAACCTTTCAAAAGGTATGGACTTGCTCCCTCTTTTAAATCGTCGATCAAAATAATGAAATTTTCGTCGTCTACTTTCTTAGCAGAAATCTTTAATTCTTTTTCTTTTGTTATCGTAATTGCAAAATTCAACAGCATACTGAGAAGACTTACAAATTTCTGCTTGTCCGTTTCGAATATAAGAGACGAAGAAATTTTTCCTTCTTTAACAGATTTGTCGTGTTGCTTAACACTCTTTGAAATAATATCCTCAACTTCTGGCATCAAATTGGCTAATTTAACTTGCTCAACTTTGTACTTAATATTTTTACGCAGATATGCAGCATATTCAACTGCATTATCCATAATCTGAAGTAATGTTTTCTGATTCTCTTTTATAATTTCGACTGCTTCTCTCTGTTCTTCATTTGGATTTTCGATGTTTTCCCATAAGTCCTGTGTAAAGCCCATTATTACGTTCAATGGCGTCAACAATTCGTGGAATAAATTCGAGAGAAAAGTTGCATCGATATTCGAACTTTCATTTGTTACTTCGGCTAATTTATTTGTTTTCTCTTCTGGCTGTAGCCGGATTAATACTATTACTTGTTCTATCTCCCCTTCATAATTCTTTATCGGATTTGCAAATAGTTCGGCTTTTGTCAATTCGCCATCTGACTTTTTGAGCGAAATATTTAATTTAATTGTATTATTCGATTCTGAATGAAGTACATTTTTGTTAATTACCGCTCTATCATCATCCGAGACAATACTGATGATCGGTCGGCCTTCGAGTTCTCTTTTAGAATAACCGAGTTGACGGGGTACAGCATCATTAACCGAGATAATAAATCCGTCTTTATCGGTTAATACAACCAGCTCATCTGTATTTTCGTAAACGTGTTTATAAAGCTGGCTCTCTCTGCGTGCCTTTAATTCTGAGGATACTTCCCTTACTAAATTTAAATGAGCTTTTTTCCCTTGAAATACAATTTCAGTGCTCTTAATTGTAACGTAGATATCTTTACCGTCGCTTCTTTTATGTTTGAGTGGCTTACCGCGAAGGGATTTATCTTCACTTTGTATTAATGCCTGCACATCCTCTGGAGCATATAAATCCGTCAAGTCGAGTTCGAGAAATTTTTCTTTAGAGTAGCCGTAGAGTTTGAGAGCTTCATCCGTTACGGCAAGAAATTTCAAATTTTCCAGATCATATACATAAGCGGCGTCTGGTATAATTTTAAGATATTCTTCGATCCCGATATGCATAGTTTTTTCAGCAGGTCTTACAATTTGATATCCAGTTAAAATTAGATTGCTGCCTGCTTTTGATACTGAGAAAGAATACAGCTTTTTATCCAGCGCCTCGACTTCGAAAAGATCTTCTGTTCGACTTTTATCCTCTTTAAGAAATGAAGTAATCTTATTTACTGCCTCATTTCCGAATAGTTCAATTGGTTTGGATTTTTTCTTATACAACTCGAATAAGCTTTCGAATATTTCATTGTACTCAGTAAATTCAAGATTAGCATCAATCACACAAGCAGGCAGAGGAATATGAGCTGTCAAGGAATGGAACGTTTGTTTTTCTGATTCGAAATATGAAAAGCCAATCATTGCAATAACACGATTTTCGAGATCAGAAATCGGAACGAGATAAATCGAAAAGTTCTTTGATGCGCCTGCTGATTTCAAACCACTTACAACAATAATATTCGAACTACTTTTAATAAAATCATTAATTTGTGAATAAAGATTCAAAAGATACTTGGGCAGGAAATCACTCTCGTTCTTATTTTCGAGTTTAGCCGCAGTAGTTCCGAGCCACGAAGCATAAGCCTCGTTAGCCACAACAATTTTGTCATCTTTGTCCTTGATCCAGAAAAAATTTTTAAGATTATTTATTTCTTTCTGGAATTTTATTTTTTCAATGAAAGTGAAAGGATAAGAATTTTTGACTCGTTCAATTTCTCTTAAAACTTCTCTATCCTCAATTAACTCCTCAATTTGATTCAGTGCAATTTTAATTTTATATGTATCTCTTTCTTCTGATTTTGATTCGCCTTGCTGAATGAAATCAATATAAAAGTAGATATTATTTTCACTTCTCAAAGGCGTATAAATCAATATATAGATTTGTTTATTATCATCAATTGTAATTGGTAATTCTGTAGAAGTGACATCATTTTTACTTTTGCATTCTTCGAACTTTTCAAGAATTCTGAATTTGTGTTCTTTCTCAACGGAAAGGAGATCTTTCCAGTACTGAAAAAAATTATTCTGGGGTATAAGTCCTGGGAATAATTTTCTAATTTCATCACTTACGGCGATAATTTTGCCGTTTTTATCGACAATCAATCCGTGTTTATTTTCGTAATTCACTTTTTAATTCCTTTGTCATGGAACCTTAACAGTAGCAATATTTGAATAATCCGTATAAATCCTGTTGCCCAGTTTTTGTCGTATCCGATATTGATAAGTTATACCCGACATAACCGAAGTATCGAAAACAAAAGTAGTGTCAGAATCTGCTGACATCAATTCATTAAATTCGCCCGCCGTTCCAATTCTCCTTTCGACAATCAACGAAACCGATAGTCTTAACTTGTCGTTGTTTATCCAATCAAGTCGGACAGTATTGGGTCCATATACAGAGGCATTGAGATTCGATGGTGCTTCTACGTCCGTGTAAAAAGTCGAGACAGTAGCTTCATTTGAATAGCCGCTTATAGATGTTGAAGTAAAATATGCGACTCTGTATTTATACGCCTTGCTTCCTTCCACATTATGGTCTTCATAGTAAGTTTCATTTGGTCCAGTAATATCGATCAATACCCATGCGCCAGTAGAAGAATTATATCTTTCAATCTTAAAGCCCAATTCATTTACAGCAAAATCGTTCCATTTCAAGATAACCATGTGAGTTCCAATTGCCTCCGCTTGAAGATTCCACATTCCGCCCGGAAGAGATGAAGTGCTTACTTCGTTGCTAAACTCAGATTTTCCCGATTCGTTAAAAGCTCTTATTTTGTAGAAATAATCAGTAAACGGAGAAACCCCGTTGTCAATTGTGCTAATTGTATTGGGTGGTAGAGTTGTAATCAAACTGTATGTTCCTGTACCCTCTTTACGCCATACTTCGAAACCATCCTCGTTTGTAGAATTGTCCTGCCACAGCAAAGTTACAGTATAATCTCCTGTTCTTTTTATTATGAGATTGGATGGTGCATCGGGGATTTTATCTTTAACATAAATATTGCTTTGTACTTCGCTTTCTTTGGCTTTCCCATTTTTATTATAAACTTTTACAAAATAGCTAATGCGCTTACCAAGCAGTGCTTCGCCAATATTAAGATAGAGGATGGGATTTGTACCATCTGAATTTTGCTCAAAACGTTCGGTAAAAGTATTGTTGACATAAATTTCATAAAACGAGAGACCTTCGCCACCTGTACCGTCGGAGGCATCATAATTAATTAAATTTTGACCCACCATTACGGAGTCCCCAGTAACAGGTGAAAAAATTTGGATGGTAGGTTGTGATGATGTAGTCTGAGAATTGGTAATTGGTTCAACACATCCGACTATTATTATAACAATTGCTATAGGCAAATATTTAAATAATTTATTGGTCATACACTATTTTCATCAATATTATCAAAATCGATTAACAACGATCGTGTTTCGTGGGATTTCATCCTGTCAATATAAAAAATTACAGATTGACTATCTTTACTAACTTCATAACGGGGGATTTTAGTATTCAACATGTCTGAACTAATTTTAACATTTTTCACTTTTTTATTCAAATTAACTTCAATTACTGCATTTTCAATATCATATTCCGTTGGATTCGTAATTTCTACTGCCACTCTCCTTTTACTTCTTGATTCATACCGAACTTCAAGACTTTGTTTCTTACGCCACCAATTCTTTAATTCGTCCAGCGATGTAATCCAGAAATCTTTTGACTTGGCGTATCGAATAACATCGTTAATTACGGAAACGTATTGAGGGCGCAGTTGATAATTCGTATGTACCTTAAAAACAAAAAGACCACCTTCAAATAACAGGCGGTCGACGTCTTCTTCATAAGTGTATCGTTGAAATTTTGTTTCCGTCAAACCGTAGTTACGAATTATTTCATAGTCGTCCCTTGCTGTTTTAGTTATGACCATGATCTGTTTATTATTCCGAATTTTGATTTCGGGTACGGATCTGTCAGTAAGAGAATCAGTCAATAGGAAACCGATATCTCTATTTGCCAGAGCCTGCAAAGTGAAATCGTTATAAAAACCGTATAATGGCATTATAGCTTTAATCGGTTTACCAATAATTTTACCAATTGAATCCTGCGCAAAAGTTATATTTGAAAATTGAGTTTGCTTATCATAAAGCATATTTACCGTATCTTCGGGATATTCTAAAAATCCAATATCGACAATTGCACCGAACTCCCCACTTTTTGCGAGCGATTTTATGATCGATCTATTTTTCAATGCAGTATAAGGGTCTATAAAAAAAGTTGGCTCGATATTATGTTTGTTAGTAATCGAGCTGATTGTCTTAATGTTTTCGAGAGCATCGTCGACCGTAGGAACTAATATTAACGCTGCTTTATAATCTCCCGGCCAATCTTTTGTAAATGCAGTAGGATTATAGGTTAGCCAGTTAATTGAATTATTAAAGAGTTTCTCGAAATAGACAAAATCCTTCTGAACGCCTAAAACTGAGTTGATTTCGAAACCGAACCAGACAAAACGACCTTTGCCGTATGTGCCAAATGCAATACCGGCACTTTTCTGAATTTCTTCTCTCACCAGGCCTGCTTCCCTTCTGAAGTCGTACCAGAAGCTAACCTGTGTAGTTCTCGGTTCAATTACTTCGGCATAGATCGGTCTATCCCACGTAGCAATTTTAAGGGCGTATCCTGTAGGGATACCGGCTGTTAAAGGCAGATTGCCTCTAAGAGTGTGGATTTTATAAGTTTCTTCGGGTTTAATTTCCTTGTTGAATTTAAGACCGAATACTTCGGTAAAAAAATCCCATCCTCGCCATTTACCCTCGTCGGAAAAGGTGGCTGGTCCACCTGTTACAAAGAGGCTTCCGCCTTCTTCAACATATTTTTTAAGAGCTATAATCTGTCGGTCGCTTAACGATTTTGAACCGGGTAATACAATTATTTTGTACCCAAAATGTTCGTTGCCTTCAATTTTTTTATCGTCAATTATGTCGTATTTATATCCGGAATTTGTAACAAAACGTTCCCAGGTATCGATATTGTCTTTTAGCCAGGTACTGCCAGCTGGCAGCATATTTTGTGTATACTGCGAGTAAAGGATTGCTATTTTACCAGCTTTTTCGTCTTTAATGAGATTTTCTTTGGTCGGAATAATCTCTTTTATTTCGTAATTACCGTAGATATTTTTTAGTATTAATAAAAAAACAAGAAGAGCCGTGAAAAGCAGAACTAATCCGCTTAAAAAAATAATTAAGTAATTAACCCTCAGTCCTTTATAATTTTCTTTTACCGCCACCTGAGGTTATCCTCTGTTTTTTTCCGCTGAACGGATGGTTCTTCGTAGCCTTCGGAGGTATAACGCATAAATTTTTTTCGATGACGTTCAACAGTTGGAGTTCTTTCGGAATCTCTCGTGAACTCACCCTGGTACGAAGCTGGAGCTGGACCGACATAAGTTGGTCTAAGCTCGGGTCGTTCCATCTGCTCTCTGATGGGTTCGTAGCCTGCCTGTTGTTCAAAAGTGCTTCTGTATTGTGCTGATTCTGAAGCCATTGGAACTGGTGCTATCAACTCTGCTGGTATTGCAGCAGGTTGAGCTGCTTTTTCAGATACACCTTTTTTCTCTCTAATTTTATAGAGAATGTAAGCACCGACAGCCAGAATGAACGTTGAAATCGTTGCTACCAAAACTATCAAAGATAAAATCGGTATTAATTCCATTTCCCTTTCCTCATATTTACTTATTATCTGGATGCACCCACTCTTTCGAGTTTTCCCCAAGTCATACTAAATCCAATAAATTCTTCCACTGTCGCCATAGCCTTTGTAACGTCAATCAGTAATATAAAAAAGACACGGTAAATTATTGCATAAGGTACAAGTCTGAACTCTTCCCTTTCGGCCGCTATACAAAAGACAGCCGACATCAAGTCGAGTACAGCGATACCAACCCACCAGAGAAAGAGCGTAATATGAATTCCGTAAAACAAAGCAACAATAATAAAATAGAGATTAACAAAGATGTTCATCGCCGGCCAGATAAGCGCTTCGTAAAACATCGACCACATTATAAAACTATTGTTGAAATTCAGAGTGGGATTATAAAGATATTTTTTATGTTTTCTTATAGCCTGTAAAATTCCTCGAGTCCATCTATAACGTTGTTTGAGAAGCTGATAAATTGTAGCAGGGGCTTCGGTATAAGCGATTGCTTTGGGCTCATATACAATTTTCCAGCCTTTAGCTAAAATTTTTAGTGTAATGTCGGCATCTTCTGCAAATGTATCACTCGAATAAAAGCCGGCATCTCTGAGGGTTGATTTTCTGAAAACCCCAATTGGGCCGGGAATTATATTGACCATCTGCAAAAAACCTTGTGCACTTCTTGCCAAATTCAAACCTTCAAGATATTCAAGTGCCTGAAGATCAGTCAACATCTTTTTACGATTTTGCACTTTTACGTTGCCAGCAACTGCTCCCACCGCTGGATCAACAAAATGGCGCATAGCCATTTTTAAGGTGTCTGTAGTCAATTGTGAATCGCCATCCATACAGAGGACAAATTGAGCTTCAGAATACTGAATACCGGCATTTAAGGCCTTCGACTTCCCACCGTTTGGTTTGTTAATGAGCGATACTTTTATCATCGCTCGTTTTCCTTTATGATAACCTACCAGACTTTCTGCCACTTCGGCTGTGTTGTCCGTCGAACCATCGTTTACAATAATAATTTCATAATTAGGATAATCGAGTTCAAGCAGCGACTCAATAGAAGATTTGATAATTTTTCCCTCATTATAAACGGGAACGATAATAGAAACGAAGGGATAATATCCCGGTTTGGTTTCAACTGTATATTTGGTCAGGTAAAAATATGACATAAAGAGGATACCGAAATAACGAATCAATAGGATAAACAAGAAGATAACAAGCGAAACAATTGAGGAATAAACGAATAAACCGCTCCAGGTCAACACGGTAAAAGGCATTGTATATATAATCATTAAAATTAGGAACAAAGAAATTAGACCCGATATAATGATTGTTCGAATTTTTTCACGCGCCACATTCCGCTTTGGCGGCTTAATTTCCCTGTTATCCAGGACGATTTTATATTTTGACTTTTCCTGTCTCATCAAATTTAGACTATACTCATTAAATATTATTCAATAAAAATGCCATTATTTTTTTAGTCATTATGAACGTTAATCAAACAGCTAAATATTAATTTCCCTTACAATTAGATAAAATGGCTCAAAAATAGACATAAAGAATATAGTCTTTTAATTAAACTATTGCAAGCTAATAAGTTACATAATTGACCTAATTCTTTAGTATAAAGAAATTAATATAACTTGTTATAAGAGTAAAAAATTTATTTCGCTGAATATGCTTTCATTATTGCATTAAAGAGGAGTTCAGCCACTCTTTTTCCGCCTATCTTTGTAAAGTGTGAATAGTCTTTAAGAGCCATAGGTGGATTCGAATTGACCCAATCTTCCATCGAATTTTCGCCGCCCATTGCTTCCCAAAGATTCCAGAAAGCAATATTTCCATCTTTTACAATTTGCTTTTGTGCATTCAAAAGCAATGGCACGTCGGGATTAGTAATAAATCGTCCGCCCCGTTTCATGGTTTTATCGCCCACTCCAACCAGAATAAATCCAACTTTGGGAAATGCTTTTCTAAAATGTTCAATAACTTTCAGCATTTTATTTTTATATAACTGGTAAATCGATTTGTTGGGCGAGTTCACGTTTGCTCCATAGGTTAAAATAATCAGTCCGTAATTTGTAAGCCTGGCAAAATCCTGGAGAATTTTTTCTGGAATATCGATTAGCGATACTCCGCTATTGCCCGGCATAGGAAAATTGTCCAGATAAACGCCACCACCGCTTTCAAGACTAACTCCGTAAAAATAGGGTCGTTTACCGTCGATAAATTTTATTTTCAGTAAATGAGCTTCTCCCTTGACATCGATAATCAACTCCTTCAGATCATTCCCTTCCTTTAGATTAATTTTAACTGGGGCTCTGTTATCAATCGTATATTCAATTACACTATTATCGGCGGCGTTGCTATAAAATAAACGGGCAAATTTGAACGAAACAGATGATTTCAATTCTCTACTTGTTTCATACTGAACCCAGCTGTTTTTATTTGGTATAGCAACCGAACCGCTTATTCCAATAGGTAAATTGTCCGGATTTCTGGTAATAACTGAGACGTAATCCCAGTCGCTTGAATAACTATGACGCGTTGTCGTCCTCATTCTTATATCATTTGCAATAATTTGCATCATACCTACACCCTGACCTCCGAATCGCTCCTGGAATAATTCGCGGAGATATTCTGAGATTACATCTCCCTGTATCAGCGAATCGCCAAAGTGAGCAATCCTGAGGACCAAACTTTTGTCTTTATTCTTTAAACGGTCGAGTTGCTCGAAAAAATATTTCAATTGTTCCAGATTTCCGGTCAAAGGTTCGTCCTTACCGAGTGAAAAATAAAGGACGTCATTTTTCGGAGCTATAAAATCAATTTTTACCGGTTCGGATGCGAAAACAAAATTATATATAATCAATAATAATATTAATGTAACTCGGCTCATATAATTCCTTTCATTAATTAATGTTCCAGAAAAGTGACAAATATGCAGAAAATGCTTTATAGCCCGTATCGTAACGATAGCTGTTAGCATACGATATTCTACCAGATATGAAAAAATATTCAAAAGGTTTATAAACAGCGTCGGCATAAAGTTCACTAACAATAAAATCAAGGAATGGCAGATATCCTATTTTCCCGCCCGTTTTTAGTGTAAGATAATCGCTCTTCTCCAGAATAAAATCCGCCCACAGGCTGTGGGATACATAATTCTGAGGCGTAAAATAAAATTGAGTTTTGAAACCATAATCCGCAAAATAATATTCATAGCCGAGCACACCACTGCCTTTTTCTCTTTCATTGCTTACCAGAGTATTAAATGTGAAAAACCGTTTACCAATTCTAATCTGAATATCGTTTCCAATATTACCGTCGGACACTTCGAGATAATTATAAAACAATGAAAGATAGAGCGAATGTTTGTAGTTGTATGACGAATTAAATCGGTAAATATCGGTATTCAGGCTAAATGGAATTAATAGCGGCGAAAGTAAAATCAAGCGTGCATCGTTCCGTTCAAATGAAAAAGTGGTAGTAAATGTATCTATGAGTTCATATCTAATCATAAAATCCCATATATCTCTACTTGGTTCACTACTTATATTAAGAGCCCCTTTTCCTCCGGCCAAAACTAAATTTTTAAGAGGGAAAATGCTGGCAACCAATTTCAAACCTGTCAGGTGTTTTGCTTTCGAATCGCTTTTGAATTCAGCGCGTTGCCATTGTGCCCCCAATCCGAAAAATCCAAGAAACCCTCCCTCGACTCTTGTACCATAGTTGAAATAATCGAGGTCAAAATTGTCGATGTACATTGTCGTATAGGGAGTAATATTTATATTCGTAGGGAACAGACGACTTACAAAATTACGAACTGAAATAAATCCTTTTTCAATTCCATAAGGTGGAATCCAGCTTAATCTTTGTTTAACAAGACTAATATTTGAAGAATCGTCAAATTCTTCCACCAGCTCTTCATAAATATCTTCTGCAGCACCCCATTCATTTCGCTCAGCATAAGCATCGCCTAAAAACATTTTTTGATATCTGACCTGCTTCAACAAATCATTATCATCTATTCTGCTTTCAAGTTCTTCTATAACATCTTCAGCTTCGTCGAGTTGTCCCAATTTAGTCATGTAGCCAGCCATCAATATATACTTTTGATCAATTTCCTTTTTAGTAGCAGGGTCGTCGGTTTGTGACTGGATTTCGCTGTAAATTGAATCGGATTTTTGAAAATAACCAGCAGCGGCAAAAGCGTCGGCTTTTAGTAAAAGAATTTGTGTGTCGGGAATTTCGATGGTGGCAATTTTTTCAATTTCTTGTTGAATTGCTGATTTATCCCCTAATTCATGATAAATTTTGATTCTCTCTACGCATATTCTGAAATCCAATTTATCATTCGGGTCGAATTTTTCATTAAGTAATCTGTCGTAAATTGTTAAAGCTTCCTTTTTATCACCGCCACAAGCGAGAATACCAGCGTATTCTGCATATTCTTCACGTGTTGGTTCTTCTTTCTTTTTAAAATATTCCTCGTATTTAGTGCGAGCTTCTTCGCATTTGCCTTCTGAATAGAGGATTTGTGCTTCGCCTCGAATTTCAAGCGCTTTTAATTCCTCATAAGCTGACAAGTGGAGCTCATAGGTACTTTCGACACTTGCAACCAGCTGGGAATTTGGAGCAAGTTGTTTAGCAATCTCAAGATATTTTTTTGCTTCTTCAAAATTCTTTTTCCATGAATAAAGAGAAACTAACGATAAATATGCCTGCAATTCTTGAGGTTTTTTTTCAATAATTTCGAGTAAATATTTTTCAGCCAGATCGAGATCCAGTACAGTCCAAACTGCAATTTGAGCTCTGAGCACTTTGTAATCCGTGTTGTCAGGGTCAAATTCAATCAATTTATCGAGTTGTGCAATGGCTCTTTCCCATTCGTAATTCCAGGCACAATAACGAGCGTAAGCGAATCGCACATCGAGTTCGGCATCTTCAGGCTTATCGGAAAGATATTCTGAGAGAACTTCAATAGCATCGTCGTACTTAATTAAATTCGCATAAGCTTCTGCAAGTTTTAAAGCCGCATTCTTATCACCAGGGTTATTTTTCAATATTTCGGTAAAGTAAGCAATATTGCTATTATTCGTACTATCTCTGTAGTTTGTTACGAGGTTATAAAGTTTTTGAAATTTTTCGTTGTCATAATATTTATTCTGGAGCAATGTAAGTTGCTGATAAGCTTCTTCATACCGATTGGCTTTTATGAGATCCTGAGCTAAGAGGAATCGGATGCTATCGTTTTCTGGATATCTATTGATAATCGAATAATAACGGTCGATTGGATAAACTCTTTCGAACGAGCGGGGTTGATTCAAGCGAAGATAAGCTTTGTTCTGAGCAAGGTCCAGTCCATCTTGAGCTTCTTTAAAATATGGTTTTATCTCGAGAGCACGTTTAAAGGCATCCTCTGCAATTTTATACTTACCTAACCATAGAGTAAAATAGCCATATCTACTCCACAAGCGCCAGTCGTCGGGATAACGTTCAACATATTTTTTTAATATTTTTTCCCCCTTGCTAATCGAACCGGTCTTGGCTAAAATTTCAGTATAGCGAATTATTTCGTCGGGTGAAGCATTGTCATCTCTTTTAAGATACTCGTCGTACCAATATTCCGCGTTTTGCCATTCTTCCAACCATCTATACGATTTACCGATTTCCAGGTAATAAAAAGGATAATCCGGATTTATAGCAATATCGCGTTTATGCCCTTCGATTTTTTGATAGAGCTGCTGATGCCAGTAAGAAATTACACGGTTTAAATCTTTTGAAATCACCAGATTTGCAGGGTCAAGTCGCAGTGCACGTCTTAAATCGAGGACAGCATACTGATATTGAATCATCTGCTCATAACAGAGACCTCGTAGATGATAACCTTCGGCTAACTGAGGATTAAACGAGATAAACTTATTCAACTGGTCGACAGCTTCTGCATATCGACCTTCGTTCATTAAGTTTTGAGCCTGTTTTTTGATGGCTTCTGACTGAGTTTGAGAAAATAAATTGGATGTGAATAAAATCAGAAGAAGAATTATTTTTAACCGGACAATCATCATCCTAAAAATTTATTTAAAGGCTGATAAGCATTCGTTGCAGATGTTTCCGCCGACAATACATATTCCATTAACGATTCAGCGTTATCAAAGCGTTCGTCGATTGCCGTATTGAAAATTGAAATATACTCCATCACTGCTTTCAGGTATGCGGGATCCTTGCTCGGTAAATTATTTTGTACATTCGAAATTAAATCGACCACGCCTTTCAGACTCCCCTTTACCAGCAATACGATCACCTTGTTTTCGATTACACAAATCTTGTCTTTTTTGCTTGTTGATATCCTTATCGAATTCTGCAACTGGTTGACCGACAGCAGGCCCTTTACCTGTGCTACTGGATCGAGTTTGAAAGAGATGATGTAAAAGATTTGTCCCGTGCTTTTGTAGAGTGCAATCTGATTGTTGAGTATCAATAAAAAGTCGTTGTAATTATAGATATTTGAAAAGGCGTAAGGTTCTGGAGGAATATCGAAACGTGTCTGTTTTGTAGTAAATCCCTGGAAGTGATTTTCTTTTGTCGGGTAAATAGATTCGTATTCTTCCGTTGAGAATGTATCTTCAAGGAATTCAGTTGAAACTCCTTTATTGGGACGGATTTTGTATTCAGCGGTAAATTCACCTTCGGTATGCCCGACGTTCGGCGTTATTGTTACTCTTCCGCCCTGAAAACGAGAAATACGATCGTTCGGTTTGGACAAACGAATTATTCCAGTAACAAACTGAGATAGTCCTTCAACTATCGCATGGGCTTTTGGAGTGGCAGGTTCGCTTATTATAAAAAGACTTGTAATGTCCCTCTCTTCAATTGTTTCTACAGTATTTAAAAATGTATTTCTCAAGTAGTCGAGATTTTTGAACCCTACAAACGGTGTCAATTCGTCAAATATGATTCTTGTAGGATTGTATTGATTTACCACAGTAAGAATATCTTTAAAGTATTCGACCAGATAATCATCTGGATTGTACATACCGTAGACTTCATTTGGTGGAGCCACGCGTATAACAATAATTAAATTCTGGTTCATATACGACTGAATATCAAAATTGAGCGAGGCAGCCTGTATCATCAAGTCTTTGGGACGCATCAGTGTAAAATAGAGACACACTTCTGAGGCTCTGGCAGCTTCAAGCGCAAATTGTAAACCTAAAAGAGTTCTTCCAGACTTCCGAGGCCCTACAAGTAAATAGCTGCCACCTCTGTAGACCCCACCCCAGTTTTTATCGATAAACTCAAATCCAGATGGTATCATTCTTACTGAATTAATCATGATTAACTCGTTTTAATAACTAATTATATTAATCAATAAAAATGCCAGAAAAAAATTTATTTTTCTGCTTTTTTCGCAGTTTTGTTAATCTAACAGAGTTTCATTATATCAACATCGTCTCAGAATAAGACAGAGTTATTTGCTCAAATTACCGTAAACAAAAATCGCTACTGCATTTGAACTGATTGTTGGTTCGTTTGTAATGTAATCCTCTTTTTCATCTCGGTAGTAAAATTCGCCGCTTTGATGCTCAGCTAATTTATCGTTGCCATTATAAGGTATTTTGAAATCATCTACAATTTTTTTTTCAACAGGGCCTGCAGCAAATCCGCCAGGAAGTTTACCTTTAAAATACGAAATTTGATGATGGAAATTGGTAGTAAACTTTGAACCAAACCCGTAAACAAATGATATTCCCCACGGATTTTTACCAAGAATAAAATCTTTTTGAGCAGCCATCAAAGTATCGTATTGCCTATCGCCTGTTAGTTTCCGGTAAAGAATATCAATTAGCGCAATACCCAGTAAAGTATGATTAGTTCCCCAGCTTAAAGGAATACCGAGTTCGAACAAGCTTGTTCGGCTGAAGTCTCTGAAAGAATTGAGACTGTTTTTAAGATAATCGACAAAACGAGATTGGAAATGAGCAAGTCTGTAATGTGCGAAGGCATTTATATTGCCCCAGCTCCACCAGTAGTCGCTGCCTGCAGAATCGGCAAATGAAATTGCTTCAGTTAAATAAGAAACATTACGCGTGGATAGATAAAGTTCCACAGCTGCCAGAGATAATTTGCCCTCATAATTTTTATCGATGTAGGCACCGCTACCAGAACTGTCGATATCGGGAACGGAGTCTTTGAGCTTATAATATTTCGTGGCTGTAATTAAGCATGTATCCGCAAAATTCGGATAGTTCAATTTATTTCGCCAGATACGAGATGCAAGTGCCAAAGTAGCCGAGTAGATTCCAATTAAATTTTTTCCAATGCCCACAAACGCAGGTCTATCGTATGTCAGCGGGTCGTCTTCGGGCATTCGCCAGCCAACATCGTGGTCACGTAAATCTTGAACCTGTGTTATCAATTTGTTTCCATAACGACACCTCAACAACCAATCCAATCCCACTTTTGCCTCTTCGAGAATGTCCGCTACGTTGTTATTATTTCTGTCGAATCCGAACTTATCGGGTGCAAATTCGTATGCAAACAAAAGTAAATAGGTAGAATATGCGGTGGTGTTCAGAAATTTTATATAGTCGCCTGCATCGTGCCAGCCACCTGTTAAGTCAATTTTAGTTTCGAATGTATCTTTACCGTCATAAATTGCTGTGGCATCTGCGATGTGACAAACTTCGTGCAACAAAGGGTCGGTATAGCCGCAGCGCTGAACTTTAAAAAAATCAAGCAGCGATTCAGTTAATTTTCTGTATACGTTATCCCCAATTTCAAAAGTATACGAGGTTATTTCACCTGCACTCACGATATATTTACCGCTTTCTTTTAAAGAGGAAAAATCAAATTTATAAGTGTAGTTGTATCTGCCGTGTTTAAAACCAGTATTGTAATACTTAGGATAAAATTTTTTATGAGCGTTCTTCAAATCAATGATTTCGAGTTTCACATTTTCCAAAGGCACTGTTGAAAGTATAATGCCAGATTTAATATCCTCAGGCAAATATCCAAGCTGATTCAATCTAATTACGAAATCCCCTTGCGAATTTACACCACTGCCGCAGTTGTGTGCGGCAAATAAAAATATCAATAGTACTAAATAAATTTTTTTCATTGTAAGAAAGTCGTTCTTTATTCGCTTATCAAATTTAGCAATTAAATAACTATTATTTATTGAACTTCGTTGAAGTCAGTATTGAAGATAACATCCCAGGTTTTCTGACTTACTCCAAAACCTCTGGTAGCGTCTTTGTAATGATGACGCATATGATGCTTTTTAATCTCGAGCCAGAATTTGTTCTTTATCCTCATATGATGGACAGCATAATGAGTCATATCGTAGATTAAATAGCCCGTTAGAAATCCTGCATAAAAAGGACTGACAACTTTATTGCCCAGCAAATAGAGATAAAAAATATAAAAGAAGATGGCCAGTGGGATGCTAACCGAAGGTGGCATTACGAGCCGTTTCGAGTCGCTCGGATAGTCGTGATGCACACCGTGCATTATGAAATGAAGGCGTTTGCCCGTCTCACTTTTCGGTTCATAATGAAATACAAATCGGTGTAGCACATATTCGGTAAATGTCCACACAATTATTCCTGCAAGAAAATAAAAAATAATTTCCCAGATATTGAAAAATCGAAACGATAGCGAAAACAGATAAGCAACTACCGGCACATATATTATCAATGGCACGCTCCAGTGCACTCTGGATAACGATTCTAAAAAATCATTTTTGAACATGCGGACTGTTTCGTCTTTATTGGAAATGTAATTCTTTGGCATAATACCCTCCTTTTTAATAACATTATCAAAACAAATTCTTAAGCGGAGAGATTCCCAATCCCGGAAAATTATTCAATAAAAATTTACCATTTGAAAATTCGTGTCCTTCAAACGGATCGTTATTAATCAAAAGGTTACCATCCAGATCGATATAATCTGCAAGTTGAGCCAGTTGTAATGCAGCGGAAATACCACACGAAGTTTCTGTCATACAGCCAAGCATCACTTTTTTATTCATTAATCTTGCCGCTTCGATTAGCTTGAAAGTATAATTAATTCCACCGCACTTCATCAGTTTAAAATTGAATCCATCGTAAAACGCTCCGACTCTTTCGATATCCTCAAGGTTTCTTATCGATTCGTCCGCTATAATCGGCAAGGACGAATTACCTTTCAATGACTCGATTACTTCATCTTCACCTGCTGGTACTGGTTGTTCAACGAGAATTACGTTGTTTTCCTCAAGCCATGCCAGGAAATCATTAAAAAAGCCAATACCCAGCTTACCGTTCTCAGATGAATCGTCTTTGATACCTCCCCACGCTTGATTTAAATCTACATAGAGGGGTTTATCTGTTGCCTGTCTTATAATGCGAATAATTTCTTTATTGTGGTTATGTTTTTTCCCGAGTTTTATTTTATAAATGTCGAAGCCGACGGCATCTTTGATTTTTCGTTCAATCATTTCTGGACTATCGAGCCCAATTGTATATGAAGTTTTTATTTCTTTCTTATCGAGGAGGTTATAAAATTCTCTTACAGGTTTATTAAGTTTTTTCCCGAGATAGTCGTGCAATGCAATATCGACTGAGGCCAGAGCAGTTCTATTAAAATTGGCTTTTTCATTGAGTGAATTGAGATAATCAATCAATTGATTGAATTCCGATATTTCAGAAATTTCGAGTCCTTTTATAAAATTAATAACACTTTCCTGGTTTTCCTTCATATACTGGGGTAAGCTTGCTTCGCCGTAGCCGACAATATTGTCATTGTCCTCCACTTTTACGAGAACAGCTGGCGTTGTATTTCTTGAATAGTAAGAAATATTAAATTGGTCTTTAAGAGACAGTGTAAATTTTTTTGTGGTAATTTTCATAAAGGAAAAATAGCAGAAACGAAGGTCACACAAAAGTGCAACCTTCGTTTTTAATTTTATTTGATCTATGCTAACCGAAATAGGTTTGATGGCATGCGTAGAGCGCCAATCCAATAGCGGCTAACATGATAATAACAAAAATTGAGGCTCCTAATTTTCCCATGACTTCAACCCTTCCGGAAATTATTTCATTAAAATCATTTTTTTAACGGCTGTAAATTCACCGGCATCAATTTTGTAAAAATAGATACCTGCGGCGGCAGTATTACCATAATTGTCTTTCCCATTCCAGACGACTGAGTGATTTCCAGCCTGGAATTCTCTGTAGACAAGTGTTTTTACTTCCTGTCCAAGAACATTATATATCTTTAATGAAATAAATTGTGATTTAGGTAGCGAGAATTTTATTACAGTTTCAGGATTAAACGGATTTGGATAGTTTTGTTCAAGAGCAAAATCTGCTGGCACTTCTCCGAGCGACTCTTCAAGATCTGTGACATTATCGCCTACCTTAAAGTAACCTGCTTCCGAATAATTCGAAACATCTCCATTGCCTGTCTTAGAACGTACACGCCAGTAGTACTCTCCAGGAGTCAAAGTCTCAACGGCTGCATGCAGCTGTGCCAGATTTTCAAAAGTTCTGGTATCGTTGAATTCGGATGTGCTCGATAATTCAACATCATATTTCAACTCGGATTTTGAAGGTGCTGGCACAAACCAAGATAACATTGGTTTTGCAGTATTGATTACTACTCCACCTTTAGGCGAACCCACCACTGGAACTACAGAGCTTGCCCCTGGATCGATAGTAAAACTAAATATTGTAGAATAAGGCGTGTAATTAGAACCAGAATAATAGCCTCTTACTCTCCAGTAATATGTTGCACCGGGTGTAAGTCCAGTCAATTGATAAGAATAATTATTACCGACCGTACCAGGAGCTATAGTAACAGGACTACCAAAATTACTCTGTTGCGAGTATTGTATTTCGAATCCAGTTATTCCAAGATTAGAACCGTTTAGATACCAGTATAAAGTTACATCGTCATCATATACTATACTTGCATTGTTTGGAGCAGATGGAACAACCGTCACCGTGCCACCTCCAACTACTGTGAATGAACCCTGAGAATAATCGGCATGCGACGGTGCATTTGTACCGTCATAAAGTGCAACAGCTCAGTAATATGTTGAACCGTAGGTTAAATCGGATGTAAATGTGTAAAACAAAGTATTAATATCATTAATTGTTACACTCCCATCATAAGTTGTGGCCCAATCTGCCGGCGCACTTCCTTCTTTCCACCTCACAATAAATCCGCTCCATCCTAAAGTGGAACCGTCTATGTACCAGGACAATGTAGGTCGAGCAGTGTAGACCGTGGGATTTCCAACAGGATATGAAGCTACTGCACTACTATATTGACCGCCTACGATTGTGAAACTTGCAGTAGAGCTCCATGCCGAAGCATTTGCTGGATTTCCATTTTCATATGATCTTACTTTCCAGTAATATGTTAAACCTGCCGTTAAACCAGTAACTTGATAATATAAATTACTGATATTTGTATAAGTCGGAGTACCGGTAAATGTATTTGTAGTATTAATTTCTATATCATAACGAAGTTCAGTTGATAGGCCTGCTACATACCAATAAAGAGTCGGTGAAGTTGTATAAACATCAACTCCGCCAATTGGATGAGATGGTACAGGTTGAAAGGCTGTTACAGTTGCTGCCGCATAAGTCGTAAAATCTGCTATGCTAGAATAATTCGTTTGTGTGTTGTAATTTGTTATAACCTGCCAGTAATAATGAGTATTTGCATCCAGATTCGAGGTAATTGTATAGAATAGATTCGCACCAGCATTGTATGACGAATATACTGCCTCGTCATCGAGCTTTGTATTATCTGGACCACTATTAGTTTTTGATATTAGCACTGTGTATGTAGCACCTGGTTCTGATTCAACCGTATACCAGTATAATGTAGGTTGCAGGGTATAAACTGTAGCATTGCCGATAGGCCAGGATGGATAAGCTTCAACTGCGCCGCCTTTTGTAGTAAAAGAAAAGACGGAAGAATATTTAGCCACCCTATCCGAGAAATCAAATTTATTTGATACAGTTCCATCATCATAATAAGCAACTACTCGCCAGTAATATTTCGAGCTACCTTGCAATCCTGTCGCCGAATGATTCAATGTATTAATATTATCCACAAAAAAAGCAAAGTCAGTAGTTAATGAATTAGTGACATAATTATCTACTGCTGATGCCCATTCACTTTGAGTTGGAGCTGTATTTTTTTCAATGACCTGCAAAGAAAATTTCATTGAACCTACAGGAATTCCCAGATACCAGGAAAATAACAGTGGGTCATACTGAATTACTTCCATTGCATTTGATGGAAAAGATTGTGTAATCGTTAGATTACTCAAAGTTGTAAATGACCATACACTTGAAACAGCTCCATTAACCGTCACACGCCAGTAATAAGTAGTGTTATTATTCAAAGGCATGCCAGCATCTGCTTCTGTAAAGTTGTAAGAACCGGCGGCAACAGACTTACTTGCAACAATATTCGTGAAGAAATTATCTGTAGCTATTTCAATCAAATAAGTAGACGAGCCGTCGTAGTCCCATGAAAATTCCGGTTCAAGAGAAACTCCTGTTAGTGTATTTGCAGGCGATATCAATCCTGGCACAACCTTAAATGTTCTGCTGGTGGTCGTAACCGGCGTGTTATCCAGAGGTATATTAGAATCGTCGATTGTAACATCCCATGTGTATGTACCAAAATCAAGATTTGCAGCAAATGTAAATGGACTTGTCTCAGTATTATTATACGTATATCCATTAGGTCCCGTAACATTGAGTGTAAATGTTACATTGCTGACTGTAGCAGAAGTACTCCATTGCAACGTGGGAGTTCTATCCATTAATTCCGCTCCATTTGCAGGACTATCGAGACTTAATGTTGGAAAACCAGTCTTGAATGAATAATTATGCCATGAGCCGTCACCGCCTGACCCATCTATGTCAGTATCTCTAACTCTCCAGTAATAATTAGTATTGTAGTTGAGTGCAGGTAGTGACAAACTTGTCAATGCAGTATTGGAGGATGATGCCTCCGGGCTACCAAAACCAGGGTCATCATCGAATTCAACATCGTATGGACCGTTGCCATTACCGTCGTCGAAGTCTGTCCAGGTTATTGAAGCTAAGCTTTGTGAAACACCGACCTGCCCATCAGTCGGCGAAATTGGTGTTTGTGCATAATCTGTTGTTGAAAAAAACAAGATTATGCTCATTATAAAGCTGTATCGCAAATATCTCATATGCATCCTCTGAGATTGTTAATGATTTTTTTTGCTTGAACGAAAAATATTTTATTGGGATTATGAATAATATATCCCTTTTTCATAAATAAAAAATCAAATTATTTTAAAGAGACACCAAGCTACAGTATTTGTGATAGTAGGCACACATATAAAAAACTATACCGTTCATTATTTTATTAACAGCATTCTTTTTACTGCCTGATTGGAACCCGAAATCAATTTGTAGAAATAAACGCCACTGGCAACTTTATTCCCATAATTATCATCGCCATACCAAACCAGATTATACCTTCCAGGCGATAGTTCTTCCGAAATTAGCCTTTTTACTTCTTTACCGAGAATGTCATATATAGTTAACATCACATGGTCTTTCTTACCAATAGAAAAACTGATGGACGTTTCAGGATTAAAAGGATTCGGGTAATTTTGATAAAGCTCAAAATTATAATTGATTACATCGTTCTCTTCGACAGCTGTTACATTGCTTACGGTTTTAAAGATACCAATAGAAGAATAGTCGGAAACTTTTCCCTCTTCTGTTTTTGAAATCACCCGCCAATAATATGTGTTATCAGGATACAACCCGTTTATTTCTACAAATGGTTTATCGAGTCCTCCGATAATATTTTTGTATTCGAAATTTGCGTCATGAGTGTATTCAACCTCATAAGTAAGCTTTGAATCGCTTTTTGTAGGGACGACCCATGATAAAACCACCGACGATGAAGAAATTGGCTGAGCATGATTTGGTGAACCGATCAGAGGAACAACGGCGAATGCTCCTGCATCAGTCGTAAAAGTTGCAATTGACGACCAGGGAGACTCCGATCCAGGAGAACCGGCAACTTTAGCTCGCACCTGCCAATAATAAGTTGTGCCTGCTGATAAACCTGAAAGAATATAAAAATTATTGTTTAAATCCGTTACAGTTGTTGGATTGAATAATTGGCCACCACCGTCCAGTGAAGTCGAGTAACGCAAATCATAATTGAGTGTGTATGCAGAGGAAGCATACCAATATAAAGTTGGTGAAAGTGTATAAACTATTGTCCCGCCCACTGGATAGGTTTGTGTCGGTACTGGAGCCCCTGTAGATGCAAACGACGGAATATTAAAAGATTCAACCGTAGACCACGAAGATGGCGTTCCTCCGTCCCCTATTTTCGATCTTACACGCCAATAATATGTACCCCCATTCAAAGCAGAAGGCAACATGAAATAGAGATTTTCGATCCAGCCTGAATTACCCATAGGTGTATCATCTAAATTTGAATCGTCATCCCATTCAACAAAGTATTTTAATCCGTCAATATAAGTAGTAATATACCAGTATAAAGTAGGTGGATTTATATAAGAATCATTACCACTTACAGGCCAGGAGGGAACGGGGATAGGTGGAGTTAAAGGAGGCGAACTGAAAATTTCAAAACTTTCTTCGCTGCTGGTTACTACATTAGTCGAAAATGTATTTGAAGTCGAAGCGTCAACAACATAATAATAAGTATTGCCGGGCGTTAAACTCGAAAGCGTTAGATATAAATTACTTGTAACACTGCTCGTTTCAGTATAGCTGCCCGACGACGTACCATATCGAACTCGATAATATAAACCTGGATAGTACGAATTAATATACCAGTAAATAGTAGGACTCTGGGTATATACCATCACTCCATTGGTGGGATAAGTGGCAACAGGTGCAGGAACTGCTTGAGTTGTAAATTGCCAAATATCTGAATAACTAATAACAATACCTGTATTCGTTTTGCCAGTAATCCTCCATTTGTATGGTTGGCCTGGAATCAAAGAAGATGCGTCATAAGAATGGAATGTTCCGGTCAAATCGGCTGCTATGGTAATTGGTGATGAAAAATCCATATTATCGTCAATTTCGAGATCGAATTTCATTCCATATTTTGTTGTATACCAGCTAAAATAGATTGTCTGCAATGTAAGTACTGATAAATTGGCAGGAAGAGTTGGAACTGGAATGTAAGGAGTAGCTTTTATAATATCTCTACCGCTGGTAGTTCTGCCAGCATTGGAAGTCATAATAATTTCACCATTAGGGCCTTGAAAATGAGAACCAACAAAGTTCCATTGCCCTGAACTACCATTATATTGAGCACCTGTTAAATCCATCAAAAAATTACCTGCATTATCATAAAGATGAATATCTTTCGTAGACATTACTGTAACAGCAATATATTGATTGTCACGTCCTGTCCAGTAGCCCCAATAGCTGTCGACGATAGGTGTAAAACCCAGATCTTTAACCCAGCTACTTCCATTAAAAGTAAGTGTATGAGTAGTATTGATAGGTTCAGCAGTAGTTTCACCTGACCAATAGAGTATTACGGTTCCATCTTCATTTGATATCGGTTCGTATTCTTTATAATTAGAAGTGTTAGTTATATTTGTTCGTGTAGTACCATCCCATATAAAAAGATCGGCACCACCTCCAGCGCCATAATCCCAGAATATAATTGATGTTGTACTTGAGCCCAGGAAATCGGGATTGGCCACATCATCACTTCCTGTAGGTTCATAAACAGCGGTAGTTATGCCACTGGCTAATTCATACTTTAGCACTCTATTATTTGTGGATACATTCCTTTCTACATAACCGATATATAATCCATCGTCGCTCCAGAATGGATTTCCATAAGTTGGCCCATTATTATAATCTGAATTACCTGCGGAAATAATTGTTTCCCCGCTACCATCTGAATTCATAAGAACAATTTCTACTCTTCTAATTGGACCATCGTCATAATATTTTTGTGCTACAATTTTTGAACCATCAGTACTAAGTCCTGCTTGCGTGTAATTCACATTAGCTGGAGCCGTTACAAGAGGATTAAATGTATAGAATTGATTATTGAATTGCGGCGAGCCGTAACTACTAACCGAGCGTAAAAAATTTTTTACCGGTTGTTCAACCGCATTTTGCTGGTCGTGTGTTTTAAAACTTTTATTCTGCGCTACTATTAGAACAGACAGAATAAAAAAGAGAAAAACTCCCTTTTTCATTTGCACCCTCTGTCTTTTATTAAAAAATATATTTAATATTATCTTACTTTCGACCCGGAACCATCAGGAGGATAGATAATATTTTTTCGGCTGGTGATGAAATCTACTGTTATTTGATACTAATGTCAAGAATTATTTTTTAAAAAAATAATTAACAATTATTAACGCATACGACTTTACGGCATTTGTATCTTCCATCCATAAAAAAACTAATCTTACTTACTCATTGAAACCTCTGAAAAATTATCCAGAATTTAAAAACTTTTTAATGAAAAGCGTTGTAAGAGAATAAACAAAAAAGAGGA